>CAKUMQ010000079.1 GCA_934667845.1 uncultured Eubacteriales bacterium | reverse complement strand
GAAAATAGACGGCATAGGGCGGGCGGATGGGGCCGTCGGCGCTCAGCTCGATGGAGGAGCCCTGCACAAAGGCGCCCGCCGCCATGATGACGGGATCATCATAGCCGGGCATAGCCCACGGCTCGGGCGTCACATAGCTGTCCACCGGCGCGGCAGCCTGGATGCCGCGGCAGAAGGCGAGCATCGCCTCCGGTGAGCCGAGCGAGACCGCCTGGATAATGTCGTGCCGCGGCTCGCTGCCGTTCGGCACGACCGGAAAGCCCAGCCGCTCATAGATGTTGGCGGCAAATACCGCGCCCTTGAGCGCGCCCGAAACGACGGTCGGGGCAAGGAACAGCCCCTGATAGAATGCGGGGAGAATGCCGAGATTTGCGCCGACCTCCTGCCCGAGTCCGGGCGCGCTCAGGCGGTAGGCGCACCGCTCGATGCAGGCGGCGGTGCCGCAGATGTAGCCGCCGATGGGGGCAAGCCCGCCGCCGGGATTTTTGATCAGTGAGCCGACCGTCATATCCGCGCCGACATCGGACGGCTCCTGCATCTCCACGAATTCACCGTAGCAGTTGTCCACCATGCACAGCACGTCCGGACGCAGCCCCTTGATAAACGCGATCAGCTCGCCGATCTGCTCTACCGAAAAGGAGGGGCGGGTCTGATAGCCCTTGGAGCGCTGGATCGTGACCAGCCGCGTGCGGTCGTTCAGCGCGGTGCGGATGCCGTCATAGTCAAAACTGCCGTCGGGCAGCAGATCGACCTGCCGGTAGCTGACGCCGTATTCCTTCAGAGAGCAGGGCGATTCGCGGATGCCGATGACCTCTTCGAGCGTGTCATACGGGCGGCCGACCGGAGACAGCAGCTCGTCGCCGGGCCGCAGCTGCGAGGACAGCGCGACCGCGAGCGCGTGGGTGCCGCAGGTGATCTGCGGGCGCACCAGTGCCGCCTCGGTGTGGAAGCAGTCGGCATAGACCTTTTCAAGCACCTCGCGCCCCATGTCGTCATAGCCGTAACCTGTCGTTGCGGCGAAGCAGCCCGCGCTGACGCGGTTTTTCTGCATGGCGTACAGTACTTTCGCCTGATTGTATTCCGCTGTCTCGTCAATGGCGGCAAACCGCTCCCTGAGCGAGGTCAGCACCTCCTCGCCGAACGCCAGCACCTTGTCCGACAGTCCGAGCTTTTCATACATCTCCCATTTATTCATCGGTCGTATCCTCCCTGTTATTTTCTGCGGCTTCTCCCGACCAGCCGTTCAGTATTTTCAGCGCCACGCCGTTGAGCACGTCCGGGCGGGTGATGAGTATGCCGTTTTGCTCGTCGCCGAGCAAAAGCAGCGTGTCGCCGGGGTGAATGTCAAACAGCGCGCGCGCCTCCTTCGGGATCACGATCTGCCCCTTTTCACCGACGCGGGCGGTGCCGAACAGGTGCTTGCCGCCCGGCAGCCCCAAAACATGCTTTCCTCCTGCCATAGCGTCCTCCTTCGAGTTCTACTTTTCCTACTTGTATAACACGATTGCCCAGTATACCATGCGGTCTGCCTGTTGTCAAGCCCGCATCAATGCCGCGAAAAAATTTTTTGAAAAATCACAAACAAACGTTTGCATTTTGCCGGGAGATGTGCTATACTAAAGAAAACAAACGTTTGTTTGCGGATTGTACAGGGGAAAGGAGCGACTGGGGTATGAAACCATTGAACGAAAAACAGCAGAAGGTGTTGGAATTTCTGCGCGAACGCGCCGGGGACGGCGTGCCGCCCAGCGTGCGGGAGATCTGCGCGGCGGCGGGCATCCGTTCCACCTCTACGGTGCATGCGTACCTGAAGGTTCTGGAGGAGGGCGGCTATATTTCGCGCCAGAGCGGGCTCAACCGTGCCATCCGCCTGCCCGGCGAGACGGTGGCGCGCGTGCCGCTGCTCGGCCATGTGACCGCAGGGATGCCGATCCTGGCGGTGGAAGAGGTCGAGGATTATGTGCCGTATTCCGGCGGGCGCTATGACCCGCGGGAGCTGTTTGCGCTGCGCGTGCACGGGACGAGCATGATCAATGCGGGCATCATGAACGGCGACGTCGTGATCGTCCACCGCACACCCACGGCGGAAAACGGCGATATCGTGGTGGCGCTGATCGGCGACGAGGCGACGGTGAAACGCTTTTTTGCCGAAGACGGGCACATCCGGCTCCAACCGGAGAACGACGAGTATGAGCCGATCATTGTGAAGGAGTGTGCCGTGCTCGGCAAGGTGATCTCGCTTGTGCGGTATTTCGGATGAAGAACGGCGGGGCGGCTTTTGCCGCCCCGCTTTGCCGTTTTCTATCTATACCATATACATATATAATTACAATGCATCTGCGGCGGTTTTGTCCGCCGGCGAAAAAAACGGGATTTTTTTGCAAATAGGGCTTGACCTGTTGCCCGATCTATGGTATAGTAAGAATACCTCAAAAGGGGGTTATTTTTTTGCGCTCATTTTTTTGCGCGCAGATGCCCGTCTGCTGAGGGAGGCTTTTCAAATTTCCGACAATCGGGAGGTGCCGTTATGAGAGTCAAAATTACCCTGGCCTGCACGGAATGCAAGCAACGCAACTACAACACCATGAAGAACAAGAAGAACGACCCGGACAGACTGGAAATGAACAAGTATTGCCGGTTCTGTCGCAAACACACTCTCCACAGAGAGACGAAGTAAGCGAGAGGAGAAAAGGGAATGATCCTGGGAGGAATTATCCTGATGATCGCCGGTGCGGTCGTCGCCCTGCTGGCCTTTCTGAACAACACCGATATGTTCTCCGCCATGGGGAAATACGGCTTCGGAGGATGGGTCGCCCGGTTCTTTGATCTGCAGTACCTGACCTTTCAGAAGGTTCTTTTTTACCTCGCTATCCTGGCAATCATCGTTGGTCTGATCCTCTGGCTGATCGGTCTGAGCAAGGCCAAAAAGGGCAATTATCAGGATGAAAAAGCGGAGAAGGCGGGAAAATATTTCCGCGGACTCGTCAGCGAGGCAAAAAAGGTCGTGTGGCCGGATCGCAAGACCGTGATGCGCAACACGCTTGTGACTATCGCCGTTTGCGCAATACTGGGTCTGCTGATCTGGCTGGTGGATATCGGCCTTTCCAAGCTGATCCAGCTCGTGCTGTCCCTGTGACGGCAGAGAAAAAGGAGGTCAGACGATGGCGGAACAGGCCCACTGGTATGTGGTGCATACCTATTCCGGCTACGAGAACAAGGTAGCCACCAATTTGGAGAAGATCGTCGAGAACCGTCACCTGCATGATTGGATCCAGGAGATCCGCGTGCCGACGGAGACCGTCACCGAGTTGAAGGACGGGAAAAAGCATGAGGTGGAGCGCAAGATCTACCCGAGCTATGTTTTCGTCAAGATGGTGATGACCGATGACTCCTGGTTCGTGGTGCGCAATACGCGCGGCTGTACCGGATTCGTCGGACCCGGAGGCAAGCCGCTTCCTCTGCCGGAGGAAGAGGTGCTCGCGATGGGTATCGAAAAACGGCAGATCGAGATCAACTACGAGGTGGGAGACGCCGTCACGATCATCGACGGTCCGCTCGAGAATTTCTCGGGTGTGGTGGACGAGATCGACACGGAGAAAAACAAGGTGCGCCTGACGATCTCCATGTTCGGCCGCGAAACGCCGGTCGAGCTGGAGCTGGATCAGGTCGCCCGCATGGACTGACGTTCAAAAAACGCATAACCCGGAGGGCGCGGGGCTGTGCCCTCACCTGTGCGCCGGACACGATTCCGGCTGTGGGAGGCGTCTGCCGCGCATAGCGGGCGGATGCCGCCGTTACCACGAATTTTGGAGGTGCTGAAAATGGCTCAAAAAGTTACAGGCTATATCAAACTGCAGATCCCTGCCGGCAAAGCGACGCCGGCTCCCCCGGTTGGTCCGGCTCTGGGTCAGCACGGTGTGAACATCATGGCGTTCACGAAGGAATTTAACGAGCGTACCAAAAACGATGTCGGTCTGATCATCCCGGTCGTCATTACCGTGTATGCGGATCGCTCTTTCACGTTTATTACCAAGACCCCCCCTGCGGCTGTCCTGATTAAAAAGGCCTGCGGGATCGAGACGGCGTCCGGTACTCCGAACAAGAAGAAGGTCGCCAAGATCACGTCTGAGCAGGTGCGCAAGATCGCCGAGACCAAAATGCCCGACCTGAACGCGGCAAGCGTTGAGGCGGCGATGAGCATGGTCGCCGGTACGGCGCGCAGCATGGGCATCGAGGTCGTCGACTAAAACCTGACGGGGTCGCTTTTTTGCGGCTCTTTGCGGGTGGGAGGAACCACGATATTCCGATTTGACCACTCATACCCTGCCGTCTGAACGGCATGAGGTAGCCAACAGGAGGAAAAGTCAATGAAACATGGTAAAAAATATGTCGACAGCGCCAAGCTGATCGACCGCAATACGCTGTATGAAGTCAACGATGCGCTGGATCTGGTCGTCAAGACCGGTAAGGCGAAGTTTGACGAGACCGTTGAAGTGCACATCAAACTGGGCGTTGACAGCCGTCACGCCGATCAGCAGGTGCGCGGCGCGGTCGTGCTGCCGAACGGTACCGGTAAGTCCGTCCGTGTGCTCGTTTTCGCCAAGGGCGATAAGGCACAGGCGGCGCAGGATGCCGGAGCCGAGTTTGTCGGCGCCGAGGATATGGTTGCCAAGATCCAGGGCGGCTGGATGGATTTCGATGTCGTGATCGCGAGCCCTGATATGATGGGTCTCGTCGGCCGTCTCGGTAAGGTCCTCGGTCCCCGCGGCCTGATGCCGAACCCCAAGGCCGGCACTGTGACGCCGGATGTCGCGAAGGCTGTGTCCGAAGCCAAAGCCGGTAAGATTGAGTACCGTCTTGATAAGACCAACATCATCCACTGCCCGATCGGCAAGGTGTCCTTCGGTGCGGAGAAGCTGGGTGAGAACTTCAACACGCTGCTCGGCGCCATCAACCGTGCTAAGCCGGCGGCTGCCAAGGGACAGTATATCCGTTCCTGCGTCGTGGTGTCCACCATGGGCCCCGGCGTGAAGATCAATCCTGCCAAGGTCACGGCATAATTTTTGCAAAAACACTTGCATTTTTGCGAAAAACCGTGTATACTTGTCTATAGCTGTTCTTCCACAGACAGCGGGTGCGCAAGCATAAAGGTGAAAACCGCCCGCCGAGGAAGCGGATTTCGTTTTGCGCCGGGTAACCGGCTGCATCGCTGAAAATCGCCGCCTTTCCTGTGGATCCCACAGGAAAGGCTTTTTTCTACGGAGAACAGGATCTCGACGTGGAGGTGAATTGAAAATGCCCAGTGAGAAAGTATTGGAAAGCAAACAGGCTCTGGTCGCCGAACTGACGGAAAAGCTCAAAGGCTCTGCTGCCGGTGTGCTCGTCAGCTATCAGGGAATCAGCGTGGCTGCCGATACGGCTCTGCGCCGCCAGCTTCGCGAAGCCGGTGTCGAATATGCCGTCGTGAAGAACACGCTGCTCGGCCGCGCCGCTGATGCGGCGGATCTGTCCGACCTTAAGTCCGTGCTGAACGGAACGACCGCTCTCGCGGTCTCGAAGGAGGACGAGCTGGCTGCTGCCAAGATCCTGTGTGGTTTTGCGGAGAAGAACGATTCTTTCACCGTGAAAGCCGGCTTCATGGAGGGCAAGGTCGTTGACGCGGCAACCGTTACGGCTCTGTCCAAGGTCCCCCCGAAGGAGACGCTGCTCGCTATGCTGGCCGGTGGTCTGAATGCCACCATCGCCGGTCTGGCGCGCGCCCTCAACGCCGTCGCCGAGCAGCAGGCTGCGCCTGCGGCGGAGGCTCCCGCAGAGGCTTGATCGCCTTTGCTCATGCGCCCGATGCGGCGCCACACAAAATAAACATTTGGAGGTAAACAGATATGTCTGAGAAAATCGCTGCCATGATCGAAGAGATCAAAGCGCTCACCGTCCTGGAGCTCAACGAGCTGGTCAAAGCTATCGAGGAGGAGTTCGGCGTTTCCGCTGCGGCTCCCGTTGCGGTCGCCGGTGCGGCTGCCGCTGCTCCCGCTGCTGAGGAGAAGACTGACTTCGACGTTATCCTGTCTGATGTCGGTGCCAACAAGATCGCGGTCATCAAGGTCGTCCGTGAGATCACCGGTCTGGGCCTGAAAGAGGCGAAGGACCTGGTGGACAACGCCCCGAAGGCCCTGAAGGAGGGTGCTTCCAAGGAGGAAGCCGATTCCATCAAGGAGAAGATCGAGGCTGCCGGTGCGAAGGTCGAGTTGAAGTAATTCCGCTCCCCTGCACACAGATCGAAGATCCGAAAACCGTCCCGCTGTTCGGCGGGGCGGTTTTTTGCGTGAACCGGGCAGGGATACGGGAGGTCGTGCGGCAGTGGCGTGTCAGCAGGCGGCAAAAAACGGCAGATCGCCCGATACCGTCTGTGCCCTTTGTAGATTTTTCACGCCCGGTTTTGTGAAAATTGCGAAAGCCTGCGGAATGTGACGCGAAAAGATTGACTTTTTCATCCGAATCGCATATAATAGGTTGTATTGGAGTAGTGTTTTTACAGTACGTTTGTGCCTTGTATGAACCCTCGTAAAAGAAAACATGGGAGGACAAGCAGATGAAGCGTGTAGCAAAGCCCGTATTCTTCATCGTTGCCGTTTTGATCCTGGCGCTGGTGTATACCGCCTTTTTCGGCGTTTACACTACATACGGAGACCGCAGCGATATCCGGATCAAGGGAGCCGGGGATATCCGGTTCGGCATTGATATCCGCGGCGGCGTGGAGGCGACGTTCGGGCCGACCGACACATCCATTTCCGTGACGGAAACACAGATGAACGGCTTAAAGGACGTCATTGCCCGCCGGTTGATCCTCAATGGTGTGACGGATTATGAGCTGTATACCGACCTTGCCAATAAGCAGGTCATTGTGCGCTATCCGTGGGCGAGCCATGAGACGGAATTTGACGCCACAACGGCGATCAAGGAGCTGGGGCGTACGGCACAGCTCGAATTCCATATCGGCTCGGAAACCAAGACCGAGAAGGACAAGGATGGCAACGAGATCAGTGTGCCGACCGGCGATCTGGTGCTGACCGGCGACGACATCGAGTCGGCGGAGCCGCGTATTACGCAGGACGAAAAAGGCAACACGGAATATGTGGTTCAGCTGACGCTGAAGGACAGTGGCAAAAAAGCGTTTGCCGATGCGACCAAAAAGCAGTATGATGCCAAGGGCACGATCTCTATCTGGCTCGATAACGAGATGATCAGTAACCCGACGGTCAATGCCCACATCACAGACGGCGTGGCGACCATCTCCGGCGCCTATTCGACGCTCGCTGACGCGACATCGGATGCCAACCTGATCACCTCCGGTGCGCTGCCCTTTGCGATCGAGGTCAAGAGCAGCGGCAGCATCTCCCCGACGATGGGTGAGCGTGCGCTGGACGGCATGGTGATCGCCGGTATTGCGGCGTTTGTTATCATTGCCGTGTATATGGTGGTGCGCTACCGCCTGCCCGGCGCCGTGGCAGTTCTCGCGCTGGCGGGTCAGATGGCGGGCGCTATCGCCTCCGTGTCCGGCTACTTCGGCGCGATGGAGGGCTTTACGCTGACTATTCCCGGTATTGCGGGCGTGATCCTGTCCATCGGTATGGGCGTTGACGCCAACACGATCACCGCCGAGCGTATCCGCGAGGAGATCCGCGCGGGACGCACCATTGACGGCGCGGTTGACCGCGGAACCAAGGCCTCTTTCGCCGCTATTTTTGACGGCAACATTACCGTTGTGATCGTGGCGGTCGTGCTGATGGGCGTGTTCGGCTCTTCCACCAGCTTCTGGGCAAAGCTGCTCAGCCCCGTGCTGCGCTTCTTCCCCGTCTCGACGACCGGTTCGGTGTATTCGTTCGGCTTCACCTTGTTCATGGGCATTGTCTGGAACTTCATCATGGGCGTTTGGTTCTCCCGTTTGATGCTCAAATCGCTCTGCCGATTCAAGATATTCCGCAAGCCCTGGCTGCTGGGAGGTGACCGGACATGAAAAAACAGTTTGATTTTATCGGCAAGCGCCGTGTTGTTTTTGCCATTTCCATTGCGCTGTTCGTGCTCGGTATTCTGCTGAGCTTTGTCATCGGCGTGGATATGGACATCTCCTTTAAAGGCGGTACGCTGGTCAAATACAGCTATACCGGCACATTGGATAAGGATGCCGTGCAGACGCTTGCCAACGACAAAATGGGCAGCGGCACCACGGTGGAGCTGACTCAGAACGGCGATACGCAGATCATCAGCATGACCCGCGCCGATGTGTTGACGCCGGATCAGCAGGATGCGCTGCTCGACGCTTTCCAGACCACGTTTAAGGACAACAAGATCGAGTCGATCCAGGTCAACTCGCTCGAAGCGTCCATGGGACGCAGCTTCTTTGCCAAATGCCTCGTGGCTGTGGCGCTGGCGGCGATATTCCTGATCATCTATGTCGGTCTGCGCTTCCGCAAGATCGGCGGCTTCTCCGCCGGTGTGATGGCGGTGTATGCGCTGCTCAACGACCTGATGGTTGCCTATCTCGCCTTTGTTATTTTCCGCATTCCGCTGAATGATAACTTCGTGGCGGTCATTCTCACCATTCTCGGCTACTCGCTGAACGATACCATCGTTATCTTCGACCGTATCCGTGAGAATCGCGCCAAAATGGGCAAGGAGCCGATCGACAATGTCGTTAATCTGAGCTTGAATCAAACGCTCGGCCGCGCGATCAGCACCTCGATCTCGACCGTGATCGCGATTACCTGCGTCGCCGTGGTGGCGCTGATCATGGATCTCGATTCCGTGCTCAGCTTTGCCGTGCCGATGCTGTTCGGTCTGATCTCCGGTTCCTATACCTCGATCTTCCTCTGCACGCCGGTCTGGGCGCAGTGGGTGAAGCACAGCGAAAAGCGTGCTGCCGAGAAAGCAGCCCTGAAGAAAAAGAAAAAAGCGTAACTCGAAGGACAAAGCGGCGGCTGCTGCCGAAATGGCGGCCAGCCGCCGCTTTTTACCCGTCTTTTCCGTGCGGCAGGGATGATCTGCTTTGGCAGGGAAAGAATGGGAATAGTGCCGGGAAAACGGCGCAAACTGAACAATGTGCCGCAAAAAGCGGCAGATAAAATGTAACGGAGGGAATGACCATGGCAGAAGAGGTCTTGCAGACAAAAGCGCTGTTTGACTTATCCCATACGGCGGCAGCGGCGCTGCTGGAGCGCTGCACTTACCCGTGGGAGGCGCTGGAGGCGCTGGGGGAGGCGATCTTGGCGGCGGGCGCTGCGCTGAGCGAGGAGGAGTATCTCCATCCCGCGCCGACAGTGTGGATCCACCGCACAGCCACAGTGGCACAGAGCGCCTTTCTCGGGGAACGTGTGATCATCGGACCGGAAACAGAGGTGCGCCACTGCGCCTTTATCCGCGGCAACGCCTGGATCGGCGCGGGCGCGGTGGTCGGCAATTCCACGGAGCTGAAAAATGTCATCCTGTTCGACCGCGTACAGGTGCCGCATTACAATTATGTCGGCGATTCGATCCTGGGTTATCGGGCGCACATGGGCGCCGGTTCCATCACGTCGAATGTGAAAAGCGACAAAACGCCGGTGACGGTGCGCGTGGGGGATAAACGGGTGGAAACAGGCCGCAAAAAATGCGGCGCGATGCTCGGGGACGGTGTGGAGG
>CAKUMQ010000078.1 GCA_934667845.1 uncultured Eubacteriales bacterium | reverse complement strand
GCATTATACGGATAAGATCGTAGAGGGACTGCTGGCTGAGAACGTGTCCTATCAGTGGCAGGCACCGCAGTGCGGCGTTTGGGACGACGGTCCGATCTTTACTGAGCGTACCGTGGATTCCATTGTGCAGCGCCCGGGATATGTTCCGTTCAGCAATCGCACCGCCAATAATGACAGTGCCTTTGCCGGAGACTGGAACTGCAATAACAATACGCTGATCCCCTGGATACTGTACGCGCGCTTAAAAGGCACCGACGAGCAAAGAGCCTATATTTCCAAGGCAAAGCCGGGTTTGCTCACCTATTTTGACCGCACGGCGAGCCTGTTCCGCAGCTTCAGCGTTTATCCCGGCTATGAGGGCGGCGGAAAGGAGTTCACGTTCCAAAACTACCTCATGCAGCAGGGAACGCTGTGGGCAAGTCTGTTCTCTGGTGTGAAGGATTTTGACCCCGCTTTCGGCGGAAAATATCTGCAGGCGACTGTCGGCATGACGACGCTGGCACATAATGTGAACTATAAGATACCGCAGCTGATCGACGTGACCCGCATGGGCGCCGCCTCCAGTATTGACGAAAAAGAGCTGGGAACGACGTGGGAGGTCTGGAGCGGCGGCTTCTATGCCTACAATATGTGCCTCGCTTACAGCCTGACGGAGGACAAGACCTATCTGGACGAGGCGGCGGCACAACTCGACCGCCTGTTCAACGGGTTGGAATACTATGCCAACTCGCTCAAGCAGAAGCTCCTTTCCGATCCGTATGATTTCGCAGTGAACGAGGTCAGCTCCGCTCCGTGGGGCATAGCAGCTGCGCAGTGGCTTTACCGGCTGACCGGGGACAAGACCTACCTAAGCTATTCCAATGCGCTGCGCAACCTGACCCTGCGCATGATGAAGTGGTATGAAAGCGCCCTGCCGAGTGATGAGATCGATCAGACCCTCGGTCAGATCTCTTTCTTCAGCGCGTTTTCCAAGACCAATACCACCTGCCCGTGGGAGACGATAGAGACCTATCTCCCGATGCTGATGGAGCTGAAAAACGAGGACGTGACCATTTCTCAGGTGATGCTCAAGGCGTTCAACCTGTTCAGAAAAAACGGCTACAGCCTTTCCGGCGCTTCGTGGGATCCCGAAGTGATCTCCAATGCAAAAATCTATCAGGGGCTGAAAACGGCATTTTTCATGCCGGAGGACTACTACTGTGCGGAAACCCCCACCCTTCCCGGACGCAACGGCGCCAACAATTACATGTCCAACTGTCTGATGTATGCCTACATCATGTTTGAAGCCTACGGAAAGGCGGATAATGCGGATGTGTTGCTCGTGAACGTGGATATGTGCGATGAGGGGCAGGAAATGGCTGACGGCATCCGCCGCAATTTCGTCGCCTATAACGGAACCGATAAGTCGGTCGATGCCAGGCTCTGCTTTAGTGATCTGGATAAGGAAGCCAAGTATACGCTCACGGTCAGACATGAGGACGGGCAGACGGTAACGGAGGAAAAGACCGGCGCACAGCTGATGTCCGGCGTGCAGATCCGGCTGGACGCCATGCGCTACGCACATGTCCGCGTGGAGCTGGCAGACGAAAGCGCCATGCAGCAGTTTACCTCTGCCGTTACCGCGCAGCACCGGCTGATGAAGGCGTATGCGGCATTGCAGACGGCGGGCGAGACCGAGGCGGAAGCGTCGCTTTCGCAGATCAAGACGCAGTATCTTGATGCCAAGGCGAAATACGATGCAGGCGATTATGCGGGATGCATTTTGGCGGTGGACGGTTTTTACGCACAGATCCCCGCCGGGCAATAACTGTTGTCAATAAGGACGGAGCCGAAAGGCGATGTCCCGAAAGAAAGGAAGATAGAAAATGAAGCGCGTGTTTTCTCTGCTGGCTTGCGTGTGCATACTGGCTGCCCTGTGTGCGGTGGTCGCTCCCGGGGTCGGTGCGGCGACGCAGGGCTACTGGGTCGACCGTAAGGGCGACGAGCTGACCGAGCCGTATAAAGAGGCAAAGGATGCAGCCTATGAACCGATCCCGGGCAGCATCACCAGCTCGAATGCCTTCGGTATTGCCGGTGCGGTCTTTTCCAAGCCGGTCGGTAAAGAGGCGTTCAAGGTATCGTTTGATCTGGATTGGGTCTCTCCGAAGCGTTTTTCGGATGCCAACGAATCCACGTCGATCAAAAACTTTTTTATCTGGGTCAACTACACCTACACAAGCCCGGATGACATGGAGCCGTGGGTCGGCTTTGACGAATCAAAATCACCGTGGGAGACCTGCTCCGAAGGCTCCTTTGCCATCTGGAACAACAAGGTCGGCGTGGAATATCCGAGCTATAAGGATGGCCGCGAGGTGACCGAGGACGGCAACCTGATCTCCTTTTCGACGAAAAAGGCCATTACCTCCTCCGTCAAATGGATCGAGGAGGACAGCGGGCTAAACATCGCCAAGCAGGGCAAGGCACACATTACGGTCGAGCTGAAGAAGAACGTGGTCAGCCTGAATGTGAAGATCGGCGGAAAGGATTACGGAACCGCTGAAGCGACCTATACAGACGGCTATTTCAACAGCAAGACCGAGCGGTATTTCGGATTTACCCATTTCAACGGTGCTTTTGTGTTTGATATCACGAATTTCAAGGTCGAATCCAGTGATATTGCGGCTGCCGTCGGGGCAACGGCGACCTCGCGTCCCGGTGCGGTCACACCGGCGGAATCCGTGCCGGATGAGAATTCCAAGGATACGAGCAACGGTAACAGCAACAGTCAGGGCGGCAGCAGCAAGCCGGACAGCAGTAAGCCGGCTGCCGACAGCAGCAAGACCGAGGATACGGCAAGCGATGGCACCGTCAGCACGGGTGAGCCGGACAGCGAGGTATCCGGTGAGGAGATCTCCGATCCGTCCGACGGCGAGACCTCTTTGACCATCGGTACACGCGCGCCCTCTTCCGATCCCGCCGTTTCAGATGCGGCGGCAGAGCCCTCGGGCGGATTCCCGGTCTGGGCGATCATTCTGATCGTAGTTGCCGTTTTGGCAATCGGCGGCGGTGTGGCTTTCTTCCTGATCAGGAAGAAAGGGAGCACGGGGGACGACACGACGCCTCCTGCGGACGCCGCGTAAGATTTCCTTTTTATCAGGCGCGTTCTTTGCCGGTATTTTCCGGCAAACGGAAATACGGAAAGGAGAATCAAACCCATGAAAAAGAAACTCAGCATGATGTTGACGGTCGCTTTGGCGATCCTGCTTGTCGTGTCCGCTATGGCGGTCAGCGCAGGCAGCTGGACAAACCGGAAGGTCGGTGCGTCCTACGCCATGTCCACGGCGCTGATCACGGCTAAGGACGGGAAAGCCGTTTCGGCGCCCGGTGCGGCTGTCTATGTCAAGACCCCTGTCGGCAAGCAGGCGTTCAAGGTCGGCTTTAAACTGCACTGGCCGGAGGCCAATCTGTCGGAGGGCATGGAGGGCTATCTCGACAACTTCCTGAGCATCTGGGTCGGCGACCGGGAAAATATTGAGCGGAATTTCGCCGGCGGTCCCGTCCATACGGAGTCGTATGAAGATATCGGACAGCACTTCCGCGTCGAAAAGAAGCATTTGCAGTCGGTCACAAAGGATCCCAACACCATCAATCAGGGAATCGTGGATTTCGGCGTGCGGGATGACCAGGGCGTTACGCTGTGCAACATGAACGACACCCGGATCGTGCAGATGTATCTCGAGCTTAAGGCGGGCGAGGACGACAACTGGCTGTTGACCCTGTCCGCGGCAAACAGTGACGGCGATACCATGGGGTCGATCACCTTTGACTCGCCGAAAGAGGGCTACTTCGAGGGCGCAGAGCAGTATCTTTGCTTCGGCGTCTACGGCAAGCCGCTGTTCCAGCTGTTTGACGTGCAGATCATCGAGAGCGATATCGAAGCCTCCCGCGGTCTGCAAAACGAGTTCGTACACAACAAAATGGTCGACGAAGAGAACGGCGGGGCACTGCTGACGCCGCTGCTTGAGAACACGGTGATCGCCAGCATGGATCCCAAGGGGAATATGATCTCCTGGGGTACGGCTGCCGCCGCAACGGATGCGCTGGGCAAGCAGGCGTTTGATGTGACTTTTGACCTTGTGTGGAAGTCCAACACCAATAACCGCGATCAGGGCGGCGACTACAGCGCGCTCGGCATAGCGATGACCGAGGATCCGGCGTTTTCCGGCGAGATCCCCGAGGGAACGGCGATCACGCTGAACGATTGGTTTGAGCTGACAGACCGCCATCTGGAGCTTAAAGCGTTCAGCAGCGGAAACAATGCCACAAACGGCTTCCAGGATTTCGGCAACGCCGGTGTGCTGGGCGATGCGGTCATCCATCATGTGGAGATGAAGCTCGCCGATAAAATGCTGACTCTCTCCATGTGCGATAAGACGTGGACGCTCAACTATGCCGAGGTCAGTGATGCGCCCAAATACCTGACGTTTGCCCTGCAGGGACCGGCAGGTATTCCGATGACGATCCTGAATTTCACGGTGAAGAGCAGCGATATGCCGGATACCTCTGCTGAGGTCGTGTATCACGAGGCGGCTGCCGCGACCTATACCGTGACGTTTGATGCCAACGGCGGCAAGGCGTCGTTTGAAACGGCTGTTACCGGCAAGGACGGCAAGCTCTCCGCTCTGCCCGACGCCGAAAAGGAGAATATGACGTTTGACGGCTGGTATACGGCAGCTGACGGCGGCGAGAAGATCACGACCGATACAGTGTTTAAAGAGTCGGTGACGGTATATGCACACTGGACGGCAAGATCTGCCGATCCGGGCGAAAGCAGCAAAGAGGACGGCAGCAAAGAGGATAGCAAACCGGAAAACCCCGCGACCGGCGCAGCCTCTGCCGTTGTTCCGTTTGCGATGCTGGCCGTCTGTGCGGCTGCAGCTGCGGCGGCACTAAAAAAACGGGCATAACCTCAGACGCGATATCGGCTGGATGTAATCGTTGATACAGGGGTGTCGTAGGAATACGGCACCCCTGCTTTAAACGGGAAGGAAAAGTATAAGGAAAAGTATGAAGATAAGAAAACGGACGACCGGACTGCTTGCCGCCTTATGTCTGTCCGCACTGCTGCTGGGCAGTATTTCCTGCGGTTGTACGCCGTCTGTCCCGGAGGACAGCTTCGGCGGGGAGGCGACAACATCGGCGGCATCCTCGGCGGAAAGTCCGACAGCCGCCACGACCGTTTTGTCTGCTTCTTCGGGGAAAACAACGGCGCGGTCATCGGAACGGACTGTGCGTACATCCGCGGGCGGCAGCAGCGTGCGGACGACATCTGCTGCCGTACCCACAGCGGAACAAACCTATGCCTACCGGAGAGATCCGGCATATACGATCAGTATGGAAAACACGGCATCCAAAATTTCTCTGACCGCGGGCGGTCAGAGAGTGACTTTCTGGAAAAACAGCAGCGGCGCATTCCTTTTTGCCAGCTATGTGAAAAAGGACGGGAAATGGGTCCCGTTTTTTGACGCCGCCCTGCCGCTGATCCAGGGCAATTCCTTCAACGCCTGTCCGACCTCCTGCCGGATCGTTGCGGATACGGAACAGTATAAAGCGGTTCTGCTCAGCGGCGTACAGGAGCGGATCGGCTATTCCTTTGACATCCTCGTAGAGGTGTTTGCGGGCAACCCGCTCGTGCATTTTCAGATAACCAACCACCTGAAGAACGATCTGCGGCTCGGCTCGCAGGAGCCGCTGATCATGCTGTGGCGGAAAGGGACATCTGCCGATCTTGTACGCATACAGCAGGAAACGCCGCGCTACCAGAGTGCGTCCACAGCGGGCTACAGCGGCTTTCCGGCAAGCTATATGTATACGGACGGCATGGAATCGGCGGTCTATTTTGACGTTTCACCGATGACATGGTATTCCCGCAGCGGGCTGAACCGCTTTAACGACTGCCAGGTGCGGACGGTGACGCGAAACGGCATGACGGGAATCGGTATGGATATCAAGACCGCCTCTGACAACAAGACGATCAAGGCGGGGGATATGGTCTGCTCGTTTTATCTGTACGGAAACGGCGAGGTGGATAAAAAACCGACAAAGCTGCAGGCTTTGTCCAAAGCCGTTAACGCCTTTGCCTATTGTCTGCCCGCGACGACGGCCAGCCCGAAGAATTATCAGGGCGGCGAGCTGTCTTATTCCTGGTATTCGCGGCAGATCATTAAGGGAATGATGCTAAAAGGGCTGACCTATCAGTGGGAGAGACCGCGCAGCGGCGTTTGGTCGGACGGCCCGATGTTCCGGGAAAACACAGTCACCCGTATCCTCAACCGACCGGGTTATGTTGCCAAAACCGATATGTCGGGCAGCAATGATTCCGGCATGAGCGGTGACTGGAACTGCAACAACAACACGTTGATCCCCTGGGTGCTGATCGAGCGGATGTTTCCCGATGCGGAGCAAAACGCCCTGATCGACGAGCAGACGGTCGGTCTTGCCGCTTATTTTGATTACAAGCAAAATATGTTCCGCAGCTTTGACATGACCGACAGCCTGTGCGCCAATATGCGGGAGTTTACATTTCAGAATTTCTTCATGCAGCAGGGTGTCGTGTGGGTCAACCAGTTTTCGCGCTTGGGCGATTTCAATGCAGCCAACGGGGGCAAATATCTGCTGGCGGCGGATGCCATGGTAAAACTGGCGCACAACGTGGGATACATCATGCCGCAGCTTGTGGACATGAAGAATCTCGGTGTGGGGCAGAGCATTGACGAGCCGCAGCTGGGAGCCGTGCGCGAGCCGTGGAGCGGCGGATTCTATGTGTACAATATGTGCCTTGCCTATGACCTGACCGGGAAAAGCGTCTATCTCAACGAGGCAAAGACCATGCTGAAAAAGCTCTTCACCGGGGCTTCCTTCTACGTCAACGATCTGAAGGAGAAAAAATATTCCGACCCCTATGAATTCCCGGTAAATGAGGTCGTTTCCGCCGCATGGGGTGTGGCGGGTGCTCAGTGGCTCTATCGTTTTACGGGGGATAAGACGTATCTCACCTATGCAAACGATATGCGCAACCTGACGCTGCGGATGATGAAGTGGTATGAGAGCGGTCTGGCAGATGATCCCATTGACCGGTCCCTGGGGCAGATCGCCTTTTTCAGCGCCTTTTCCAATACGGATACCACCTGCCCGTGGGAGACCATCCAGACGTATCTACCGCTGCTGATGGAGCTGAAAAATCAGGATGCCGAGCCGTCTCAGGTGCTGCTCAAGGCATTTAACCTGTTCCGCATCAACGGCTACAGCCTGTCGGGCGCCTCGTGGGATCCCAAGGTCATCCGCTCGGCATCGGCTTATCTGAACTCGCAGGTCGCCTATTACTGCCCGGAGGATTTTTACTCCTCCGAGGTGCCGACGTATCCCGGGCAGAACGGGGCAAACAATTACATGTCCAACGCCATCCTCTATGCCTATATCCTGTATGAGGCGTATGCGCAGGCGGATAACCGCGAGATCATGACGGTCAACGTGGATATATGCGACGGGGGACAGGAGATGGCAAACGGTATCCGCCGTAACTTTGTCGTCTTTAATCCCACGCGGAAGACGGCAAAATGCAAGGTGCTGTTCAAGGATCTCAACGACAAGTATACTTACCGGCTGACCGTGAAAAGCGCCGCCGGAGAGAAAACAGAGAAAACGTTTACCGGAAAACAGCTGAAGGCGGGAGTCGCGGTCACGCTCGGTAATATGGAGCATCAGTGGATGACGGTATCGCTGGAGGATAAAGCGGCGCTGGCTGCGTTTGACAAGGCAAAACAGGCACAGCGCGGTCTGACAGAAGCCTATGCATATCTGCAGACGGCGGGAAAAAGCGGGGTTACGGCTGCGCTGACGGCGAAAAAGGCCGTGTATACCGATGCACTCAAACTGTATGAAAAAGCGGAGTATGACAGTTGTATCCACAAGCTGAAGACGACTGTCTTCAGCTGAGAGAAAAAAGGAGGAAACAAGGTTGACCAATCATGTGAGGATCGGCATCCGGCCGATCATTGACGGGCGCTGGTTCGGCGTCCGCGAGTCCCTGGAGGAGCAGACGATGACGATGGCGCGTTCCGCCAAGGCGCTGATCGAATCCACGCTGCGGTATGAGGACGGATCACCGGTGGAATGTGTCCTTGCCGATACGACCATCGGCGGCGGGGAGGAGGCGGCAGCCTGCGCCCGCAAATTCAGGGACAGCAACGTTTGTGCGACGCTGTCCGTCACGCCCTGCTGGTGTTATTGTGCCGAGACCATGGATCTTGATCCCACGACGCTGAAAGCGGTTTGGGGCTTTAATGGTACCGAGCGTCCCGGAGCTGTCTATCTGGCAGGGGTCATGTCTGCCCATGCCGACCGCGGGCTGCCCGCCTTTGCCATCTACGGACGGGATGTGCAGGAGAAGGACGATACCTCGATGCCGGAGGATGTCCGCGGGAAAATACTGCGTTTTGCCCGTGCGGCGGTCGCCGTCGGGCAGATGCGCACAAGGGCGTATGTCAGCATCGGCGCAGTCGCCATGGGGATCGTCGGCTCCTGCGTCGATTCGAAGATCATGCAGAAATATTTCGGTCTGCGTGCGGAATGGGTGGACATGAGCGAGGTCACACGCCGCATGGAGCGGGAGATCTATGATCATGAGGAGTTTACCCGTGCGATGGAGTGGGTCGCCGTACATTGCCCGGAGGGGGACGACAACAACGAAAAGCCCCATACGCCGGAGCAGAAGGCAAAAGAGTGGGAATTTGTTGTAAAAATGTTTCTGATCTGCCGGGATATCCAAAAGGGCAATCCCAGGCTCGCGGAAATGGGCTGGCAGGAAGAAGCCATGGGACGCAATGCCATCGCAGCGGGCTTTCAGGGACAGCGTATGTGGACAGATCACCGCCCGAACGGCGATTTTATGGAGGCCATGTTCAATTCCAGCTTTGACTGGAACGGTGTTCGTGCGCCGATGACCTTTGCCACGGAAAACGATGCCATGAACGGGATGTCTATGCTGCTTTTGCATCTGTTGACCAATCAGGCCACGGTCTTTTCCGATGTGCGTACCTTCTGGAGCCCGGATGCCGTTGAGCGCGTGACCGGATGGAGACCGGAGGGCGCGGCAGCAAACGGATTCATTCATCTGATCAATTCCGGCGCAGCCGCCCTGGACGGAACCGGCAGGATGAAAAATGCGCAGGGTGAATCCGTGATGAAGCCTTTTTGGGAGGTCAGCGCACAGGATGTGGAAAATTGCCTGGCGGCAACGCGCTGGGCACCGGCAAACCTGGGATATTTCCGCGGCGGCGGATTCAGCTCGCAGTTCTCTACCGTGGGGCATATGCCGGTAACCATGGTCAGATTGAATTTGGTAGACGGTCTGGGGCCGATGCTGCAGATCGCGGAGGGATATACCGTTGATCTGCCGGCACAGGTGGACAAAACGCTGCTGGATCGTACCGATCCGACGTGGCCCTCCACCTGGTTCGCGCCTGTTCTCACCGGAAAGGGACCCTTCCGTGATGTCTATTCGGTGATGAGTGCGTGGGGCGCCAATCACGGGGCGTTTACCTACGGACATGTCGGTGTCGATCTGATCACCCTGGCTTCCATGCTGCGGATCCCCGTCGCCATGCACAATGTTCCGGAGGAAAATATCTATCGGCCGCACTGCTGGGGCGCATTCGGCACTGCCGATCCCGAGAGCGCGGATTACCGTGCCTGCGCCGCCTATGGACCCTTATATCGGTAAGGTCGGTCGGACGCGTATTGCTCTCCGGCAGGCCTCTCAGGGGACGCTGATTTTTGCACATCTGTCCTACAGCTAAACAGCACAGCCCCGCGCCTTACTAACAAGGCGCGGGGCTGTGTCGTTGTGCTTCAGGCGATCTTTTCCTTAATCGTCCTCGTCGTCGTCCCATGGTGAGATGAGATGAAGCTCTCCGCTGTTCATATCCATGGCCATATTGTCGCCCATGCGCATCAGCAGATCGCCGTCGGAGTCAATTGCCATATTATCGGAAATGGTGTGTGCGAAATCGCCGTCGTCATAATCGAAGAAATGCTTACTCATAGACTTGCCTCCTCAATCTTCAATAATCTCGTATTTCACGCGGGAGCCTTTTACGCGGATGGCATGGAACCGTCTGCCGTTTGCTTTCCAATGCGGAAAGTGATCGGCTTTTTCCCTGTTGGTATCACGATGGCAAAGGATGATGTTTTCGCGAACGTCGCTGCCGCCGGCGGAAAGCGGCCGGATGTGGTCAAGCGTCGGGTGATAGGCGCTGTGCGGATTGCCGCAGGCAGACTTTTTCATGAGCCGTCCTGCGTAATCGTACACCTCCTCCTCTGTCCCGTAAAACTGATTCCACATATCGATGGTCTTATACTTTGACATTTTGAATACCCCCTTTCTTTTGAGAATGCAGCCGTAGTATATCATACTGTATCCGAAAAAGAGAGGGTACAGGTGTACCCCAGGCAGTATATCAG
>CAKUMQ010000077.1 GCA_934667845.1 uncultured Eubacteriales bacterium | reverse complement strand
TCTATACACTGATGCAAAAACGGGTGGTAGCCACTATGGCCCATTCCGGAATCAAATAAAGGAGGAAGTCCATGCGACGGTTTATGCGCACAGCCATTTGTCTGCTTATCGGTTTTCTGGTTCTTCTGCCGACGGCACGGGCTTCCGACCGGCTGGATTATGTGCTGGACAAGGACGGGGAAAAAGCGTACATTCCGCTGACCTATACGGCGGAACGGGTGCTGAGCCTTGCACCGGCGGGAGACAGCCTGAAAAATCCGCAGGATATGTGTCTGGGAGCAGCCGGCACAGCCTATGCCGACTGCCTGTTCATTGCCGACACGGACAATAACCGTGTGGTGATCCTCGGCGGCGACGGTGAGCTGCTCGGTACGGTGACAGAGGCGGGCGGGCGCCCGCTTCTGCGGCCGTCGGGCATTACGGTGGACGCGGACAACGACCTGTATATCAGCGATACCGGAAACAGCCGTGTCGTACATACCACGGTCAGGGGCGACTATGTGGAGAGCTTTACAAAGCCGGAGACTGCGCTGCTCGAGGACAGCGAGAGCTTTGACGTCACGCGGATCGCGCTGAGCCGCGGCGGTCTGTTTTATGTGATGCGCGGCGCCAAATTCCTGATGATGGACGCGGAAAACCGGTTCCAGGGGCTGGTCGGCTCCACGCGGGTCAACTATTCGCTCGCCTTTGTGATGGCGCGTCTGTTTGCCTCACAGGAGCAGCTGGAATATTTTGTCACACCCGAACCGCCCGCCTATTCGGCGTTTACACTGGGCGAGGACGGGCTGCTGTATGCCACCGTGGAGGACAGCGTCAACCAGATCCAGATCGTCAACGGCAACGGCGACAATATCTATGTCCGCCGCAGCTTCGGTGAGCGCACGGTAAATGCCGACGGCGCAGTCGTTGATCCGAGCTTTTCGGATATCACGGTCAGCGGCGCGGGGATCATTTCCGTGCTGGAGAAAAACAGCGGAAATATCTATCAGTATGACCAGCAGGGCAATCTGCTGACGGTGTTCGGCGGCCGCGGCACCACAAAGGGATTTTTCACCGCGCCGTCCGCGCTGGTCGCGGGAGCGGACGACCGGCTGTATGTGCTGGATTCCTCCCGGGGCGATGTCACCTGCTTTGTGCCGACGACGTTTATCCGCGGCGTGATCAGGGCGTCGCAGCTGTACACCGACGGCAGCTATCAGGAAGCGTATACGCAGTGGCAGGAGGTGCGGCGTCAGAATCAGAGCTATCCGCTCGCCAATGAGGGCATCGCTTTGGCTTTGTATAAAAGCGGACGCGAGGCGGAGGCGCTGTCGTATTACCGCCTTGCAGACAGCAAAAGCGGCTATTCGAACGCGTTTGACATTCTGCGTCACGCGTTTTTCCGCGAGTACTTTTTTGCCGTTGTGGGCGTATTGCTCGCCGTGCTTGCCGGACTGTGGCTGCTGTTGCGGCTGCTGCGGCGGACCGCAGACCGGTTTATGGATGAATACTACTACGGAAAGGGGGAAAAACGCCGATGAAGCCGTTAAAGCTCTGCCTTTGTTATCTTTTTCATCCGGTGGAATGCATGGATGTGATCAAGCGCGAGCGCGGGCGGTTCGATCTTTGGGCGGTCGTGCTGCTGTATGCGGCGGCGCTTTTCTCCCACCTGCTCTCGCTGTGGATCACACACTATCCCCTGCAGAGCATGGATCAGGAGGATATCAACCTGGCGCTGGAATGCTTAAAGGTGAACGGCGTTGTGTTCAGCTGGGTGACGGCAGCATATGCCATCAGTTCCATCATGGGCGGCGAGGCGCGTTTTACGGAGCTGCTGACCGCCTCGGCGTATGCCTTTGTGCCCTATATTCTGCTTTCGCCCGTGACGGCGGCGCTGTCGCAGCTGATGAGCAGCAATGACGGCGGGCTTTACGCGGCGCTGCAGGGGCTGGCGGTGGGCTGGGTGGTTTTCGGGCTGCTGCTGTCCTTTGTCCGCCTGTGTGATTACGGCTTCGGCTCCGCGCTGTTTGTAGGACTGCTGAGCCTGATCTTTATGTTCCTGCTTTGGGGGCTGCTGGTGCTGTTTCTCTCCCTGTGCATCCAGGCGGGATCGTTTTTGTGGGATATCGGGCGGGAAGCGTCCCTTAAGGGACTGTGAAAAGAAAGGAGTCGGCTATGAGATCTTGGCTGTGCGGGCTGCTGTGTGCTGCCATTATGCTGAGTGTGTTTCCGCTCGGTGTGCGGGCGGAGACCAAAAAACGGACGGCTCCCCGTTCCCACGGAGAGCTGGTCGTCAGCGAAAACCTGGTGGCGGCAGGAGATACGGCAGAGCTGTATCTGGATGCCGATACGCTGGCGTTTGCGGTATATGTACCGTCTACGGGCGCCGTGTTCGGCAGTACGGTGGACACGGCGCTGTATACGGAGGAGGTGTACAACCGCGGCGGACTGCGCACTCTGCTGTCGCTGACGGTCGCGGGCAGCAATTCGCAGGAGATCATCCAGATCAACGGCGCGTCGGGCGCCGGGTATACCGTCCGCTGCGAGTCGGTGAAAAACGGCGTCCGCCTGAATGTGCGGCTGACTGCCCGACAGATCGGGCTTTCGGTGGTGCTGACCTTAAACGGCGATGTGCTGACCGCGGATATTCCGGCGGACAGCCTTGCGGAGGACGGCGAATACATGCTGCTCTCCGCAGCACTGTTTCCCCTGTTCGGCGCGGCGCGCGGCGAACAGGACGGCTATCTCTTTTTCCCGGACGGCAGCGGCAGTCTGATCACCTGCAAGCAGAGCAGCGGAACGGCATTCCCGCTCATTCTGCCGTTTTACGGTGATGCGCAGGCGGATGAGGAGGTGCTGACCCGGCAGCAGGAGCAGGGGATCGAGGCGCTCACCTGTCCGGTGTACGGGATAAAGGCGGACGACGCGGCGCTTTTTGCCATTGTGACAGCCGGCAGCGCGGACGCATCCTTGTATCTGGCGCCGGGCGGCTACATCTATAAAAATTTGTTCCGCAGCTATGTGCAGTTTCACTTCCGCAGCACCTATCCCTATACGGATAACGCAGGCGCGACGCAGTATGCGGTGGATTCGCATACCATTAAGACCGCCCGCACCGTGGAATACCGGTTTTTAACCGGAGATGCCGCCGATTACTGCGGCATGGCTTCGGCATATCGCGCGTATATCCTTTCCCGCTACGGCCGCCGTGCGGGGGAGAGCGGCGGCGAGCTGCCGCTGCTGGTGGATCTGTTTATGGGTGTCGGCAAGGACGGGTTTCTGTTTCGCCGCTTTGTGTCGGTCACCACCTTTGATCAGGCACAGACCATACTGACCGATCTGAAGGACGCCGGTGTCGGAACGCTGCAGGCGGAGCTTCTGGGCTGGAGCGCCGGCGGCTATGACGCCATGCCGACCTCTGACCGCCCTGCAAGGCAGCTCGGCGGCAGCAACGGGCTGAGCCGTCTGGCAGCTGCATGCCGAGAGCAGGAGATTTCCCTGACCCTGCAGTACGATCTGCTGCTCGGCAGCACAAAAGCGGGTTCGTTCAACGCGCGGAAGGATACCGTGCGGCAGTATCCCGGCACGATCGTCAGCAGCTTGGACGGTCTGTGGCAGTTCCTGACGGGGCGGGCATTCCGCAAAAATTATGTGCTGCGGCCGCTGACGCAGGCAGAACGCCTTGCGGGAAGCGGATTTTCGTTGGGAAATGTCGGGCGGTATCTGTTTGGCAGCTATTCCGCGGATGCGGCGGGGAGCCGCCGGAGGGAGCTGGAGGCGGTCGAGGAGGGGCTTTCCGCGCTTGAACAGTCCGCCGGGTATTGGACGCGCGGCGGCAGCATCTATGCCGTGGCGCGGGCGAAAACGGCGGTGAATCTGCCGGACGACCATTCCGGGTATATTCAGGCTGACCGTGCCGTGCCGTTTTATGAGCTGGTGCTGCACGGCGTGGTGCCCTATACCACAACGGCGGCCAACAACGCCTATGATGTCAGCCGCCAGATCCTGCGCTGGGCGGAGATGGGGGCGCTGCCCTATTTTGAGCTGACCTATGAGAGCAGTGAAAAGCTGCGCGGCACCGCCTATGCCCATCTGCTCAGCTCGCAGTACAGCCAGTGGAAGGATACCGCCGTGTCGGTCTGGAAGCAGTTCAACGCGGATTTTGCGCCGCTTGCCGGCGTGGAGATCGTCGGGCATACGGCGCTGACGGATACCGCCGTGAGGGTAACCTATAAAGACGGCACGCGGGTCTATGTCAATTACGCCGCCGAGGCGATACAGACAGACGGCGTGACGGTTCCGGCGGAGGCGTATATCGTCGTGAGAGAGGGGGAGCAGAGCCGATGAAAAAACTGTCGCTTGAAGCGCGGAAAAGGCGGCAGCCGCTGCAGTTTCTGCTGCCCTGGATGCTGGGAACGCTGGTGTTCTTCCTGCTGCCGGCGCTGTATGCCCTGGCGATCAGCTTTTCGGATCTGAAAAATCCCTCTACGCTGGAAATGACCTTTGCGGGGCTGTCGCATTATCACCACGCGCTGTTTGTGGATACCGGGTTTGTGGTGTATCTGCTGGAAATACTGAAAAGAACGCTGACGCAGACACCGGTCATCGTCCTGTTTTCGCTGTTCATTGCCATCCTGCTTAACCGCCGTTTTCCCGGCCGCGGCGTATTCCGCACACTGTTCTTCCTGCCGGTCGTGCTGGGCACCGGCTTTGTTATGCAGCAGCTGACTGCGCAGGGGGTGCAGCAGGACGCCATGTCGGTGGTGTCCTCGCTGATTTTGCAGGATGACGTGGTGCTCTATCTCGGAGAAAAGGGCACCGGCTTCGTTCGGAGCTTTCTCGAGCTGCTGACGCAGGTGTTCTGGCGTTCCGGCGTGCAGATCGTGATCTTTCTGGCGGGTCTGCAGAAGATCCCCTCCCAGCTTTATGAGGCGGCGCGCATTGATTCCGCCAACAGCTGGGAAATGCTGTGGTATGTGACGCTGCCGCTGATCAGCCCGATGATCCTGCTCAATACGGTATACACCTTTGTGGACAGCTTTACCGATGCGCAGAATCCGGTCATTGAGCTGATCGATTATCTGATGTTCACCTATGCGCAGTTTGAATATGCCGCGGCGGCAGGCTGGATCTATTTTCTGCTGATTGCGGTGATTCTGACATTGGTTTTTCTCCTTCTGCGCCCCCTTGTGCGCGGAACGGAAATGTGAGGTGAATCGGATGAAGCAGCGATCATATCGGTTTTCCCGCCAGAAGGCGGTCGCGGCGGCAGCACAGGTGTTTGTCTACCTGCTGCTGATCAGCCTGGCGTTTGTGTTTTTATTTCCCTTTCTGTTTATGCTGGTGACATCGGTCAAATCCTATCGCGATCTGATTGACAGCTCGGTGAAATGGATCGTGAACGAGTTCCATTTCCGCAATTATCTGCTCGCCTTCCGCGAGCTTGGATATCCGCAGCACCTCGGTAACAGTGTTTTGGTGGCGGCATGCGGTACACTCGGGCATCTGCTGTCCTGCTCCATGGCGGGATATGCCTTTGCCCGCTTTCCCTACCGGTATGTCAACCGGCTGTTTCTGGTGGTGCTGGCGACGATGATCGTGCCGATCCAGTCGCTGATCGTACCGCTGTACATCATTTTTGTCCGCACCGGTATGTTAGACAGCTTTTTGCCCCTGATCGTTCCCGCTTTTTTGGGCGCGGGACTGAAAAGCGGACTGTTTATCTTCCTGTTCCGGCAGTTTTTCCTGACGCTGCCGAAATCGCTGGAGGAAGCGGCAGCCATTGATGGCTGCTCGGCGATGCAGACATTTGTCCGCATTGCGCTGCCCTCCGCGTCGAATTCCCTGTTGGTCTGCACGGTGCTGTCGGTCGTATGGCATTATAACGATTTCTATGAGCCGGGGCTGTATCTGCGCAAGAGCGAGCTTTTTCTGCTGCCGCAGGTGCTGCCGAACGTGGCAAATATGATCGAGCAGATGAACAAGGGAGACGGCAACGCGGCACTGGCGGCAGCGCTGAAGGAGGATTACCACTTAGGGCTGATCATGGCGTCCTGCGTGCTGGTGCTGCTCCCGCTGCTGATCCTGTATTTTGTCCTGCAGCGCTGGTTCCTCGAGGGAATTGAGCACAGCGGTATTACCGGGGAATGAGAGGAAGCTGTCTGTGAAGGAATTGCATTTGATTGCCAACGCACATATTGATCCCGTCTGGCAGTGGAACTGGCAGGAGGGCGTCGGCGCGGCACTGTCGACCTTTGCCGTCGCTGCCGATCTGTGCGAGGAATATCCGGGCTTTGTGTTCAACCATAACGAAGCCCTGCTGTATGAGTGGACGGAGACCTACGATCCGGCGCTGTTTGCCCGCATCCGCCGTCTGGTGCAGGCGGGACGCTGGCACATTATGGGCGGCTGGTATCTTCAGCCCGACTGTAACCTGCCATGCGGCGAATCGCTGCTCCGGCAGATCCGCGCGGGACGCCGGTATTTTAAGGAAAAATTCGGCGTCGTTCCGGAGACGGCGGCAAGTCTGGATGCGTTTGGACACAGCCGCGGACTGGTGCAGCTTCTGGAGCTGACCGGCTATCGGGATTATCTGTTTATGCGCGGGACGCCGGGGCTGCCGGAGGTGTTTTGCTGGCAGGGCTACGCCGGCAGCCGGGTGACTGCCGTCCGGACGACTACCTGCTACAATACGCCGCTCGGAAAAAGCGCGGAGGCGATCCGCGCCAGTCTGGACGCCCTGTCGGAAAACGGCGTGGGCTTCCGGCTGTGGGGCGTGGGAAATCACGGCGGCGGGCCGTCGCGGCAGGATCTGGACGCGCTGGGCGAGCTGCAGCGGCAGGTCCCGGACCGGCTGATCCATTCCACACCGGAAGCGTATACGGAGACCCTGCGGGGAAAGCCCATGCCCGTGCTCACCCGCGATCTCGGCCCGGTGTTTGTGGGAACATATACCACCATGCAGCGGGTCAAGCGCGCGCACCGGCGGCTTGAGGGGCAGCTTTATACGGCGGAGGCGATGGCGCTGCTGGCACAAAAGCGGACGGGGCTGCCCTATCCGCAGGAGCAGCTGGAAAAAGCCGAGCGCGAGCTGCTGTTCTGCCAGTTCCACGATATTCTGCCCGGCACCTGTGTGGAGTCTGCGGAGGAAAATGCACTGATGCGGCTGCATACGGGGCTGCGGCTTGCCGAAGGCTGCATTTTTGACAGCATGGCGGCGCTGTGCCGGGACGAAAAGCCGGCACAGCCGGGCGATACGCCGGTGTTCGTGTTTCAACCTCTCCCCGTCGGCGGAAAAGCCTATGTAGAATGCGAGTTCATGCTGCCGGATCAGAACTGGAGCGACGAGGTGACAAACGTGACCGTCCGTTTTGGCGGGCGGACGCTCCCCGCGCAGGTCCTCAAGGAGGAGAGCAATTTAAGCCTCGACTGGCGAAAGCGCATCGGCGTTGTCGTACCGCTTGTCCCGATGGGTATGGCGCGGCTGGACATTTCGCTGAAACGGCAAAAACCCCCGCTGCGCGCCGCGTATCCTCTGCGGGACAGGCTGATGCTGACGACGGAATGGGGGCGGGTGACGCTTGATCCGGCGACCGGCGCGCTCAATTCGCTGACCGTCTCCGGCAGGGAGCTGATCCGTCCGGGCTTTGCCCGCCTGACGGCATATACCGACAGCGAGGATCCGTGGAGCATGGAGGAGACCGCGCTCGGTCACGACCCGCGTCCGTTTAAGCTGCTTGCCGGAGAGGCGCTGACGCAGTTTGTCGGGCGGGAGGGTATCTCCGCCGTCACGGTGACGGAGGAGGGCGATGTGCTGACCCGTGTGCAGGTGCTGCTCGGCGATAAGACCGCGAGAGCCTGTGTGCAATACACCGTATTCCGCGAGCTGCCCTTTGTGGATGTGGATGTCCGCCTGTATGCCGGTGCGCCGCATCAGCTGTACCGCATGGCGTTTCCGGTATCGGCGGATGCGCCGGAGTTTTACGGTCAGGATATCTGCGGCGCACGGTTCCTGGAAAAGGACGGGCAGGAGCAGTCGACACACAGCTGGACGGCGGCGACGGCGGGCGGTCAGTGGCTGCTCGGGGTGATCAATGACAGCTCTGGCGGCGTTTGCGTGCGGGACGGACAGCTCATGTCCACGCTTCTGCGCACGCCGGTGTATGTGGCGCATCCGATCACCGGGCGGCCGCTTTTGAGCGAGAACAGCTTTTTGCCCCATGCGGATATGGGTGCGCGGCAGATGCGTTTCCGGCTGGTGCCCGCCCCGCCGACAGAGGCGGCGCTGGATGCGGCGGCACAGAGCTTTAACACGCCGCCCGTGACGGCACTGCTGTTCCCGCGCGGAGGCGGCACTGCTGCGCAGTCGCTGGAGATCACGGGGGCACGGCTGATGAGCCTTCACCCGGCGGCGGACGGCAGCAGCATTCTGCGCGTTTTGCGGGCACAGGCAGAGGACGGCACGGTGACCGTTTTTTGGCCGGAGGAGAGTATTCGCGCGTCCTTCCCGCTTCGCGGCTATCAGGTGCAGACGCTGCGGGTATGCGGCGGGCAGTGCACGCCGTGTGACCCGCTGGAATGAACGGAAGAAGCGGAGCCAAAACGGCTCCGACAGCAAAATAAACCGAAAAAGGAGAGATCGTCTATGCACGGTAAGAGAAAACCCCTTGCACGGCTGGCAGCGCTGCTGCTGTCCGGCTGCCTGCTGCTGGCGCTTTCGGGATGCCGGACGGGCGACGGCGGAGAAAGCTCCGTCGATGACCGCGTGCCGGATGAGAACGGCGTTTTTGCGACGGGGTACCCCATTGTCAAAGAGCCGATCACGCTGAAGGTGCTGACCTATGACCTCAACAACGGCTTCAAGCCGGAGAACACGGCGCTGATGCAGGAGCTTGAGAAAAAGACCAATATTCACCTGGAGTGGACGGTCACGACCGGATATGCGGCGGCAAACCTCCAGGCGGCGTATGCCTCCGGTGATCTGCCGGATATCCTCACCGGCTTCTACTGCGATATTGCGTATCAGTGGCCGTATATCGAGCAGGGCATGATCCTGCAGCTTGACGACTGGATCCCGCGCTATGCGCCGAATGTGCAGGCGATGTTCAAGCAGGTGCCGTATGCGCAGTATATGTCCACGGCGCTGGACGGCAACATTTACAGCCTGCCGAATGTGACGGTCGGCAGTGCCAACAGCAGCTTTATGGGTATGCTGATCAATCAGAAGTGGCTGGATACGCTCGGGTTGTCCATGCCCCGCACGACGACACAGCTCACCGAGGTGCTGCGCGCGTTCAAAAAGGGCGATCCCAACGGCAACGGGCAGGCGGATGAGATCCCGATGCTTCTGCATACCGATCTGCCGCAGGAGATGTACGGCTGGTTCGGTGTGTCCTATAATTCGGAATTCCCGATGTATCTGACGGCAGACGGCAGCGCCGCCTATGCGCCGCTGAGCGACGGCTATAAGTCCACGCTGAAATATGCCGCCGCGCTTGCCAATGAGGGGCTGCTCGACACGACGTTTATCGGCACGGACGACCTCACCGGCTATGCCGCAGTGCTGAACGCCTCGGTAGAGACAGTCGGCGTGATCGGCGGATGGAATGTGAACCTGAACACGATGGATGCCACCCGTCAGCTGGAGGATTACACCTATCTGCCGCCGCTTTCGGCGGACGGCGCGAGCTTTGTGGACGGACGCTCGGCATACGGCGGCATCTGGGCGGACAAAACGCTGATCTCCGCCAAGTGTCAGAATCCCGCCGCCGCACTGCGGCTTTTGGACTTCTTCTACAGCGACGAGGGCGCCATGTGGCTGAGTTGGGGCCCTCCGGGCGGGGAGCGCGCATGGCATGAGGACGAAAACGGCAAATATGTGCAGACGCTGAACAATTGCCCTGCCGATAAGACGCTCAGCGCATGGAAAAACAGCCTGACCGTGGGGGAATGTCTGCCGGCGTATTTCAGCAAAACGCTGGATGAAAAGATCGTGGAGGACAGCTCTACGGTCGTCTATCAGGTGAAGCAGCGGGATATCGTGCAGCGCAAGGCGGAGCTGGAGGAGTACACCTCGGCACAGGTGCCGAGTCTGCGCTATGACGAGGACACCCTGCTGTTCATACAGGCGCAGGGACGCGTGATCCGCGACCCGATGGAAAACTACCGGCGGGCGGTCGTCAAGGGTGAGAAAAATCTTGATGCCACCTGGCAGGCGTACACTGCGGAGACCAATACCAACGGGGCAAAAAAATATGCGGCTTTTGTGACGGATGCCTATGCGCTGTTCCGGGAGTGGATCGGCAATCATCCGGCAGGGTCGTAAGAAAAGAGGGGGGGACGGACCGACAGAAGATCAGGCGATCCCATTCAAACAGAAAAAGGAGTGAACCCAATGAAAAAAAGCAATGTCAGCAAGCGATTTCTTGCCTTTCTTTGCGCGATCCTGCTCCTTGGTGGTGCCCTGAGCGTGGGCTGGGCATCTGTTGTTACCGCCGCGCCGGCGGAGGATCTCGTGCTCGACCTTGCGGGGCTGGGCGCGGGAAACAATGTGACCGCCAAGACCTACGATAAGGAAACCAACACCGTGACGATCGACTACAGCGGACAGCTGTGGCTGTACTGGACGCTGTGGAGCACCGACCGATG
>CAKUMQ010000076.1 GCA_934667845.1 uncultured Eubacteriales bacterium | reverse complement strand
AATTGCAGCGTGATATCAAAGGAATCGGAGCCGGAAGTGACCGTTTTGCCGTTTTGCCGCACCGAGGCGCGCAGACGCTTGCCGTCACGCAGGCCGTAGGCGACGAAGTGCAGTCTGCTCTCGGCGGTGCTGTGCAGGTCGCTCAGCGGCGCGTTGTCCTGTATACGGTAGGCGACGATCACCGTTTCGCCTGCGGGACTGTAGTGGAGGGTGTAGGCGCGCGAGGCGGCGATGTTGTCCGTGCCGTCAAAATAAGCGGCGCGCACAACGACGGTGTTTGTGCCGACGGCAAGCCGGATCATCACGCTTCCGGACGCGGCGCGGAAAGAATATTCCTCGCCGTTGACGGTCACGGTCAGCCCGCGCACCTGCAAAAGCGGCTTTAAGTGCCGGATGGTAAAGGTATAGTCACGGTAATCAACGGTGTCGCCGTCGATGATGCTGGTTTCAAAATAGCGGTCCGGGTCGCCCGCCTCGGAGCTGCCCGGCTCCCCGGCAGGTTCGCGCGAGGGCGTCTGCCTACCGGAGCCGCCGCCGTTTCCGGTGATGTCCAGAAGATCGCCGATGTTTGAGCGGCCGGGCGTTTCGCTCGGCTCGTCGCTGGACTTTTCGCCGGGCTCGTCGGGAGTCGGAACGGGATCGTCCGGCTGCTTTTGCGGCGGCGTCTCGGCAGGCGGTTCGGTCGGTTCGCCGGACGATTCCTCCGCCTCCGACGGCGGCTCGGTCTGCCGTTTTTCGGTGGCATTGCCGAGCTGCGTCAGACCGTCGGCATCATATAAAAGCTCTGCGTCCGACAGCAGCATCCGCGAGATCGGATCCGGACTCTGACGCTGCGGCTCACCCTTCTGCAGATTCAGAAAAGAGATGCCCAGCAGCAGGCACAAAAGCAGTGCCGATCCCGCTTTGATCAGCGGTTTCCATCGTTTTTTCACAGACCTCACCTCGGTTCGGAATATCACAGGAAGGAGAAAGGCGGCCTTGCCCTTCTCCTTCCTGCGGTACAGTTTCACTATCGGGTCATTTTTCCTTTGCGCGCTTTGCGGCAAGGAACCACCTGACCAGACCGAAGATCATTGCGGCTGCGCCCAGAATACCGGCGGTCAGCCAGACGATCCTCCAGTCAAAGCCCTTGCTTTCCTCCGCGGGCTTTTGACCGTCGGGCTGTTTTGAGGGCTCTGTCGGCGTCTGCGCGTCGAGCAGCGCCTGATATGCCGCAACGGCGGTGTCCAGCGCCGCCTTGTCTCCGGCGGGCAGAAGCGCTTTTTCCCCGTCGGTCAGCGCGTTGAAAGCATCCAGCGCCGCTTCGATCGCCTCCCTGCGCTCAAGCGTGACTTCGCCGATACCGCGGATCAGATCGGAAACGGCTTTGACGGCGTCGCTGTTCGGCTGCGGCTCGGAGGGCTCAGAGGGGGCGGGCTGATCGGATGATTCCTCTGTTTCCGGTGTTTGCGGCTGCGCGGGCTTTTCCGCTTCGGCGGTGCGGTAGTATTCCTCCGCCGCCCGCAGCTCCTCCAGACGTGTGACATACTGTTTCTGCGCGTCGGTCAGCGCGCGGTAGTGCTCCTGCGCGCGGCGCAGCGTGCGCCCCAGCTCTTCCAGGAATTCCTCCGTGGGCTTCTGCGGGAGCGGGTCGATCTGCCCGATGAGCAGATCGGCAACCTGTGCGTTATAGCGGTCGATGACCTGCTGTGCCTCTTCCGCCGAGATGCAGGCGTTAAGCTCTGCCGCACGCTGTGCGGTCAGCGCGCCGATGCGGTCGGCCAGCGCGGAATATCTTGTCTGATCCTTGGCGCTCTGCTGTCCGAGCTCGTCCGCCGCCCTGCGGTAATCTGTAAGCAGCTTTTCCGCCGCCTCCAGCGTTTGGAGCGCACTTTCGGAAACGAGCGTCCGCTGTGCGTCGGTCAGGGCGTTGTAAGCCGCGCGTGCGGTTTTGACCGCATCCCCGTCCACTGCCGCCATGGCGGTTTTGCCGGGCACAAAGCCCGCTGCATCGATCAGCGCGCCTGCAACATCGGCGCAGTGACGCTCAAGCGCCAGGATCGCGCCGTTACGGTCGGTGCAGGAACGGAGCTCGGCTGCGGTCCCGTCTGCCAGCGCCTGCAGGGCACTCGCGATCTGCGGATATTTGGCGGTATCCTCCTGCAGCCATGCTTCAAGCGTTTCGATCGCCTTGTTGTATACAGCCAGCAGCGCCTCGGCGTCCGCAAGCGAAGCCCCGGCCTCCTCGCCAAGCAGCGATTTCTGCGTTTCGGCCAGGGCGTCAAGCGCCTTGCGGGCGCGCTCGAGCCTGTCGGCGGCGTCCGCCAGCCCGCCCATGGTGGTCGTACCGGCGGTGAAGCCGATATCCCCGAGAAGCAGGCGGACGACATCCGCGCAGTAGCCGTCAAGAACAGGGGAAAGCTCCTCCCGTCCGGTGCATGCGCCCAGCGCGGTCTGCGCCTCTGCGCCCAGCGCGGTCAGCGCCTGCGCAAGATCGGGATAGGCGGTCTTGTCCTCCTCGTTCCACTGCGTCAGAAGCGCAAGATCGCTGCTGTAGAGCACAGCCAGCGCCTTAATATCCGTGAGCGCGGCATAATTCAGCACAAGCGACTGCTGTGCCGCGGTCAGCGCGGTGTAAGCGGCTTCGATAGCTTCCGCCCGGGAGGTCAGCTCCCGCAGGGGCGCGCCCTGCGCATCGGCAACCAGAAGGTCAACGGTGTTTGCGGCAAAGCTGTCGATCACAGCCTCCGCCTGCGCGGCGTTCGCGCTCTGCGCAACGGCGACGCGATCCGCGTCATAGCGCGCGGTCAGAGCGGTCTCAATCGCGGAATAGGCGGTCTTTGCAGTTTCGTAGAGCCTTGTCAGCGTTTGGAGAGCGGCAGCGCGCGCCTCGTCCAGCAGCTTTTCCGGCTCCATGGCGGCAAGCGCGGCGTGATAGGCCTCCAAAAGGGTCAAAACGTCATCGGTCGTGCGCACGGTGTCGGCGGTCTGCGAGAGCATGGCTGTGAGCGCCGCGCGCTGTGTATCGGAGATGAGCGGCTCTGCCTTTGTGCGGTAGAGGTCGTTCAGATAGGTGATCACCGTCTCGCGGCTGTCGCTTGTCAGGAGCTGCCACGGGAACACGGGGAAGCTGCCGTTGAGACCTGCGATGCTGTCGATCAGACCGTCGAACATGTCCGCCGTCAGTGTATCCGCGGTATAGACCCGGTCGCCCTGGCTGCTCTTCCAGCCCATGGCGGAACGCGCTGTTCCGGAGAGAACATAGAGGTTGTCGCGGTATTGACCGTCGATGGGGAAGCCCACGAGCGTACCGATATGGTCGATCTTCGTGCCGGTATCCAAAACGCCCGCGTTATAGCAGTTTTTCACGGTGAGCAGCGGGTTGCCCGTGGAGGCGGTCTTGCCGTATTTCCCGCTCTCGCCGCCTAAAATGCCGCCGGCGATAATGCCGCCGGAGATCACGCCGGTGTTATAGCAGGTGTCGATGGTGATGCGGCCGCTCTGGACGACACCGGCGATGCCGCCGATGCCGCCGACGGGCCATTCACCGACACCGATGACGAAATTCACGTCGTTGGAGATGTGACCGGCGTTCAGGCACTCGTGCAGCGCGGTCTCCTCGTCGTTGTAGGCGTAAATACGACCGGCGATGCCGCCGACGCCGGACGCTTTGTTGGCTGTCACGTCGCCGACGTTGGCGCAGCGCTCAAGTCTGCCGTTTTTCAGATATCCGACAATGCCGCCGAGGCCGCCGTCGCTGAAACCGAGATAGGAGCTGTACTGATAGAGGCAGGTGATGCTGCCCTCAAAGCGGCAGTCGGTAAAGGTGCCGGAGCTTGCCAGACCGGCAAAGCCGCCGAGGCTGGAGCCGCGCCCGCCGAGATCGTTGAAGGTCACGCTGATCTGCACGTCGGAGACGCAGTTTTCAAAGACGGCGGAGGTACTGTCCGCGATGATGCCGCCGACAACGATATCCGACGTCACGTCCGTGAGGCTGATTTCGCCCCGGACGGTCAGATCGCGCAGCTTGGTGCCGACGAAGCCGCGGCCGAACAGACCGACATAGCCGGTGTCGGCGCTGCTGATGTACAGACCCGAGACGGTATGTCCCTGGCCGTCGAAAGTTCCGCGGTAGGCGCCGTTGCTGTAACCGACCTTGCGGCCGATGGGCGTCCATTCGCAGAAGCCGAGATCAATGTCTGCGGTCAGAACGGCATAAAGGCTGCCGGAGTTTCCGCCGTTGACCTTATCGGCGAGCCAGGCAAGCTCTGCGCCCGTGCCGATGCGATAAGGCTCGGCCTCGGTGCCCTTGCCTGTGGGCTGTGCTTTCGTCTCGCCGTCCCACGCGTTTATGTTGTCCGCGGAGGCAAGGAGCACAGCCAGCTTGCGCCGTGCGGCGGCGCAGAGGGCGTCTAACTCCTGCATGGCGGACTGACGCAGGGCGTCCAGCTCGGCGTAGGATACGATCCCGTCCAGCGCGGGCGCGGCGGCGGTGTGCAGCGCCGCCCTGCTCTCATCCAAAAGGCTCTGCACGGCGTTTTGCCACTTTTCGGCAAGCGCGGTCAGATCGCCCGCCTGTTCTGTCAGCGCATCGGCATATTTCTTTTCCAGTGCGGACAGTTCGTCGAGGATCTCCCGGCGCGCGAGCGCCAGCGCGTCCTGTGCAGCCTGATCGGCGTCGGGCGCGGTACTGCCCTCGGTGAAGTCACTGACAAGCTCCGTCAGCGCCTTGCGCGCCTCGGCATAGAGGCTTTCGACCTCTTCGACCGTCTTTGCCCGGTCCAGCTTCAGCTTTTGGCTCTCATAGGCGCGCAGAAGCAGCGCCGTATCCTGCCGGGTGTAATTTTTGCCGTAAATAAATTCGTTATAGAGCGCATTTGCCGCCTTGACGGGATAGGTCGCTATTTCTTTGAGCCTGCCGTCGATGTTCTCGCTGCCCAGATAGGTCTGGCGGACGTCCGTGACGTCGGCGAGCGTCTTTGCCGCTTCCAGCGCGGCATCGGCTTCAGCCAGAACTGCGTCAACGGCTTTTTGATTCTCGGCATCGTAGAGATTGCCGTCCGCAAACGCCTGCATTTCCCCGCGCAGCGCGGCCTTTGCCGCTTCCAGCTCCGTGGGAACGGCGGAAAGCGCCGCCTCCGCCTCGCGCAACGCGGCTTCGATCTCTTCGGCAGTCGTGCACAGCTCGACCTTGCGGACGCACTGCATAACGGTATCGTTGAAAAGTCGGCTCTGCGTGCCGTAGACCGGATACCGCGTGTCGCGGGAGGAACCGATGTGAATGAGCTGATCCAGAAGACCGCGCGTCGCGGTGAGCTTTTCCCACATACCGCCCCCGGCGTTGACCTCGGGTGTGATCCTGTCCGTGCGGATGGCATCGGTGCTGTCCGCGCCGGTTGCCGCGGCGTAACCCCAGAGGGTGTTGTCCGCGCTGCAGCTCTGCACATGCTCCACGTCGCCCGCGCGCCAGTTGCCGATGATCGCGCCGGTCGAGCCTGCGGCGGTGGAATAATCATAGGCGCTGTTGTATTTGTTGCGGTGCGCCTCGCTGTAGATCGTGCCCGCATTGTAGGCATACCGGAGACTCAGGGAGGCGGTGTCGGCGGAAATGCCGGTGATGCCGCCCGTGCCGCGGACGTCGGTGTTGCCGTCCGATCCGTATACGTCGCCGTAGTTGGTCACATAGGCCATGTCAAGCGAGCCGTTTGCGTTCACGTTGCCGACGATGCCGCCGACACGCAGACCGCCAAAGACTTCGGCACGGTTGACGCTCTCGCGCACCTTGGCTGTGCCGTAGACGACACCGACGATGCCGCCGACGCCGGAGGCCTTGCCGCTGAGATAGCTCATTTCGTAGCCGCGCAGCCGCAGATCATTTTCGCAGTAGCGGATCAGCGCGCCGTCTCTCGGCTCGCCTGCGCCTGCACTGCCCGCGATGCCGCCGATGGAGTTGACCATATTGCCGCTGTATTTGCTGTCGTCGGTCGCCAGATAGAGACCGTATGTGCGGCAGTTCTCCACCGATCCGCCTTTCAGGTCGCCCACGATGCCGCCGACGGAGGAAATGCCCTGCCAGGTGCCGAGAAAAGCGGAGACCTCGCAGTTGTAGATCATGCCCTCGCTGTCGCCCGCGATCATGCCGGAGCCGTTGCTCTGCACCGCGCGGATGTGCCCGGCGATCCTGACGTTTTGGATGACGGCGCAGCTTGCGCGGTCATTGGTCTTGTGACCGATATAGCCGAACAGACCCTGCACCTGCTGTCCCTCGGCGGTGCTCCACAGACCGTGGATGATGTGCCCCTGCCCGTCAAAGGTGCCGGTGTAGCGGTTGTATTTATCGGTGGCGATGGCTGTCCATTCCTGACGGTTTAAGTCGATGTCCGCCGTCAGAACGGCGCAGGCAGCGAGGCTGCCGCTGTTGACCCTGTCGGCGAACCAGGCAAGCTCGGCGCCCGTACCGATCTGATAGGGGTCGGCTTTTGTGCCGCTGCCCGCAGGTTGCGTTTTCGTCGTGCCGTCCCACTTGTCAGCCACGCCGGAGTCAAACTCCGGCACCGTGTAGTCCTTGCGCACGGCGAGCAGCTTCCCGCTCCATTCCGCCCTGACCGCATCCAGCTGCTTTTGCGTGCGGGTGGCGCCGAGCGCCTCCAGACCGGCGCCGAGCGTTTCGTCGAGCTTTTCGGCCAGCGTCTCCAGTTCTCCGGGAGCCGTACCCGTCAGTTCGTGCCAGACAGCCGAGAGCATGCCGCGGTCGGTGTCCAGCGCGTAGAGCTGTTTAATGTAGGCGGTGTAGTAGTCCCGCTGCGCAGTCAGCTTTTTCCCGTCGAAGTCCTTTTGACGGCTGATGGTCAGAACCTCCGCCATATTCAGAAGCGCTTCATCGGAGGTCACCGTCAGCCGCGCCTCGGTCTGCTGGCGCGCGCCGTCAGCGGTAATGTCCTCCGCCTCCATGCTTTCAAAGTCCTCCGGCGCGACATAGGCGCGATCCTTCAGTTCCTGCCGGGCGGTGCGGTAATACCCCTCCAGCAGCGCCCAGTTTTCGCTGTTGTAGCGGTAGTAGTCGTTTGTGACCGGGTTGGTATAGGTATTGTCCTGCCGGTATTTGTATGTGGTATAGCCGACGTATTTTGTGCTGCCGATGGTCTTGCCGTTGTCCAGCGCCGTCAGCGCGGCGTTCTTCTCGTCGTCAAACGCCTTTTTGGCTGCGGCGAGCGCCTTTTCCTGCGGGGTGTTTTGGGAAGCGGGCGCCTCCAACTCCCATGCCAGCACGGGCCAGCCGTCCCCTATCTCGTCGGAGGCGGTGTAGTATGTTTCGCCGCCGTTTAGGTATTCCAGAGCGTCGTCTATCCTGTCGCTGTGGTCCCACGCGCGGCGGATCTGGTCGCCGTCGCCGTATTCATAGGGATTCAGACCGCATTCGCCCTCGATAGTCTCGGAATATGTCATGTTGTGCATGAGATCGTCACTGATGTCGGAAGCGGTGCCGAAGAAATCGCCCGCCGCATAGTCCGAGGTGATCATTGCGGTGCGCTCTGCCCACCGGGGATTTAAATAGTCGTTGTCCTCCGTGGAGGCGGAGGTATAGCAGCCGATGAGGGTGGGCGTGCCGTAGGCTATGCCGATCAGCCCACCGGCGTAGCCCATGTCGCCGGGCGCGTGGATGGCGGCGGAGTTATAGCAGTATTTCAGCGTGATGTCATAATCCGTCCAGCCGACGATGCCGCCGTAACCGTTCTGGTCGTCCTCACAGGTGCCGGTGATCTCGCCGTGGTTGGCACAGGCAATGATCTCGTTGCCGCTGTCATACACATAACCGACGATGCCGCCGACGCCTACAGTGGTGTCACCGACGGCGTATTCCACGCTCGAACTGCAATTCTCGATCGTGTTATTTTTATCGAGAAAAGCCGCAACAGAACCCATGGAGAGATACAGCCCCATCCCCTCCTCAGAGGTGACTTTGCCCTCCATGCGGATATTCCTGACGGTGGCATTTTTGAGTGTGTTGAACAGACCGCTGCAATCGTTACCCCAATCCGCATCGATCTTTGCGTCGAGCCTGACGGAGTAGCCGCGCCCGTCGAAGGTGCCGCTGTAAGGCTTTTTCTGTGTGCTGCCGATGGGGATCCAGTCGTATCCGGTCAGGTCGATGTGATCGGTCAGCACGCCGAAGATGCGCGTTTGCCCTTCATCGTTGACCAGTGCCGCAAAGGCCATCAGGTCGTCCGCATCCGCGATCTCATAGGGGCTTGCCTCGGTGCCCGCGCCGGTGAGCGTTCCGCCGGCAGCAAAGACCGCCGCCGGAAACGCACCGAGTATCAGCACAAGCGCCAGAAGCAGCGCCATTCCTCGTTTCATGTGATTCACCTCATGCTGTAATGGATATATCGAAAGGGACAGTGTCCCGCAGGCAGATAACAGGGCTCCCAACGAAAAAACTCCGCGCGACACCAAGCCGCGCGGAGTTGACTCCGTCAGTAAAAACACAGCTTCCCGGTGAGGGCAGGAACCCACGCACAGCCCGACGTATCTGACTTATCCGGTTTTCCCGGCATCACAGTGACCCGCTCGCGGGGCTTCTCACCCCATTCCGCCTCCGGCTGATGCCGGGGGGCGGTGCGTTTGCTATCTTCTGTTGTGTAACGGAAATGATTATACCCGTTCTTTTCCATAAATGCAAGATATATTTCCGATTTTTCCCGTTTCCCGGAATCGCGGCGGCATATTGACTAAGCCTCAACGATCAGAATGCCTTCACTTCCCGCGGGGCATTCCGCTTTTATACAGCCTTTGTCAAACAGAGCGGCACCGCCACTGGCGGCCGCGCCGTCGTGGGGTCTGTCCATACACACGGAATTGACGTAAAAAACGGGCGCGTGTATTTTGCCCGCCTGTTCGGCATAGGCGAATTTTGCGGTATTGTTCCATTCCGCATGGGGATAGTCTGTGTAGACGGGCCACCAGACGATATCCGGCTTCTGTTCGTTCAGGCGGGCAATGTTTTCTTCATACCAGAGGTCGCCGCATAATCCGACGGCGACTGTTTTGCTGAGCAGACGGAATGTGTGAAAGCCGTCGCCCTCACGGTATGCCTTGCCCGCAAACGGCTCCTTCCAGCCCGGTGAGACTCTGCGGTATACATCTATACACCTGCCGGTTTTATCTATAGTCATCTGTGAACTGAAAAACACTCCGCGATCTTTCTCGATGAAGCCGAAGGATACGGCTACGGCGTTTTCCTTCGCCATGTGACCTATTTCGCGAATGATGCTGTCCTCACTGGAGACAGCTGCCGCCCTGTCGTGGGCAACGGTAAAATTTATGCCGTTAAAGCCCTGAAGAAAGGCTTCTCCGAAGATCACTGCGTCCGCCCTGCCCGCACATTTTTTCAGGGTATCCGCCATGACCGCTTGGTTATATCCGATGTCTCCGTTGACAGATCCAACGGCGGCCAGCGCGCATTTCATTTATACCACCTCCGCCGCTATTTTACGCCGTAAAAATTCCCTTTTTAAAGGAAAAATAGATCGGCGATTCCGCGGCAAAATTCAAAAAGCCGCCAATGACGATCCACACCAGCGCGGGCGAAATGCCTGTATACAGGATCTGCCCTATGCCGACGATCGTCCTGACTGCTCCGGAATACGCCGTCACACCAAAGCTGAGGTCTTTTTGGCGTTTGGTGGCGATCTCTTTCTCGTGTATCCTGTTCAGATAAATGATGCAGGCGACACCGAACACGACAGCAGCCAGGGCGGCGAGGGCTATGTAGTCCCCTGCATGGCGAAAACCGTTTTGGCAGAAGTAGATCACGCCTGCCGTCAGATGGATCATCCAGCCGACATCACTGAGCAGCCCCAATACCAGAAACGGGATATCCGGCATCATGGCGGTATAGCGGATACCTTGTTTCCCCTCCTGTACGAGCTGTTTGATATGGTTTTCTGTTGTGTGTCTTTTTTTCATGCAGGGCCTCTTTTACCGTGCGCATAAGATCATCTCCGTGTGTGTTCGGGTCATACAGCTTTGCCGTTTACCCCAAACGCCCTTTATGTCAGCGGCGATCCCATCGCCATCGGCTTTGGCTGTAAATGCGGTGGTGGGCGCCGCTCTTTCCTGCTGTGGATCAGAGCGAACACTTCACGGCGAAACCGCCGCTGAAGAAATAAGTGTTCGTCCGAACCTCGTTTGGTGGAGAACTGTGATTTTGATAGAAACTCATTAAGGGGGCGCAGTTTCGATTCAGAGGGGGCGGTTCCTGATTTAAGGGGGTGCATTGTTTTTGACAACTTCACCGCCACTCCGCGTCAAACCGGATGTTATCGGTCTAACATCAGAATGCCCGCACAACCGGATATTTGTGTAAATGAAAGCTCCGGAAAATCTTTTCTCAGCTCTTCGGCGACAAAATAGATTTCTTCGTCATCCCACGCGTTCCCCGCAGCCAGCCTGCACCGCTCCAAATCCCTTCGTGTTTCAAAGGCAACGTCTCCAATCATAATTTTCCCGTTTTCTTTCAGATGGTCGCGCAAATCAGTAAGAAATACGCTCTTTTGTGCATCTGTCAGGTGATGCAGGGAGTATGTTGCCACAATATAATCATAGCGCCGGTTTCGCAGCGGCTCGACCAGTCCCTTTGAAAAATCCCCCTGATATAAATGGGCATCCGGCATTTTTTCAGATGCCAGTGCAATCATTCTTGCCGAGAAGTCCTGTCCATAAATAGAGCAGCCCTGCTCGTACAGTTTTGTTGTTAATGTGCCCGTTCCAAATCCTATATCCAATACAACGGCATTTGCGGTTTCCATAATCGTCCGAAAAATAAGCCCAAGCACTTTTTTATAGCCGGCAAATGGATATGTGTTTTCCTCATCAGAAATACCGACGGTTTTATCATATCCATCCGCCCAAAGGTCAAACTCCCTGTTGTTCAGCATACTTGCCTCCGTCAAATCCCGATTTGTCTAACTCATTATAGCATAAAAGCCCACCGTAATTCTATCAAAATTACGGTGGACTTATGGTGGAGCTGAGTTGTTCATAAACGAACCTATCCTCCACGGGAACGGAATCTGCTTGTTGTTCGATTTTCTCCAGAAGTGCAGTG
>CAKUMQ010000075.1 GCA_934667845.1 uncultured Eubacteriales bacterium | reverse complement strand
TACCGGCCTTTTCAAACTGCTTTTTCAGCATTTTGCAGCCGATAAAGGCGCTGAGCGCTGCGGCCAGAATCGTTCCCGCCAGCATGATCACGAGGATCCATGTCGTTCCCGTGGAACGCATGGTGTCGATGTAGGACTGCTCCGTGCCGTTACCGAGCATGGTCTTTGCCCAGCCGTCGGGGTTTACAAAGAACATGAGATAAGAACCTGTGCCGCCGAGGGAAAGCAGAATATAGGACAGCGAGTTGATTTTTCTGCTCTTATACTGTCCCGCGCCTGCAACGAGATCGGCGATGATACCCATGACGAGGTAGCCGAGCGCCATCGCCCGATGCATCCCGGTCACGAACCAGACAATGCAGAGAATGGCACCGAGAATACTCACGGCAAAGCGTTTCGGCGCCTTGGCAAGCATAAGCAGATACACGGGGCCGCAGAGCAAGGCACTGCCGACGGGCATATAGAAGGTCAGCACCGGGTTTGGTGCGAAGAAAATGCCGCCCACAAGGGCGAACACGAGAAACATCGCCGAGAAAATTCCCACGGTCACAAGATCTTTCACGGTCAGTCCCTTTTTTACGGTCGATCGTCTGTTCATAATCATAGTCTCCTTTACTTTCGGCAGACGGATTGACTTTCCGCATGCTTTTTGCTATAATCCGGTTAGAGGCTGCTAACCGGATGTATCATACCTATAAACGAACTTTTTCGCAACGGTTTGCGTGCCGGTCTGTCTTTTCGTTGCAAACAAAAGTCCGATTGTTTCAAGGAGTACCCATGAATAATGAAATACTCAAAAAATATAATACGCTCTTAACGGAAAGCAGTTTCATTCCGATTCCGAACTGTGAGCAGTTCAGCCCGGCAGGAAGCAGCTGGCGGCTGTCCCCCACGCTCGGCGGCGGTCACTACTGGCTGTACGCTCAAAAGGATCTGTTTGATATCAAGATCCACGATTTCTATTTTCACAATGATTTTATCCTGAATTTTGACATCCCCGAGGGGATCAGCATCACAAGATATGATTCCATTTCCGGCGAGGAGCTGAACCCCTACCGTCGCCTGTCGGCGGGAAGCATTCAGACCATCGTCGGCGGCAAGCAGAATTACAAGGCGATCATTCATAAGCGCATTCCGATCCACTCGGTCGGGATCGAGATTTTTCCGGCTTATTATGAGGATCATCTCAAAATGCAGTATCCGGACGAATACTTTGATCTGCCCGCGGCGTTTCAATGCGTCGATCAGGCGGCGGATTTTCCCGCCATGTCCAAGCTGCTGTTCGAGATCGAAAACTATCGCGGCGAGGGGGTAGCGGCGGCGCTTTTCTACGAGGCAAAGGTCACAGAAGCGATCGCCCTCGTTGTGGATAATCAAAAAAAGCAGGCGGCAAAGCATGCGCGCCCGCTTTCCCGAGAGGATGTGGAGGGACTCGAAAACGTGATAAGCTATATCGCCGACCATTACACCTTTGACATTCCGCTTGAGCGCTTGGCAAACATCGCCTGCATGAGCACGAGCAAGCTCAAGATCTGCTTCAAGCGGCATACCGGCTGTACCGTCACGGAGTATATCCAGGGGCGGCGCATGAGTCAGGCGGAGCATCTACTCATTGACACTGATTTTACCATGGGGCAGATCGCCCGGATGATCGGGTATTCCACCTCCAGCCGCTTTGCCGGGCTGTTCAAGAAAAACACGGGGATACTGCCGATCGAATATAGAAAGATCGCAAAGGGTCAATAAGCCGTCTCTGCAGTACAGAACATAAAATAAATCTTTTCCGCGCAGCTTTTGGCTATTGACAGATGCATTCTTCGATAGTATAATGCACGGTATCCATTGAAAATGGGAAAAACCAAAATGCCAGACGCTCAGACGCAGTGCAATCCGGGATGATCGGTTTGTACTGCGTTTTTTATTTCAGGGGGAACGACCATTGAAAATCCTTGTATTTAACGGAAGCCCGAAAAAAGAGAAAAGCGATACCATGCACATTACCCGTGCGTTTCTGGACGGCATGAAAGAAGCTGCCGCACAGGAAATACATACGATCAATGTAACTGACAAGCATATCGGGTTTTGCCGTGGCTGCTTCGCCTGCAAGTATAACGGCGGACATTGCGCCATCGACGATGATATGCGCGAGATCCTGGAACAGATGCTGGACAGCGACTTACTGCTGTTCAGTTTCCCGCTCTACTGCTACGGAATGCCCGCCATGCTGAAAAACCTTATTGACCGAACACTTCCTATGTCCTCTATGGCGATGACAGAGGTGAACGGGCACTATGTCCATGTCGGCCAGCGGGACTATTCCCATCTGCGGTATCTGATGATCTGCGGCTGCGGATTCCCGAATAGCAAGAACAATTTTGAACCGGCGGTACGGCAGTTTGAACTGCTGTTCCCAAACGATCACACCATTCTGACTGTACCGGAAAGCCCCATGTTTAGTGCCGCGGAGGCCGCCGTTGTGACAGTTCCCCGGTTGGAGCTGGTGAAGCGAGCCGGGCGGCAGTATGCGGGGACCGGCGAGATCGACGCGGCGCTTTTGGCGGAGATCGGCTCTCCCATGATTCCGGAGGAAACCTATGCAAAGATCGTGAATGGCAATGTTTGATCCCGGAATAGGAGAAACGCGATGTTTATGAAAAAAGATGAAACGAGATATACATCCGGATGCGTTGATCCGAATGAATTGCCGGGTGTAAAGAAGAAATCATTTATTTTGCCCTATGCCGGCGGAGAAATATGGTTTGAACACCTAGATGGGATATATCAATATACCGAACTTGCCGTAGAGAAGCTGCGTCGGGATACCGCAATATTCCGCCGCCCGTCCTCTCCGGCATATATCACGTTTGTCCTCAATGAAACAATGATCACGGAGGAATTGATCAGAGAGATAACCAACGCCCTCACAGCTCCCGGCAAACGGTTTATGCGCGCCGCCTTTGTCGGAGCAGACGGATCTTCCTGCAGAAAACTGAAAAAGCAGCTATCCGGGCACGGCTTTGCCATCCGATTTTTCGACGGCATTGAACCGGCAAAGGAGTGGATACTGGATGAGCGGAATTTCTGAAAAGGAAACACTGCGAAAAATGTAAAGGAGAGGATTGACCGCCGTGCCAAAGCTATTCAAATACCTTCTCGACTTCGCCGTTTTGGCGCTGCTGTATGCTCTGTGGCTCTGCCCGAAATGGAAGCGCCGCGGAAAGCGTGTGCTGGCAGTCAATACGGTGATGTTCCTCTATCTCTCCGGCGTTTTGCTGGTAACGCTTATGCCGGTCATTACCTCACTGCCGTTTTGTTTCAGCCACCCGTATATTCCCATGCACATGGAGCCGTTTGCGGATGCCATAAACGGGCGGGGGGATTTCGTCCGCCAGATCGTCCTGAATGTGATCATGACGGTACCGTTTGGCTTTCTGTATCCGCTGTGCCGCCGTGCGGCAGGTAAACCATGCGGTCTGCTGCGCTGTGTGCTGATGACCGCAGCGCTCAGTCTGTCTATTGAGCTGCTCCAGCCGCTGATCAACGGCGCACGGAGCGCGGATATTACCGATGTGATCACCAATACCACGGGCGGTCTGATCGGATATGCATTTTATGCGCCGCTTACGTTAGGTAAACGGAACCGTTCGTGATGTGGTCGAGACCGGAAACAGATAAGTTTTGCGCGCTCCCGCCCCTCAAAAAATCCCCGGAAAAACAAAAATGGGACAGCACTGCCGTTTTTATAAATTTTCCTCCTTTCCCCTCTTGTGCGAACTTATGTTCTGTGCTATACTGGGTATGTACAAGAAGCCCGACAACGGCGACCGGAAAGGAGACGGCTTTACCCATGACGCGGCAGTATCTGTGCATTGATATCAAATCCTTTTTCGCCTCGGCGGAATGTGTGGAACGCGGACTTGATCCCATGACAACGGATCTCATCGTGGCAGATCCCACCCGCACGGAAAAGACCATCTGTCTTGCCGTCTCCCCCTCGCTCAAAGCCAAGGGCGTGCGCAACCGCTGCCGCGTATTTGAGATCCCGAAGGGGCTGACCTATCTCACGGCGCCGCCCCGCATGCAGCTGTATATCCGCTACTCGGCGGACGTCTACACCCGTTATCTGCAATATGTGTCCTCCGAGGACATCCACGTTTATTCCATCGACGAAGCGTTTCTCGACGTGACCCATTACCTTGCCATGTACCGCATGACAGCCGAGGAGCTGGCGCGGCACATTCTCGCCGATCTGCGGGAAAACACGGGGCTGCCCGCCTCCTGCGGCATCGGCACCAACCTGTATCTCGCCAAGATCGCCCTGGACATCACCGCCAAGCATGCCCCCGACCGCATCGGGCAGCTGACGGAGGAATCCTATCGGGAGACGCTGTGGGATCACCGTCCGCTGACGGATTTCTGGCGGATCGGGCCGGGAACTGCCGCGCGGCTGGCACAATGCGGCATCACCACCATGCGTCAGCTGGCGCATGCGTATGAGGATCGGCTTTACCGCCTGTTCGGTGTGGATGCCGAGCTGCTGATCGACCACGCCTGGGGGCGGGAGCCGACGACCATTGCCGATATCCGCGCTTATCAGCCGAAAACCACCTGTTTAAGCCGCGGACAGGTGCTGCCCTGTCCCTACCCCTTTGACAAGGCGCGGCTGGTGCTGCAGGAAATGACCGACGCCTTGTCTCTGGAGCTGGTCGAACGCGGTCAGGCAGCCGGTGCGGTCATGCTTTCCGTCAGCTACGGCAGGCAGGCTCCGCCCTCCTGCCGCACGCTGTCACTCGACTCCCCCACCAGCTCCACCCGCCGGCTGACGGAACACACGCTCCTGCTGTTTGACCGTATCACCGACCGCAGTCTGCCCATCCGTCAGCTGAATCTGACCTTTCAGCGCCTTGCCGAGGAGGGCGGACAGCAGCTGGATCTGTTCCATGATGCCGAAGCCGAGGAACGGGAAAAGCAGCTGCAAAGGACGCTGCTTTCCATCCGCAAGCGCTACGGCAAAGCCGCCGTGTTCAAGGGGATGGATCTGGAGGAAGGCGCGACTGCGCTTGAACGCTTCGGGCAGATCGGGGGGCACCACGCATGAGAACCAAAATGAGCCGGGCGGACCGCGCCAAGCAGTTTATGCCGTTTTCGCCACTCAGCGGACTGGAAAAGGCCCTTGCCGAGCGGGCAAAGATCACGGTTTCGCGTCCGGAGCTTTCGCCGGATGCGGCGGAGCTTTTGGACCGCCGTCTGCGTGAATTGCAAAGCGGCGAGACCGTCACCGCCGTATGGTATACCGAAAACGGACGCAAAACCGCTGTGGACACGGTCGTTGCGGTGGATCTGCGGATGCGGCAGCTGATCCTTTGCAGCCATACCATCAGCTTTGACGACCTGTATACACTGGACTGAAGCACACTGTAAAAGTGAACGGGCGCCCTGAAACGGGCGCCCGTTTTTTGCACTCAGTTTGCACTCAGACGGTAAACCGAAACACATTTTCCGCTCCGGCTTCACCGAATGTTTTCACCGCCATACGGTACATGGCTTTGGCATGGATCCGGTCATGCCACAGAAAGCGCCGCATCACCTTGCGCAGCGACCAAAGCTCGTGATAGCTTCCCTCCGCCACGGCATTATCCCGATAGCCCTTTGTCTGCTCCAAAAGGGCAAACCCTCTTTTGCGGCAGTCATATATGCTGCCCTCGTTATCCGCCGCAATACCGATCTCCCGGAAATAATAGGCATTCACGTTTTTCGTGTGCAGATACATTTCCTCTGCGGTTCTCGGTATGTCCCCGTAAAAGGTCTTGCGCGGCGGCAGACAACTCCTCTGCTTATCCGCGACAGAGGCATACAGCGTATGAAAATCGCGTGCAGACCGCAAAGCAAGCGCTTTCAGTTCCTCATATTCCTCTGCCGTCAGCGGCGCTCTCTCGGTGTCAAACAGCACGTCGGAGTCCGCATCCGCGATCTGCAGGCTGCTGTTTTTCTCCTGGACGATCTCCACATCGGTTATCTGTATGCGTTTTTGATCCCTCCACAGGGAATAGGCGGCGATCTCTGCAGGCATTTTTGACACAGCGGCGGCAAGGCTGCCGCCTCTTGTGTAGGCACCGACATACTCGACGGCATACAGCAGCGTATCCCCGCCGTTATGCTCCCATACGCACTTCATAGCCCGCCGTTATTTCGGCTCGCGCGAGGTCAAAAACCACACCGCGCGCTCAATGGAATCGCGGGAATTGCCCCAATCCGCATCCTCGCCGTTGTTGCGGTAGTCGAACATCTTGCAGAAATGCGACACATCGCCCCGCAGTTCGGTCAGATAGTTCCGGCAGAGCTGTGCAGCCGCCTTGGTAAAGTCCGGCGCCATTTTTTTGCTCATGCCCGAAGCCGCAGCCGTCAGCGCGGAAAAATGCGGCAGGCACAGGCAGGGCTGCTCTTCAAACAGGCGGCGGAAATCCCGCTCCTGCTCCCACAGGCGGCAGACGGAGGCGAGCATACGCTCCATTGCCCAATCCACCTGGCGGCAGACAAAGCAGCTCTCCGCCGCACGACCGGCATCCTTGCCCTGCCTGCCGGCGGATTTGCCGAGCAGCGGCACGCCGGAAAACACCTGCTTTTCCATTTCGTCCAGATGGCTTTCCAGCATCAGCGCCACACTGAGACGGTTGCGCTTTTTCAGCATCTGCTGATAATGTGTAAAGCAAAATCCCTGTTTATTGGTCTCGATCCGCACATCCGGCTCCATCATGGCAGCGCCGGTGATATAATCCACCACCCGCTCCTCGAGCCGATCGCGCATCCGGCAGATCGGGCAGCCGTCCTTCGGCTCAAATACCTCGCTGACCGGAATACTGGTAATGTCCTGTCTCATTGCTTTGGCTCCTTTTCCGCCTTTTTGTCCTGTTTGCCCTTTTCCTCTGCGGGCGGCAGCGGCTCGGCATATACAAGCCTGCCGTTTTCGAGTCCCACCGCCGCCGTATATTCCTCTGTTCCGGTCGGCAGGTGCCGTTTTTCCAGTCGGGTGTCGATCCACAGATCAAACAGATAATACAGCACGGCAAACAGCGGCACACCGATCAGCATACCGACAAAGCCGAACAGGCTGCCGAACAGCAGCAGCGAAAACGTGACCCAGAACGGGGATACGCCGGTAGACTCGCCGAGCACACGCGGCGCAATGATATTCCCCTCGATCTGCTGCAGCACGATGATAAATACAATAAAGATCAGTCCCTGGCGGAAATCGGAGAGCAGGATCAGCGCCGAGCTGATCACCGCACCGATGATCGGTCCGAAAAACGGGATCACATTCGTCACCCCGATGATCACACTGACGAGCAGCGCATACGGCATCCGCATCAGCGACATGCCGATAAAGCAGACGACCGCGACGATCAGGGATTCGATGATCATACCGGTGAGATAGCCGCCCACGATCTTGTTGGCATGGCGGGCGGTATCCAGCACCTGATTGGCGCGCTTTTCCCCGGTAAACGCGCACAGCAGCTTTTTGGACTGCGCCAAAAAGCGGTGCTTATCTTTGAGCACATAAATGGCGACGACCATAGCCACCGTCAGATTGAATATGCTTTTCACAACGCCGATCACGCCGGTCGTCACATAGGACAGCAGCGAATTTGCCATGCCGGGCAGACTGGTCGTCGCCCAGTTCTGGAGGAATTCCAGCCCCTTCTCCAGCCCCTGCTGGATCATGACTGCCCATTCCGAATCGTCATTGATCCGTCCGTTGATCCAATCGACAACGGAACGGATCTGCGCGGGAAGCGCTTCGGCGGCGCGCGCAATGCTGTTGCCGATCTCCGGGATGATCAGAACGACCAGCATGACCAGCAGCGCCGCCACAAGCAGCACCGACAGGGCGATAGAGATCCCCTTGGCTGCGCTCTCCGCCCGCTGCGGCCGCTTGCTGCGCTTGCCGAACAAACGGAAAAGTCCCCGCTGCATCCGCGATTGCAGGGGATTGAGCAAATACGCCAGCACAAGTCCGATCAGCACGGGCGCCAGCGCCGATATCAGCGAGCGGAACGCATCGCCGACCTCCTTGCTGCGGTATAACAGAAAATAAAACGCGATACCGACCAGCACCACGATCAGCGCAAGCAGTGCGCGGCGGCGGTTGCGGGTGCGCCACAGGCTGCCCGCCGGTTTATTTTCCATATCGGTTCACTCCTCTGTCCGTGAAAAATGGTAGGCGGTCACAGAACAAAACCGCTCGCCCGCCTTCCGGACGGGAGACGGCCAATCCGGGTGGTGAATGCAGTCCGGCGGGAACTGGGTCTCCAGGCAAATACCCTGATACCGGTGAAGTCCCTGTCCGCCCTTGCCGTCTGCATCCTCTAAGGTGTTGGCGGTATACACCTGGACAGCGGGGCAGTCGGTCGTACAGGTCATTTGGATCCCCGACTCGGGCGCATACAGCACCGCCGCAGGCGATCCGCTGAGCATAAAGCAGTGATCATATCCCTGCCCGGCAGTCTTCAGCTGATCGTCGTTCGCCCCGATGTCCTGCCCGATCGGCTTTGCGGTGCGAAAATCAAAGGGTGTACCGGCAACCGGGCGGAATTCACCGGTCGGGATCAGCGTCTCGTCCGTCGGCAGATAAGTCTCTGCCGCCAGCGTCAGCCGATGAGTGAGCACATCCGCCGCTTCCGCCCCGTTTAAGTTAAAATAGGCATGGCAGGTCGGCGCATAGACGGTATCGGCATCGCTGACCGCCTCATACTGTATCCGCAGCGTGTCGTCCGCCGTGACCGTATAGGTGACCGTGACCGACAAGTTTCCGGGATAGCCCTCGTCCCCGTCCGGGGATTGCAGCGTCAGCCGCAAAGTCGGATCGGCGGCATCGGCAACCGCCTCTGCCGACCAGAGCCGGTGCGAAAACCCGCATTTGCCGCCATGAAGATGGTTCACGCCGTTTTCGTTGCAGTTCAGTGTGTATGTCTTACCGGACAGGGGGAGCTGTCCGCCGGCGATGCGGTTGGCATAGCGTCCCACGCAGGCGCCCTGATAGCTTGTGCCGTGCAGATATCCCGCCAGCGTATCATAGCCGAGCACCACATCGCGTCCCGCAAACCGTACCGCCTGTACGACGGCACCGAAGGTCAGGATCGATACCGAAAGCTGTCCCTTTCCGTTCAGCGTATACTTTTCCGCTGCCCGTCCGTCCGCGAGCATGCCGAACGGTTCCCGTACAATGCTGTTCATGATCATACCCTCCCGTCAGATCAGTCCGCCGTTCCAGTCAAAGCCTATGGCATTCATAAACGCCTTTTCGATCAGCGCGCAGCCGATATAGTTGGGATGCACCCGGTCCCATGTGATCTGGGCGGAATAGCCGTGGGTCATCCACCGGTCAAACGCCTCCTGTGTATCAACGAGCGGCAGCGCATAGCATTTTGCCAGCTCGCGCACGATATCGCCGCGCAGATCAAGCTCCGCCCGCATCGGATCATCGCGGTTCGGCTCCAGAAAATAGGGCGTCATCAGGATCATACCCTTGACCTTCGGCAGTGTCCGCTCAATCAGCTCCGTCAGGGTCTCCTTATACTCATTGACCGTCAGATGCGCCTCTTTGATATGCGGCACATCAAACCGGCGCCACACATCGTTGACGCCGATCATCACCGCTACCCAGTCCGGGTTGGCCTCCAGCACATCGGTCTCCCACCGTGCTGCCAGCTCGCGGATACTATTGCCGCTGACGCCCCGGTTGACGACCCGCAGATCAAGCTCCGGATACAAAGCGTCAAATGTCCCCGCAATATTGCTCACATATCCCTTGCCGAGCGCGCCGAACAGTCCCTCACCCGTCGGCCCCTTTTCGGCATCCGTGACGGAATCGCCGGCAAAAATAATTTTATCTCCCTGAGAAAACAACATGTAACTATACCTCCCTATATTATCCAAAGCATACCGGAAAAGATGCTCCTATTATACCTTCTTTTCCGCCGCTGCGCAACAGGTTTACGGCAACTTTTCGCCGGATCGGCAAAATTATCGCCCGTTTCTCCCGTTTCGGTCTTGTCAAATTTCCAAAAGTGTGGTATACTGTCCCACGAATAAAGGATGGTGCGTCTATGAAGCATTTTGACATTAAAACACAGATTTATTTCGGAGAAAATGCGCTCGACCGATTGGCGGCGCTGCCGTATCATAATGCGCTGTTTATCGCGGATCCATTTGTGGTCAGCAGCGGGCTGATCCATCAGCTGACCGTCCGCCTGCAGCAGGCGGGCATTCCCTGGCAGGTGTTTCAGGATGTCGTTCCCGATCCCCCGCTGGAGAAGATCAGCCTCGGCATCAAAGCCGTCATGGATGTCCGTCCCGATGTCCTGATCGCCGTCGGCGGCGGCAGCGCTATCGACTCTGCCAAGGCGATCCGTGACGTGGCGGGCAAAATGGATCCGACGGTACATCCCGCGCTGATCGCCATTCCGACCACCAGCGGCACCGGCTCCGAGGTGACCTCCTTCTCGGTGATCTCCGATACCGAAAACCAGAGAAAGATCCCGCTTGTGGATGATTCCCTGCTGCCGGATGAGGCTATCCTCGACGTGGAGATGGTGCGCTCCGTCCCCCCCGCAGTAACGGCGGACACCGGCATGGACGTGTTCACCCACGCGCTGGAATCCTATGTCAGCACCAACAATAACGAATTCTCCGCAGCTCTTGCGGAAAAAGCCATTGAGATCGTCGGCTCTTTCCTGCTGCGCTCTTATCTCGACAACCACGACACCCACGCACGGCAGAAAATGCACGTTGCCTCCTGCCTGGCGGGGCTTGCGTTCAACACCGCCTCTCTCGGTCTGAACCACGGTATGGCGCATCAGCTCGGCTCGCATTTCCACATTCCGCACGGTCGCGCCAACGCTATGCTGCTGCCGCATATCATCGAGTATAACAGCGATATTGACAAATACAGCCGGCTCAAAACTGACTACCCGAAGCATGTGCGCAAATATGCGACCGTGGCGCGGACGCTCGGTCTGCAAAACTTCAATATCGTCACGACGGTGCGTGCGCTGTCCAACTGGACACAGTTCATGATGAAAGAGATGGACATGCCGC
>CAKUMQ010000074.1 GCA_934667845.1 uncultured Eubacteriales bacterium | reverse complement strand
CCTTAACCTCAGCCAGCGTCTGCCGATCGGTGCCGTCGGTGCGGATACTGCCGATCGTCCCCTCGTCGTCGCCGATAAGCCCGTCATAATAGTACAGACGGTCGCCGACCCGCTGAAAACCGCGGCAGTCCTCCAAAAGCACCTTCCGTTCCTTAAGCTCCCGGGTGTATCTGACCAGTCTTTGCGTGTCATCATCGGATTCAAGAACAAACACCGCATCCTCCGTGATACTCAATCCGAAAAGGAAACACCCCTCATAGGCGGCACCGAGCAGCACCGTCCGATTGCCGCCGTCCGGATCCATGCAGAACAGCTCGCGGCCGGAGATGCCGTAGAGCTTGCCGTCCGCCATATTCATCCTAGTGAGGTCGTCCCTGTCGAACAGCGTCTGCTTATCGCTGCCGTCCGATCGGCGGCGGGTAAGGGCATCGGTAAAGATATCGGTTTTGGGGTCGCGAACGTGAAACGAGGTGTAGATATACCCGTCCACATCCAGAAACCTTCCGCCGACCTGCTGATTGCCGCCGAGCCGCAGTTCACGCTGCGCCGCCGTCTCCGTCTGTCCGCCGCTTTCCGCTTCGGATGCGGCGTCGGAGCGATCCGGCGCCGATTCGGCTGTGCGCCCGTCACAGCCTGCCGCGCAGAGCAGCAGGAGGGCGAGGCAAAACGGAAAAATCCGTCGAAGAAGGGTCATCGTGCTCTCTCCTTTCAGGCTGTCATGCTGTCGCAGGCCGCCAGACAATATTCCCCGGCATACTGCACGAAACGCACACGGTAAACGGTCTCGGCACCCTTGTCGTCCTCGGTCACGACGCGGTAGTCAATGCGGTCGGTGTCGCCGTAGGGGGCGCGGTCAATCTCGGTCACGCCGATAACGGTACAGGTCTTCTGCGGCACGGCTTTTCGGTTATCAAACAGCATCTCATCCTTGCAGTCGCCGGGGGCGAGCATCACCTTGCAAAAATAATCCGTATCAATCGTCACATATTTTTTCACGGCGGCATAATACTCACCGATCGACACGTCCATATCCCCGCAGATCGGACGAATCCGCTCCAGCCGCTCATCGGTCGTCAGCCCCAGCTCGATGACCGCGGCGCGCAGTGAGGAATCGGCAAGCGTCTTATAGCGGAAGAAGGCTTCAATCTGCGTTTTCGCGACCGCTGTCGTAAATGCCGGCGCGGCAGTCGGCTGCCCGGACGCCGCCGGGCGGGTCACGAAAAATGTCGGGATCCCCGCCGCCTCTCCGTCGTCGGCGGAGGCGGCGTTTTCCGGCTCTTGCTCATTTTTCTGCGCCAGAGAGGGCAGCGCGACCGCGCAGACGGTACAGATCAGACAGAATACCGCGACCAGGATCAATAGTGTACGTTTTTTCATACTAAAAACCCTTTCTTTTTTCTGCGGGAAAGCGGCTCCCACTGAGTCCGCTTTACTTTCCCCTACACCGCCAGTATAGCAGATTCTTTTGCAAAGTCAAGCAAGGTTACAAAACTGTAACCTAAAACTTTTTCAAGGTTACAAAACTGTAACCTTGCGGGGCAATTTCACCAAAATCGCCGCATCCGTCCGGCTGTTTCGCACAAAGCCGGGTACCTGCTACCGCGCCCGGCGGAAAAATCGGCGGACGGTGAAAATTCCCCGTAGGCAAGCGGCGAAGAATGTGGTATACTGGGGAAAAAGGAGGCGAGCAGGCTTGGGAGAGCTGACATTTGCCGTGCCGCCCGCATGGGACGGGCGGCGCCTGCAGGATTTTCTGCGCCAGGGGTGCGGGCTGTCCTGGCGCATGGTGGTGCGGCTGCGCCATCCGCCCGGGCAGATCACGGTCGGCGGCGTTCTGCGCCGCACGATCGACCCCGTCCGCGCGGGCGAGACGGTGGTGCTGACCCTGCCCGCCGACACGCTGCGGATCGAACCGGCGGCGCTGCCGCTCGCGGTCGTATATGAGGATGACGCACTGCTCGTCGCCGACAAGCCGCCCTATCTCGCCGTGCATCCGTCCGCGGGGCGTCCGGAGCCGACGCTTGCGAACGCCGCCGTCGCCCACTATGCCGCCGCGGGCGTGACCTGCTCCTTCCGGCCGGTCAACCGGCTCGACCGCAACACGAGCGGGCTGCTTCTGGCGGCAAAAAACGCCCATGTGGCGTATGCGCTGACCCGCAAGCCGGAAAAGGAATATCTGGCGGTCGCCTGCGGCACGCTGACCGGCGGGGGGACGGTGGATCAGCCCATCCGCCTGCGGGAGGGCAGCTTTATCGCCCGCGAGGTCGGCGAGGGCGGCAAGCCGAGCGTGACCCATTATACGGCGCTGTCCTCCGACGGGACGTATACGCTGCTGCGGCTGCGGCTGGAGACGGGGCGCACCCACCAGATCCGGGTACATATGGCGTGGCTCGGCTGTCCGCTCGCCGGGGACGATCTCTACGGCGGCAGCACGGCCGACATCAGCCGCCAGGCGCTCCACTGCGCCCGTATGCGCTTTGACCACCCGCTGACCGGCGAGCCGCTCGATCTGCGCGCCCCGCTGGCCGAGGATATGCGCGCGCTCTGCGCCGCCCGACATCTGACTGTACCGGAGGTATATCTATGAAGACCATCACGAGCTTTACCGTTGACCATGACCGCCTGCTGCCGGGACTGTATGTGTCCCGCAAAGACGGCGACGTTGTGACCTATGACCTGCGGTTCATCCGCCCGAACACCCCGCCGTTTCTGCCGAATCCCGTGATGCACACGATCGAGCATCTCGCGGCGACCTATGTGCGCAACAGCCGCTTTGGCAGCGAGATCGTCTATTTCGGGCCGATGGGCTGCCGCACGGGGTTTTATCTGTTGGTGCGCGATTCCGTCAGCTGTGAACAGGTGATCGCACTCGTGCGGGAGACGCTCGGGTTTATCGCGGCGTTTGAGGGCACGATCCCCGGCACCGCGCCGGCGGAATGCGGCAACTTCCGCGAGCACGACCTGGCGGGCGCCAAGGCGGCTGCGGCAAAGATGCTGCCGGTGCTTGCCGGCTGGACAGCGGCGGATACGGACTATGCGGCGCACGGAAAGGAGCGGACATAATGCCGGAGCTGGCTGAGCGCGAGCGGCAGAGCGCCGCTGCGCCGACCCCGAAGAAACGCCTTTTCCGGCGTATCGCGCGGCACACGCTCTGGCTGCTGCCGGGGCTTTTGGCGCTGTTTTTCCTGCTGTGGCTGCCGTCCCATCCCTCTGTCGCGGAATGGCTCTGCGCCCGCGGACTGTTCCGGGTGTGCAACACCGTGCTGTCCGTTCTGACGGGGCTTCTGCCCTTTTCGCTGACTGAGCTGTGCGTCACGCTCGCCGTTCCCGCCGCCGCGGTGCTGATCGCGGCAGCGGTCCATGCCCTGCGGCGCAGCAGCCGCCGCGGGCAGCTGCTTTTGCGCCTGCTGCGCGGGGTGGGCTGGGCGCTGTCCTGCACGGCGCTTTTGTACATGCTGACCCACGGCTGCAATTTCTACCGCTACACGACCGCGCAGCTGATGGGGATGGACACCGCCGTATGCACGCCGGAATATCTGCAGGCCGTCGTGACCGATCTCGCGGAAAAGGCATCCGCCGCGCGGGCGGAGGTCGCGCAGGACGCTGACGGACATATGGTGCTGTCCCGCTCGGTGCCGGAGACGCTGGCGGATGCGGCGGACGGCTACCGCAAGCTGCAGAAGACCTATCCGTTTCTCTGGGGCGCCGCCTACCGCACAAAGCCGGTCAAGCTGTCGCACTGGTGGTCATACACCGGCATAGCGGGGATGTATTTCCCGATGCTCGGCGAATCGAACGTCAACATAGATCAGCCGCCCTGCGACATTCCCGCCACGGCGGCACATGAGCTGGCGCATTCCCGCGGCTTTGCGCGGGAGGATGAGTGCAATTTCTATGCATTTTTGTCCTGCTCGGTGTCCGACTCGGCGGACTACCGCTATTCGGGCTATCTGCACGCCTATGTCTACTGCGCAAACGCCCTCTACGGCTATGACACCGATATGTGGCGGGAGGCGCGGTCTCACCTGTCGGAGGACGTCGGCCGCGACCTTGCCCAGCGCAGCGCCTATTGGAAGCAGTTTGAGGGCGAGGTGCAGCAGGTGTCCACCGACATCAACAACGGCTTTATCGCCTCACAGGGGGACGAGGACGGTGTGCTGAGCTACGACCGCGTCGTTGAGCTGGTCGTCGGCTATTACCGTCTGCAGGGCTTCACGGGAGGAACCCCATGAGCTTATTCGTCTGCCCGCTGTGCGGCAAAGCGCTGCAGGCGGAGGAGCACCGCCGGGTGTGCAAAAACGGACACAGCTTCGATCTGGCGCGGGAGGGCTATGTCAATCTCCTGCTCTCGCAGAAGAGCCGCGCCGCCCACCACGGCGACGACGCCAAAATGGTGACGGCACGTCGCCGCTTTCTCGAGCGCGGCTTTTATGCGCCGCTGCGCGATGCGCTGACCGCACTCTGCCTTGACCGGGCGGAAAAGGGCGTGCGGCTGTTGGACGCAGGCTGCGGCGAGGGATACTACACCGCAGCGGCGGTCTCCGCGCTGGAGGCCGCCGGGCTTGCGCCCGAAGCGGCAGGCGCAGATATTTCGCGCGAGGCGGTGCGGTACGCCGCCAAACGCGACCGGTCGCGGGAATGGGCGGTCGCGAGCGTGTTCCGTCTGCCGGTGGCGGCAAAGCGCATAGATCTGCTGCTGTCGCTGTTTGCCCCGAAGGCGCCGGAGGAATGGGCGCGCGTGATCCGCAGCGGCGGCACGCTCTGCCGCGCGGTGCCGCTTGCCGACCACCTGTTTGAGTTAAAGGAGGCGGTCTATGACCGCCCGTACAAGGATGCGCCCGAGCCGACGGAGCTTGCGGGCTTCCGGCTCATTCAGACCGAGCGGGTGCGGTTTTCAGCCGCGTTGCCGGACAATGCGGCGATCGCCGACCTGTTTGCCATGACACCGTATTATTACCGCACCTCCGCCGCCGACCGGGCGAAGCTCGACGCCCTTTCCGCCCTCACCGTGACGGCGGACTGCGCCCTTCTGGTCTACGAGCGGGAATAGACGGCCGATCCTGCGGATTTTCTCCGTTTTTGCCGGGAAAATCCGGAAAAGGACGTTGCACAATGCGGGAATCTGTGCTATCATTATTCAGTTACGACATTCCGCTGTGACGGGAAAACGGGAGGAGAAGCTATGGACAGACGTCCGATCGGCGTATTCGATTCGGGACTCGGCGGATTGACCGCGGTGCGGGAGTTGCAGAAGCGGCTGCCGACGGAGGATATCATCTACTTCGGCGACACCGGCCGCGTGCCCTACGGCAACCGCAGCGCCGCGACGCTGCGGGAATATGCGGCGCAGGACTGCCGCTTTCTGCTTAAACAGGACGTCAAATATATCATCGCCGCCTGCGGCACGGTCAGCTCGACCGCCGGAGACGTGCTGTCCGCCCTGCCGGTTCCGGCGACGGGCGTTGTGGCGCCCACGGCGGCGGCCGCGGCACGCGCCACCAAAAACGGGCGCATCGGCGTGATCGCCACGGCGGCGACCATCGGCTCCGGCGCGTTTGAACGGGCGCTTTTGCCGCTGGGGGAGCTTGCGGTGTTTCCGAAGGCATGCCCGCTGTTTGTGCCGCTCGTGGAGGCAGGCATGATCGCCCCGTCGGAGGAGGCGACCCGCCTGATCGTGCGCCGGTATCTGCTGCCGCTCAAGGCGGAGGGGATCGACACGCTGATCCTGGGCTGCACCCATTTCCCGCTGCTCGCCCCGCTGATCGACGAGGTGATGGAGGGCACGGCGACGCTGATCGACGCGGGGCGCGAGACCGTCTGCGCCTGCGCGGAGGAATTGCAGTCCCGCGGACTGCTGACCGACCGCGTGTCGGCGGGACAGAGCCGCTTTTATGTGTCTGACCGGCCGGAGGGCTTTGTCCAGGTGGCGGATATGTTTCTCGGCCGTCCGGTGGAGGGCAGCGTCACCTGCATCTCCATGGATGAGCTGACCGGCTGAGGGGGAAACGGTATGCAGGTGCTTGTGACCGTGACCGGCGTCAGCCGGACGGCGGACGGAACGGAGGATACGATCGAAACGGTATCGCCCGGCAGACTGTCCGATGTGCCGGAGGGGCGGCGGCTGTGGTATACGGAACCGGCGGAGCCGGACAGTCCCGCCGTGCGGATCGCGGTCACGGTCGGCGGCGGACGGGCGGTCATGGAGCGGCACGGCCGCGGGTATACCCGCATGGAATTTGTGCCGGGGCATCGCACCGTCTGCGATTACGACACCGGCTTCGGCTGTCTGCCGCTCGGCTTTACCGCCGAACAGATCGAGGAAGAATGGAACCGACACGGCGGGCGGATACGCCTGTGCTATACGATGGATCAGCACGGCACGCCCGTCTCGTCTCATGAAGTGCAGATCCGGGTCACGGCCCGGGAGAAAGGATGAACCGGATATGTCTCTGTTAGTGAATCAGGCGGAACAGCAGGTGCGGGAGGCACTGTCCCGCGCGGCGGATGCCGCCGCTAGGGCGGGCGAGCTGCCGCAACTGCCGCTGCCCGCCTATACCGTTGAGGTGCCCGCCGACCGCAAAAACGGCGACCTCGCCGTTAACGCCGCCATGGTCTCCGCCCGCGCGTTTCATGCCGCGCCGCGCAAGATCGCGGAGACGCTGCTCGCCCATCTGTCGCTGGAGGGCACCCTGCTGTCGCGCGCCGAGGTCGCGGGTCCGGGATTTTTGAACTTTTTCCTCGCCCCCGCGTTTTATTCCGGCGTGGTCGAGGATATTCTCGATAAGCAGGAGCGCTACGGCCGCTCCGACCACGGTCACGGCGAAAAGGTCATGGTGGAATTTGTCTCCGCCAACCCGACCGGCCCCATGCATATGGGCAACGCCCGCGGCGGCGCGCTGGGCGACTGCCTCGCGTCCGTGCTGGACGCCGCCGGTTATGACGTCTGGCGGGAATTCTACGTCAACGACGCCGGTAACCAGATCGAAAAATTTGCGCTCTCGCTCGATGTGCGCTATCTGCAGATCTTCAAAGGCGAGGACGCGGTGCCGCTGCCCGAGGACGCCTATCACGGCGAGGACATCTGCGAGCATGCCCGTCATTTTGCCGATCTGCACGGCGATGCCTATGTCGATGCACCCGAGGCGGAGCGCCGCGCGGCGCTCGTCGCCTATGCCCTGCCGCTGAACCTGAAAAAAATGCGGGAGGACATGCAGAAATACCGCATCGTCTATGACCGCTGGTTTATGGAGTCCGACCTGCACAAGGACGGTGAGGTTGCCGAGGTGATCCGCCTGCTGACCGAAAAGGGGCTGACCTATGAAAAGGACGGCGCTCTGTGGTATAAAAATGCACAGGTGCAGCGGGAGCGGCTCATCAGGGAGGGCAAGACCGACGTCCAGATCGACAAGCTGGAGCTGAAGGACGACGTGCTTGTGCGCGCGAACGGCAACCCCACCTATTTCGCGGCGGACATCGCCTATCACCGCAATAAATTCCTGCGCGGCTTTACGACCTGCATCGACGTGTGGGGCGCGGATCACCACGGCCATGTGGCGCGGATGAAGGGCGCCATGGACGCGCTCGGTCTGTCGGGCGACCGGCTGGAGGTCGTGCTGATGCAGCTCGTCCGGCTGATGAAAAACGGCGAGACCGTGCGCATGTCCAAGCGCACCGGCAAGGCGATCCAGCTGTCGGATCTGCTCGACGAGGTACCGGCGGATGCCGCCCGCTTCTTCTTCAACCTGCGGGAAGCCAACACGCAGATGGATTTTGACCTCGGTCTCGCCATCGAGCAGTCGGCGCAGAACCCCGTCTACTATGTGCAGTACGCCCATGCGCGCATCTGCTCCATCTTTAAGAATCTGGCGGCGGAGGGCATTGCCTTTGCCCCCGACCGCGCCGATCTGTCCCGCCTGTGCACCCGCGAGGAACAGGAGCTGATCCGTCTGCTGGCGGCCTATACCGGCGAGCTGACCGATGCCGCCGACGAGCGGGATCCCGCCCGCATCACCCGCTACTGTCAGGATGTGGCGGCACAGTTCCACAAATTCTACAACAGCTGCCGCGTCAAGGGCGAAGAAGAGCCGCTTCTGCAGGCGCGTCTGGCGCTCTGCGCCGCCACCCGCACCGTGCTCAAAAATGTGCTCTCGCTCATGAAGATCACGGCGCCCGAATCCATGTAAAGAGGAGATACTATGGCAGAAATCACCCGTTTTGACGAGCTGGACATCCGCGAGGAGCTGCTGCGCGCCGTGAAGGCAATGGGCTTTGAGCATCCCACGCCGATCCAGGCTAAGACGATCCCGCTGATGCTCGAGGGGCTGGACGTGATCGCGAAGGCACCGACCGGAACCGGAAAGACCTGCGCATTCGGTATCCCGCTGATCGAATGCATAAACCCCCGCTGCACGGATATTCAGGCGGTTGTCGTCTGTCCGACCCGTGAGCTTTGCCTGCAGATCACCGAGGAACTGCGCGCGCTGGCGCGGTTTCTGCCCGAGGTGCGGATCACGGCGATCTACGGCGGTCAGCCGATCGGCAAGCAGCTCGACGCGCTGAAAAAGCAGCCGCACATCGTGGTGGCGACCCCCGGCCGTCTGCTCGACCACATGGGGCGCGGCACCGCATGGCTCGGCAATATCTATACCGCCGTTCTGGACGAGGCGGACGAGATGCTGAAAATGGGCTTTATCCGCGACGTCCGCAAAATTCTCAACGCCACACCGGCGGATACGCAGGTCGTGATGTTCAGCGCGACCATCTCCCGCGAGGTGATGGACGTGTCGTGGGAATACCAGAACGGACCGGAGGAGATCACGGTCGCCGCCGAGGGTGAGGACAAGCCCCTGATCGCCCAGTTTAAAATGCAGGCAGAGGGCGGCGCACGCGTGCAGGATATGCTGGATATCATCGACGCGCTGGATCTGCGGCGGGTCATGATCTTCGCCAACATGAAATCGACCGTCCGCCAGCTCGAGGGCAAGCTGCACAAGCTCGGCCGCTCGGTCGACTGCCTCCACGGCGATATTCCGCAGTCACAGCGCAACCGCGTGATGGCGGGCTTCCGCGAAGGTAAATTCGAAATTCTCGTTGCGACCGACGTCGCAGCGCGCGGCATCGACGTGGACGATGTCGAGGCGGTGTTCAACTATGACCTGCCGGACGAAAACGAATACTATGTCCACCGCATCGGGCGGACGGGCCGCGCCAAACGGCACGGCGTCGCCTTTACGTTTTACTCCCCCGCCGATCAGTTCCGGCTGCGGGATATTGCTAAATACACCCACTCGGATATTCAGCCGTTCACATTAAATGAGCAGCGGATCCCGGTGACGGAGGACGGCACGCCGGTGGCACAGCTGCTGGCACAAAACAGCCGGCCGGCAGCGGCGGAGGAGACGGTATGAGCGAACGGGAACAGCCGGCGGCGCCGTCGGAGGAATGGATCGCCGGCCGCAACGCCGTGGCAGAGGCTCTCCGCGCCGGACGGCCGATCGACCGCCTGCTCGTCGCCAAGGGCGAGCGCAGTCCGCGGCTCGGGGCGATTTTAGCGCAGTGCCGCGAACGGGGCATCCCCGTCAAGGAGACCGACCCCCGCCGTATGGACGAGCTGTGCGGCCCGCACCACCAGGGCGTGGCGGCAGCGGCTGCCTGCAAGGACTACGCGTCGCCGGAGGATATTCTGGCGCTGGCTGGAAGGCGCGGCGAGCCGCCCTTTATCGTGCTGTGCGACGGGCTTGAAGATCCCCACAATCTCGGGGCGATCCTGCGCACCGCCGAAGCCGCGGGGGCGCACGGGGTCATTGTGCCGCGCCGCCGCTCGGTCGGGCTGACGCAGACGGTCTATAAGACCTCGGCGGGCGCGGTCGAATATCTGCCCGTGGCGCGGGTGGCAAACCTCGCCGAAACGATCCGGATGCTCAAGGAGCGCGGACTGTGGATATTCGGGCTGGATATGGACGGCGGCGACTGGTGTGCCGCCGATCTCACGGGCGGCATCGGCATTGTGGTCGGCGCCGAGGGACAGGGGCTCAGCCGTCTGGTGCGGGAGCGCTGCGACGCGATCCTCTCTCTCCCGATGAAAGGAAAGATTCAGTCGCTCAACGCCTCGGTCGCCACGGGAATCGTGCTGTATGAGGCGGCGCGTCAGCGCAGCGGGATCGCCGCGCGGTAACCGCAAAAACCGACATCATGCTATGACCGAAGGAGAGGAGGTTTCGTCTATGGGAGACAAGCCCTTTGATCTGGATGCCATATTGGAAGAGGCCGCCGCACATAAAAAGCAGCGGCTGGAGCAGGCGCGCCGAAAGGCGGCAGATGAGGCAGCCAAAGCCGCGGATATTCCGCCTGCCGCACCACCCGCCCCGCAGGTGACGGCGGAAAAACCGCCCGCCACACAGGTCGCGAAACGGGCGGCAAAGCCTGCGCCTGCCGCGCCGCCGGACAGCGTGCCGCTCAGTCCCGCGGCAAGACCCGATACACCGGCGGCACCCGATACGGCTGCCGCACCGCGCACCGCGGTGCTGACAGCGGAGCCGGAAAACAGCGAACCGCCCGCCTCTCTGGCAGAGCCGGAGGCACATACCCGCGTGCTGGAGCTGCCGCGCCGAAAAGCGCCCGCAGAAGCGGAGGCAGCGGCTGCCGAGCCGCTCCCCGGTCAGGTGGAGTGGAGCAGCATGGGGCTGGCAGACGGCGCGGCACCCGCAGAGGAGACCGAAGCCGAGACCATGCGGCAGCTGCGGGAGGAACGCGAAAAAAAAGTGCGCGAATTCCGCCTTTCCGGCATGGAGGAGGAGACCGAGCCGGAGGAGGATATCATCGAGCCGGACTCCCCCGCTCTCGACGATTACAACAGCTTTGAAGAAGCCGAAAGCGTGCGCAGCGACCTTGAATACCGCCGCCGGACGGCGGGCATGTCGCTGGCGCTCACCGCCATATTGGAGGGCGTGCTGCTGCTTCTGACGCTGCTGAGCGGACTGAGCGGTGCCTCTCCGTTTGAACCGGTGCTGGCGATCTCGGGCAGCCTGTTTCTGCTGATCCTGATGATGGTCGTCAACCACCGTCTGACCGGAACCGGCATGGCCAACCTGCTGCGCGGACGGGCGGACACGGCAAGCGCTGCCGCCGCGCCCTGTATTCCGGTGCTGATCCATACCGTCGTGCAGTTTTTTCACCTCGGCT
>CAKUMQ010000073.1 GCA_934667845.1 uncultured Eubacteriales bacterium | reverse complement strand
GAAATTGAGAAATTCAAAGCGGAAGCATTCCGTTGCTGGAGCAACGGCGAACGAATCTACCAGCAAGCCGCTGCCTACATTCTAATGCTCAACACCGGTTTACGCACGGGCGAATTGCTTGGTCTGCTGAACAGCGACATTGACTTGGAGAGGAAAACACTGACGGTACGGCAGGGCGTAAAGGAAGTGGCGCAAAGAAACGGTGCGGATTTCACCAGCGGGCGGGAGGTCAAAATCGGAAAGCCCAAAAGCGCCACCAGTAAGCGCACCGTGCCGCTGAATCGGACGGCAGCGGCGATGATCGAGGACCTGCGCCGAGAAGCCTATTTCGGCGAAAATACGCCCCTTGTGGCGGACGGAAACGGCGGCTACACCAGACCGGTGAATTTCCGCAAACGGTACTACCGAATTCTCAAAGCTGCCGAAATTGCGCAAAAAGGCTTGCACAGCCTGCGGCACACCTTCGCCACGAACTTAGTCAACGGGCAAAAGTAGCCGGACGGAACGATACGAGCACTGTCGCCACGACAGGTTGCTGATTTACTCGGACACTCAACCTCGCAGATAACGGAGTTGTATTATGTGAAGAAAGATACGACAAGACTGAACGGAATCACCGAGGGATTTGAAATATAAGCTGAAATGCCCACCCGAGCAGCTGCTCAGGTGGGCAAAATTTGTACCGCAGAAAACAAAGAAAAGCTCCGACTGAAACGCAGCCGTAGCTAAAATTTTGATGCTGTTTTGATGATGTAGCAGACGGAATCGTTGTGAGCGGATGCCACCGGATGGGAAATCAGCCCCATTTTTGCGCATCAAAATGCGTCAAAGCAGACCGTGCGCCGCCCTCGGAAATGCAAAGAAAAAGCCTTGAAACCCAGCGGTTTCAAGGCTTTTCCAATGGCAGGGGCAGAAGGGCTCGAAGTTGCTTCGCAACCCCTCTTGCGGTGCCCGAAAAAATCTTCGGGCTGCCGCTTTTCCTCGATTTTTTCGACCGCTGCGCCAACCCCTGCTCGCTGTATCCGCCACCGGCGGCGCTCGCAGGCGTTGCCCGGCACGCTCCGCGTGCCTCGGGTTCTCTTTTGTTCTATAAAACAAGAAAGACCTCCGCACAGGCGAAGGCCTTTCTTGTCTGGCAGGGGCAGAAGGGCTCGAACCCTCGGCACGCGGTTTTGGAGACCGCTGCTCTACCAACTGAGCTATGCCCCTATATGTGACGGCGGCACCGGATATTTTCCCCGGAACCACCGTCATGTGGTGGGCCTTCAGGGACTCGAACCCGGGACCGACCGGTTATGAGCCGGTGGCTCTGACCAACTGAGCTAAAGGCCCATTTTCCGCAAAACACACGGAACATTGCCTATTATACTCCATTCTGCCAATTTGTCAAGCCCCGAATTTCAGTTTTCCCGCAAAAGCGGGGAAAGCGGGATATTCTCAGGGCGGCGCTTTGAGAATGCGCGGCAAAAACGGATCAGGGACGGGCGCCAAAAAAACATTGACTTCCGCGGGCAGATATGGTATAGTGTCTTTGACATATAAACACGGAACTGCCACCGGGCAGAGAGGTGCCATCAGCACCCGTAGCACATCGTTAGGTCTTTGAAGATGTGCCTGCGGGTGTTTTTTTATTTATTAGGAGGATCGAACATAAAAAAACTACTCGGCTATTTTTCAAAGGGCGAATGGGCACTGTGGGGCTTTTCCGTCATGCTGATCATCGTCTCTTTCTGCCTTTTCGGCGGAAACGGCATGCTCACGCTTGCCGCGTCACTGATCGGCGTGACCTCTATCCTGATCAACGCCAAGGGCAACCCGATCGAACAGGCGCTGATGATCGTTTTCAGTCTGCTCTACGGCATTATTTCCTACACATTTGCCTATTATGGCGAAATGCTCACCTATCTCGGTATGACGATGCCCATGGCGATCTTTTCTCTGATCGCCTGGCTCCGGCACCCGTATCAAGGCAACCGCTCCGAGGTACGGGTCAACGCCGTCAGCAAAGCCGAAGCGGCGTGGATGTTTTTGGCAGCGGCAGCGGTAACGGCGGGATTCTATTTTATCCTGCGGTATTTCCACACCGCCAACCTGCTCCCGAGCACCGTATCCGTCACGACCAGCTTCCTCGCCGTCTATCTGACCTTCCGCCGAAGTCCGTATTTCAATCTGGCGTATGCCGCCAACGACCTCGTCCTCATCTGGCTTTGGACGCTTGCCGCACTTTCCGACAGGCGGTACATTTCGATGATCGTATGCTTTACCGCTTTTCTGCTCAATGACATCTACGGGTTTATCCGCTGGCAGCAGCGGAAGATCCGGCAAAGCGCCGCGCGGTAAACCCGCACGGCATTTTGCCTGCGGGTTACGGAAAGGCACTTGTATTATCGGACGAATTGTGCTAGAATACCCCACGAGAACCCCATGTAACGGGACAAAAATTGTTGCAGGGAGGGAAAACCGTGATCGCTTTTGAATCCCGCGCCGACGTCCTGTATATCGAGCCGCGCAATATGCTGGCCTGCCGCCCGCATTTTCACCCGGATCTGGAATTGATCTGGCTGCGCCGCGGCTCGGCAAAGGCGCGCGCCGGCACACATGCCTACCATATCGGCGCCGGGGATGTCTTCCTCACCTTTCCCAATCAGATCCACTCCTTTTCACACGATTCATTGGATGAGGACGGCATGATCCTTATTGTGCCGCCGTCGATGAGCAGCGAATATAAAACACTGCTCCGTCAGAACACGCCCCTCTCCAACCGCATTCCCGCCGAAAACGTACCGGCAGAGCTTCCCGATCTGCTGTACCGGATCGAATCCGCCTCCGGCCCCTATGCCCCCGGCATTCGCAAGGGATACTGGCAGGTCGTCCTCGGGCTGCTGCTTCCGCATATGACGCTGCTGCCCACGCAGGAAAACGAAAGCGACGTGCTGCGCAGTCTGCTGAATTACTGCATGGAGCATTTGGACGACGATCTGTCTCTGGAGCGGGTGGCGGCAGAGGTCTGTGTGGGAAAATACTATATCTCCCACCTGTTCCGCAAGCGGCTGGGCATCGGGTTCCATGAATATGTCAATCTGCTGCGGGTCAACGAGGCGGGCAAGCTGCTGGTCGAGACCGATCTGCCCGTTACCGAGATCAGCAACCGGGTCGGTTTTGCCTCTCCGCGCACCTTCAACCGCGTTTTTCGGGATCACACTGCCGTTTCCCCGCGGGAATACCGGCAAAAAGGAGGCGTTCTCTATGAAGGACGACTGTGAACACTGTGCCTTTTGCGTCTATAACGAAGAATGGGGCGAGACTGTGTGCGATGCCGCCTGCGCCATCGACGAGGATGATGAGGCGCGGATCCGTTCGCAGGAGCAGGGTGCCCGCTGCCCGTTCTTCCGCTTCTACGACGAATATAAACTGGTGGAAAAACAGAATTAGGAAGTGGATGCCATGATAAAACTGGATCTGACACTGACCGATATCGCTTTTGAGCAGCTTGCCGAGCGGTTTCTGCCCGAGCTGATCGCTCAGCTTAAAGCCACGGGGAACCCGCTCGCCATGCTGCTGAGCGGGAGCCGCGACGCCGCCATGGCGGTGCTGCGCCGTCTGCCGACGGAGACAAAGGAAAAGCTCGCCGTCAATCTGCTGAACAGCCGCAAGCAGGAGCTGACCGCCATGCTGGAAAAGGCGGCGGCTTCGCAGGGCGTACCGCTGCGTGTCGCCGATGCCAACGCCCGTTTGATCGGAAAGGGGTAATCTGTATGACCGTATATACCGGCGCACCGCAGGATCTGTCTGCGTATTCGGAAGCCGAACAAAAAGCCTACCGCCTGTTGGAGCGTCTGCACATCCCTTATCAGCGGGTCGAGCACGAGCCGGCTGACACGATGGAGCAGTGTCAGGCCATCGGTGACGTCCTGCAGGTGCGGATCTGCAAAAATCTGTTTCTCTGCAACCGGCAGAAGACTGCCTTTTATCTGCTGATGATGCCGGGCGACAAGCCGTTTCGCACCAAGCAGCTCTCCGCCCAGATCAACAGTGCGCGCCTGTCCTTTGCCTCGGCGGAGGATATGCAGCGCCTGCTCGGCGTGACCCCCGGCTCTGTCAGCATATTGGGGCTCGCCAACGACACCGCCGGAGAAGTGCGCCTGCTGGTGGACGAGGACCTGCTCCGGGATGAGTGGATCGGGTGCCACCCCTGCCGCAACACCGGCAGTCTCCGACTGCCCGCCCGGGCGGTCTGGGACATCATCGTGCCCGATACCGGTCACACCGTCACGCCGGTGCGGCTGACTGCTGAGGAGGAAACGCCATGATCCGGGAAAAAAGCTGCGGCGCCGTGCTGTTCCGCCGATACGGCGGCGAGCGCCGCTATCTGATCCTGCACAGCACGCAGGGACATTACACCCTGTGCAAGGGGCATGTAGAGGCAGACGAATCCGAGCATGAGACCGCCGTGCGGGAAATTGCCGAGGAAACCGGTCTTTGCCCGGCGTTTATTCCGGGATTCCGCGAGACAATCGCCTATTCTCCCTGTGCCGGACACCAAAAGGAAGTTGTCTTCTTTTTGGCGGAAGCGGATGATTCTCCGCTTGTCTGCCAGAAGGAAGAGGTGGCGGATGCGGACTTTTTCCCCTATGCCGAGGCAAGTGCGCGGCTGACTCACGATTCCGACCGTGCCGTGCTTGAAAAAGCCGACCGGTATGCCGCTCTTCACGCATAGATCCATTTTCGCTTTTGCATAAGCGCGGAGCGGCAAGGCGGCTGACCTGCCTGCCGGAATTTCCCTCGGCTGCGGAAGTATGCCCAAACCGCCGTCAAAGGTTGACAAACGGCGCCTTGCCCGATATAATATATAGGATATTTACTCAGAGGATGTGACCGTTTATGGGAGATACTCTCGCGCAAAAGCTGATCCGCTCGCACTTGGTCTGCGGCGATATGACCGTCGGACAGGAGATCGGACTGCGCATTGACCAGACCCTGACACAGGATGCCACCGGCACCATGGCGTATCTTGAATTTGAAGCCATGGGCGTGCCCCGTGTCCGCACGGAGCGCTCCGTCGCTTATATTGACCACAACACGCTGCAGACCGGTTTTGAAAACGCCGACGACCATCGGTATATCCAGACCGTATGCAAAAAGCACGGGCTGTACTTCTCCCGCCCCGGCAACGGCATCTGCCATCAGGTGCATCTGGAGCGGTTCGGCATCCCCGGCAAAACGCTGATCGGCTCGGACAGCCATACGCCCACCGGCGGCGGCATCGGTATGCTGGCCTTCGGCGCGGGCGGACTGGATGTGGCTGTCGCCATGGGCGGCGGCACCTATTACATCACGATGCCCCGCATCGTCAAGGTGGAGCTGACCGGCTGTCTCTCCCCCTGGGTCGCCGCCAAGGATGTCATCCTTGAGGTGCTGCGCCGTATGACCGTCAAGGGCGGCGTCGGCAAGATCATTGAATACACGGGCGACGGCGTCGCCACGCTGTCGGTGCCGGAGCGCGCCACCATCACCAACATGGGCGCAGAGCTGGGCGCTTCCACCTCCGTGTTCCCGTCCGACGAGGTCACCCGCCGGTTTATGGCGGCACAGGGACGCGAGCAGGATTGGATCCCGCTCGCCGCCGATGCGGATGCCGTCTACGACGAGGAGATCTGCATCGACCTCTCCGCCCTCGCGCCGCTGGCGGCATGCCCCCACTCCCCGGATGCCGTGCGTCCGGTCAGCGAGCTTGCCGGCATGCCGGTCGATCAGTGCTGCATCGGCTCCTGCACCAACTCCTCCCTGCTGGATATGCTCAAGGTTGCCGCGATTCTCAAGGGCAAGACCGTGCATCCGCGCGTCAGCCTGTCCATCGCCCCCGGCTCCAAGCAGGTATATAACATGCTGGCGGAAAACGGCGCGCTCGCCGATCTGATCGCCGCCGGCGCCCGTATTCTCGAATGCGCCTGCGGTCCCTGCATCGGCATGGGGCAGTCGCCGAACTCCGGCGGCATCTCGCTGCGCACTTTCAACCGCAACTTCGAGGGGCGCTCCGGCACCGCCGACGCCAAGGTATATCTGGTCAGCCCCGAAACGGCGGCAGCCGCGGCTCTGACCGGTGTGTTCACCGATCCGCGCACGCTCGGTGAAGCGCCGCAGGTCACGCTGCCCGACCGCTTCCTGCTCAACGACAATATGATCATTCCGCCCGCCTCCGAGGCCGAGGCAGCCGATGTCGTTGTCGAGCGCGGTCCCAACATCAAGCCGTTCCCGAAAACGGCGCCGCTTGCCGAGACCATCGAGGCCAAGCTGCTGCTGAAAGTCGGCGACAACATCACAACCGACCATATCATGCCGGCGGGTGCAAAAATTCTGCCGCTGCGCTCCAACATTCCCGCTATCTCCGAGCACTGCTTCACCCGCTGCGATCCGGAATTCCCGGCGCGCTGCAAGCGGGAGGGCGCAGGCATTATCGTCGGCGGCAGCAACTACGGACAGGGCAGCTCCCGCGAGCATGCCGCGCTGGTGCCGCTCTACCTCGGCATTAAAGCAGTCATTGTCAAATCCTTTGCCCGCATCCATATCGCCAACCTGATCAACGCGGGGATCCTGCCGCTGACCTTTGCCGACGAAGCCGACTATGACACGGTCTCCCTCGGCGACGAGCTTTGCCTGCCCGATGTGCGGCAGCGCCTGACCGACGGCCGGCCGTTGGAGCTGATCGACCGCACCACCGGCAAGACCATTCCGCTCTGCCACCATTTTTCGGAAAGACAGATCGCCATGCTGCTGGCGGGCGGCCTGTTGGATTACACCCGCGAGCAGCAGGCGTAACCTTGTGAAAGGAGCGTTTTCTTGTTGAAGGAACCGCATATTTCCATGTCTGTTGTCCGCCGTCTCCCCCGCTATTACCGCTTTTTGTGCGAGTTGGTCGACGACGGCGCCGCCCACATCTCCTCAAAGGAGTTAGCGTCACGCATGGGACTGACCGCCTCCCAGGTGCGGCAGGATCTCAACTGCTTCGGCGGCTTCGGACAGCAGGGCTATGGGTATCCGACCGCCACACTGCGACAGGAGATCGGCACCATTCTCGGTCTTGACGCCTGCCGTCCGACGATCCTGCTCGGCGCGGGCAATATCGGCCGCGGGCTTGCCAACCATATGGACTTTTCGCGGTACGGGCTGAAGCTGTGCGCCGTTCTGGACAGCGATCCGGCACTGGCGGGACATCTGCTCAGCGGGCTGCCGATCCGCTCGACCGACGAGCTGGAAACGGTATGCAGGGAGCAGCATGTGGAGCTTGCCGTGCTCTGCCTCCCCAAGGAGGCGGCGCCCGCACTGGTCACGCGGCTGCTTGCCTGCGGTGTGCGCGGATTCTGGAACTTCAGCCACTACGACATTGCCCACCACCATCCCGGTGCCATATCGGAGAATGTGCATCTGGGCGACAGTCTGATGACTCTGTCCTATCAGATGCAGCACCACTCCGGTCAACACGGATAACCCCCCTCTTCTCCCGCCGCGGTTTCGCTGTCTTAAGGAAATCTTAAAGGTTTTTCGCTTTTCTCTTAAAATACTTTGTGCTACAATAGGGGCAGAGGTGATGGAGATGGCTTGTATTCTGATCTGCGACGACGAACCGGATATCGTGGCGGCGCTCAGGATCTATCTTGAAGCAGAGGGCTACGCTACCGTCTCGGCACGCAACGGGCAGGAAGCCCTTGAGGTGCTGCGCGCGCAGGATGTTCAGCTGGTGCTGATGGATGTCATGATGCCGGTCATGGACGGCGTTACCGCAACGGCAAAGCTGCGGGAGCAGTATAATCTGCCCGTGATCTTTCTCACCGCCAAGAGCGAGGACACCGACAAGGTGCTGGGGCTGGGCATCGGGGCGGACGACTACATTACCAAACCGTTTAATCCCGTCGAGCTGCTTGCCCGCGTCAGATCCCATCTGCGCCGGTATTTGCAACTCGGCGCCTGTTCAGCCAAAACCGCGTCCGCCTGTCTGACGGTCGGCGGGCTTTGTCTGGATGACCGCGCCAAAACCGTCACCTTAGACGGCGAGCCGGTCAATCTGACCCCCACGGAATATGAACTTTTAAAATTGCTGATGCAGCACCCCGGCGAGGTGCTCTCGCTGAAGGAGATCTACCGGCAGGTCTGGGACAATGCCCCCATCGGCGCGGAAAGCACCGTGGCGGTGCATATCCGCCATCTGCGGGAGAAGATCGAGATCGACCCCGCTGCCCCGCGCTACATCCGCGTGGTGTGGGGGCAGGGCTATAAGCTGGAAGCGGGAGGGACACGCCATGAAAGGTGATTGGCAATACCGCCTCCCCTGCAAGCTCGCTGCGATCGTTTTGGCGGTTCTTTTGTGGTCGCTGACCATCCTGGCTGCTGCGGCGTTTGGCACTGTCACCCTATGGAACTCCGCCGAGGCCGCCTGCGAAAGGGCTGTCGCGTCGTATGAGTACGCCTATCTTGACGATCTGCGCCTTCTTCTCCGGAACTACGATCTTTCGGACGACAGCTATGCGGCAGAAGCCGCCCTGCAAAGCTATGTGAACGGCGAAAATTACTACGCAACCGTTGCCGTCGACGGCAAAACGATCTTCAGCAACTACCGCAACGAACCATACCGGACAGAAATAACCGACAGCTCGACGATCTATGACGCCAATGACAACGAATCAACGCTCACCGTCAGCATCTATCTGAAAACGGAGCCGGTCAGGCGGGATCTCTACGCCGTTACACTGGCGCTGACGGCATGGCTGTTTGCCCACCGCACGGGCGGGATTATTTTCTGCCTGTTCGGACTGATCCTCAGCTTTTCTTTGACGGTGTTTCTGTGCTGCGTCACGGCACGGCGGGCGGAGGATCCCAAAACGCCGGTCTGCTGTCTCTACAGCCGTCTGCCCACCGAGCTGTCCGCTTTGCTGATCGGGACAGCTGGCTGGCTGCTTGCCCTGATGGTCAATGAGGCGAGTGACAGCCGCTTCTTTCTCCCCGTGTTCCTCCCTGCTGCCATAGTCGCCGCCTGCGCGCTTCTTCTCCTGTTTGTGCTCGACATTGCCGCGCGTGTCAAGACCCACACGTTTTGGCGCAACACGCTGATCCACCGGATCGGCAGATTGCTCTCCCGGCTGTGTTCCGCTTTGGCACACGGTTTTGCCGCACTGCCGCTGATACCGAAAACCGCGTGCGCGCTGTTTTTGCTCGTGCTTTTGGAGCTGACCGGGCTTGTGCTGCTTATCGACCGTCCCCAGGCGCTGCTCTGGGTCTGGGCGCTGGAAAAGCTCCTGCTTATTCCGCTGACGCTGTGGTTCTTCTCGGGGCTGCGCCGCATCCGCGAGGGGATCACCTGCATCGCCGACGGCGAGCTGAGCACCCATCTGCCCACAAAGGGGCTGCCCGGCGATGTCAAAGCCGCAGCCGACGACCTCAACCGCATCGACGAGGGGCTGCAAAGGGCTGTGGAGGACCGGCTCAAAAGCGAGCGGCTGCGCACCGAGCTGATCACCAATGTGTCTCACGATATCAAAACGCCGCTGACCTCCATTATCAGCTATGTGGATCTGATCAAAAAGGAAGAACCGGAAAACGAACAGATCCGCTCCTATATCGACGTACTCGACCGTCAGTCTACCCGGCTGAAAAAGCTCATCGAGGATCTGATCGAGGCGTCAAAGGCCTCGACAGGCAATCTGACGGTCGAGCTGTCTGCCTGCGATCTGAACACCATGCTGGCACAGGCGGTCGGCGAATATGCCGAGCGCTTTGATGCCGCCGGGCTGACGCCGATCCTGCATCTGCCCGAAGAGACTGTGACGATATCGGCGGACAGCCGCCATCTCTGGCGCATTTTCGAAAATCTGATGAACAACATCTGCAAATATGCCCTGTCCGGCACGCGGGTGTATCTTGATCTGCTGAAAAACGGCAATCAGGCCATCTGCATATTCCGCAATATCTCCCGCAGTGAGCTGACCGTTTCTCCCGATGAACTGACGGAGCGGTTTGTGCGCGGCGACAGCTCCCGCAACACCGAGGGGAGCGGACTGGGGCTTTCCATTGCCGCTTCGCTTGCCGCGCTGCAAAAGGGGCGGCTGGATATCACCACGGACGGCGACCTTTTCAAAGCCATCCTCACCTTTTCCGCGTCGGCTGACGAGAAAGGATAATTCCCATGGAAACCATACGTCTTGTCAATCTGATTGTCACCGTTTTGTTCAGTCTGTGCGCCGCCTACCAGCTTTTCTATATGGTGGTGCCGTTTCTGACCCGCCGCAAGCCTCATCTGCCGGAAAAACAGCACCGCTATGCCGTGCTGATCGCCGCCCGCAATGAGGAGGCCGTCATCGGTCAGCTGATCGACAGTATCCGCGGACAGGACTATCCGGCGGAAAATATCACAGTCTGCATTGTGGCGGATAACTGCACCGACCGCACGGCAGAGGTCGCCCGTGAGCATGGCGCGCTTGTCTATGAGCGGGAAGATCACGAGCAGGTCGGCAAGGGATACGCGCTCAATTTTCTGCTCAGCCGTCTGAAAGAGGACGGGCGTTCGGACGCGTTCGACGGCTTTCTGGTTCTGGACGCGGACAATCTTCTGGATCCGCATTATTTCACAGAGATCAACCGCACCTTTTCCGACGGCTACCGCATCGTCACGAGCTACCGCAACTCCAAAAACTTTGGCGACAACTGGGTTTCCTCCGGTCACGGACTGCTGTTTTTGCGGGAATCGCAGTTTTTAAACCGCCCGCGGATGCGGCTGAACACCAGCTGCGTCGTGACCGGCACCGGCTTTTTGGTCTCCCGCAGCTTTTTGGAGGAGATCGGCGGCTGGAACTTCTTCCTGCTGTCGGAGGACACGCAGTTTACCGTACAGTGCCTGCTGCGCAAAGAGCCGGTCGGCTACTGCGAGGACGCGATCTTCTACGATGAGCAGCCGACAAAATTCCGCCAGTCCTGGCGCCAGCGCATGCGCTGGACAAAGGGATATCTTCAGGTGTTCGGCCGCTATACCGGAAAGCTGATCCGCGGTATGTTCCAAAAACGCGGCTTTGCCTGCTATGACCTGCTGATGAACAATATCCCGATGATCCTGCTGCCGCTGATCGGCGTGGTGCTCAACCTCTGCGTACAGATCTACGGCGTGCTTCACGGCGTGGATGTGTGGGATTCGTTCTGGACCATGCTGCTCACCGGTCTGGAGGGCTATGCCATGCTGCTCGGCATGGCGGCGGTCACGCTGTTTTCCGAATGGAAACGCATCCGCGCCACGGCGTTCCAGAAATGGCTCTCGCTGTTCACCTTCCCGCTGTTTATGGCGACCTACA
>CAKUMQ010000072.1 GCA_934667845.1 uncultured Eubacteriales bacterium | reverse complement strand
CCGATGCCGTTACCGGCAGCTCTGTTTCACTGGAGGGGCGTATTCGCCCGTTCGGCGAGCCTGCCCGCACGGCTCTGCTGTGGGATGAAGATATTGACTGGGTGGAATACACCGTCTTTGTTCCCGAAACGGCACTCTACAATCTGAAATTTGATTATTACGCGTATCAGGTGTCGACATTGGACGCCGTCCGCGAGTTATATATAGACGGAAAAATTCCGTATAAAGAGCTGGCGACCGTAGATCTGGCATGGAATTGGACCGATTCCGCCAAACCGACCGTCAACGCTCTGGGCGACGAGGTGGCGTCCTCGCAAAAGCTGATCGAAAAATGGAATTCCCGCCTCCTTTACGATCAGGAGGGCTATTACACCGAGCCGCTGACGGTTCTCCTCACGCAGGGCCGGCACACGATCCGGATGCAGTATGTGCAGCAGGGTGTGGCTCTGGCGGGATTGAGCCTTGTTGCGCCCAAAACGACGCCGTCCTATGCCGAAGTGAAAAAATCCTATGCGGAAAACGGTTATGCCGAGGTGAAGGACAGCGTTTTCTTTGAAGCCGAGGACGCGGCGGAAAAGAACTCGCCAAACCTCCAGCGCGTGGCGGACTATGATCCGCGCACATCGCCCTTTGAGAGCGGGTTCCGCCGATTGAATACCATCGGCAACAACTATTGGAACAAGGGCGGACAGAGCATAACCTGGGAATTTACCGTTCCTTCGACAGGGCTGTACCGTATCGATCTGCGGGTGAACAGCTCCCAGTCCAACGGGCTGCCGGTCTACCGTCAGATTGCCGTGGACGGCGTGGTGCCGTTTGAGGAGCTGAAAGCCTACCGTTTCGCTTACCGCACTGACTGGTATCTGGAGACGCTCAGCAGCGAGGACAAAGAGCCGTATCTGTTTTATTTTGAGGCGGGAAAGACCCATCGGCTGACCATGACGGTCATGGCGGCGGAATATACGGATATCATGCTCTCGCTCGGTACGGATGCGCAGAGCTTTACCGATTATCTGCTCAAGGTGACTATGCTGACCGGCTCATCGCCGGATGTCAACTACGAATACGATATCGAGGAAAACATACCGGAGACGAGACAGGTGTTCGGGGCGCTGTATGCCAGCCTTGAGGGAAAAGTCGTGCGGCTGCGCGAGCTTGCGGGCGGGAAAAATACCGCCGCGATCAACAGCATGGAGCAGATCTTGTCCTCGCTGAAGGATTGTCTGAAGGATCCGGAAAGCATTCCGCGCCGGTTGAGCACTCTGGAGGAAAATCAGATCTCCCTGTCCTCCTGGTATACCGTTCTCCAGTCCATGCCGCTGACCGTGGATTATTTTGAGATCTGCGGCAGGGAGACGCCGGTCAAAAATGTGACGAGCCGCTGGTACGAAAAGCTCTGGGCGACGCTGCAGAATTTTATGATCTCCTTTACGAAGGACTACAACAATGTCGGTATTCAGGCAAACGGCGAGACAGGAAAAACGCTTTCGGTCTGGGTGTCGATGAGTACGGAAGCAGCGGAGATCCTCCGTGCGCTGATCGATGACAGTTTTACTCCCTCTTCCGGGGTATATGCCAACGTCAACCTGCTTCCCGCCGGACAGCTCAGCGCCGGTGCGGTGAATTCTCTGTTGCTCTCTATGGTATCGGGAAAGACGCCGGACGTTGTGCTGAGTGTTACGGCGAATACTGCCGTCGAACTGGCCATACGGGATGCTGCACTGCCGCTGTCGGACAGAGAGGGCTTTGCCGAATTTTCCGCGCAGTTTTTGCCCGCGGCCTTTGAGCCGCTGACATTTAACCGCAAGGTGTACGGCATTCCGGAGCGCACCGATTTCCGCCTGCTGTTTTACCGCAAGGATATCTTTGCGCAGCTTGGTCTGACCGTGCCGGATACATGGGAGGACTTCTATTCCAACACCCTGCAGGTGCTCTATCAGAATCAGCTGAGTGCCTATGTGCCGCAGGATCTGTCCATGTTCCTGTTCCAGCTCGGAGGGCGCTATTATACCGATGACGGCTCGCGTACCGCGCTGGACAGCGTGGTGGGCTACCGCGCCTTCCAGGAGCTGACCGAGCTGTATACCAATTACGGCGTTCCTTATACGACGGCATTTTTCAACCGTTTCCGCAGCGGCACCTTGCCGGTGGGGATCGGCGGCTATGCCGAGTATATGTCTCTGCTGATCGGCGCGCCGGAGCTGTCAGGTAAGTGGGGGATCGCTCAGGTGCCCGGTCACAAGAACGGAGAAACGTTAAACCGTGCCTGGTCGGGCTGTTTGTCCTCGGCTTCCATGATCATGGGAAATACCGCCTATCCCGACGAATGTTGGGCATTTCTCAAATGGTGGATGGGTGAGGAGACACAATCGCGCTATGCGCGCGAGGTGGAATCCCGCATCGGTCTCGGTTCCCGTGTCAACACAGCCAATCTGGCGGCGTTCGGAGATCTGAGCTGGCGCGCGGGTGATCTGTCGGTATTCCGTCAGGCGTGGACGCAGGCGGTCGAGACGCCGGGCGTGCTGGGCGGCTCCTATCTGACCCGCCACCTGAATAACGCCTGGAATCGCGTGGTCGTGGAAAAACAGGATATTACGCCTCGGGATTCCCTCGAGGAGGCGATCGAAGAGATCAACAAGGAGCTTATTTCCAAACGCGAGGAATATCCGCAGCTGGTGACGGGGGTGAATATCTATGACTAGGGTGACCAAGTGGTACCGCAATAAGATCGAAAAGGTTACCTTTGAGAGCGTAGTCCTCTATACCGTCACGATCCTGCTGATGTTGTTTTCCCTTCTTCCGCTGGTCTATCTGGTGTGCTCGGCGTTCAAGCCACTCGACGAGATCCTGCGTTTTCCGCCCCGCTTTTTCGTGCGGAAACCGACGCTTGACAATTTTTCGGGTCTGGTGATCTCTCTGGGAAGCAGCACGGTGCCGTTTCTGCGGTATGTGTTCAACAGCCTGTTTGTCACTGCCGTCACGGTTATCGGGACAGTGCTCATCTGTATTCTCGGTGCATACGGACTGGTGATCCACCATCCGAAAGGGTCCGGGGTCATTATGCAGATCGTTGTCGCCGCGCTGATGTTTTCGGTATACGTTACGCAGATTCCGAACTACCTGGTGATCACAAAGCTCGGTATGTTTGATTCGTATGCATCGCTGATCATACCGAAGCTGGCGGTCGCCTATAATTTCTTCCTGATGGAGCGTTTTACCCGTGAGGTGCCGACGGCGCTGATCGAGGCGGCGCGGATCGACGGGGCGGATGAAATGCGCATTTGCTTCAAGGTCGTGATGCCGCTGCTGAAACCGGCAATTGCCACGCTGGTCGTCCTCTCCTTTATCTCTTCGTGGAACGACAGCTTTTCACCTCTGGTCTACATTGTCAGTCAGGAGAAGAAAACGCTGCCCGTGGCGCTGTCGACCATTGCCGGAGGCGTCGGTGTGGCGGATCTCGGACGTGTCGGCGCGACCATGGCGGCTTCGCTGCTGACGACTATGCCGACGATCATCGTATTTACCGCTATGCAGGGAAAGGTTATGCAGACAATGGCACATTCCGGCATTAAATGAGATGCTACGGTTGACAGAGAGTAGGCGGGGATTTATGAAAAAGAAGATCGGAATCATGCTTGCGGCTCTCTTGACGGTTCTGAGCTGCGCTTTTCCCGCAGCGGCCTGGGCTGAGGTGGATTTCATTGTCGATTACAACTACGAAACGCCGATCCAGCCCATTCCGAAGGCGTATACGCTGACAAAGACCATTGCGTATCTGGGAAGTGAATACGGCACGTTGAGCGCCCCGCAGGATCTGTTTGTGTCCGATCAGGACATCCTGTATGTGGCGGATACAGGAAATGACCGCATCCTGCGGTTCAATGCTGCGGGAGAGGTGGATATGGCGGTCGAGGGTGCGGCAGACGACCGTCTGCGCGGCCCGCAGAGCGTATATGCGGACAACTATGGCGCCATGTATGTGGCGGACACGGGAAATAACCGCATCATAAAATACTCCCGGAGCGGAAAGACAGTGGAAACTTTCGGCACGCCGAAATCGGATGTGCTTTCTGCGGATTTTGTGATGTCTCCCCGGCGGGTGGCGGTGAGCAGCACCGGCTACCTCTATGTGATCCGCAACCAGTATATCATGCAGATGGATGCCTACAACAACTTCCGCGGCTATATCAGCGCCGGAGATGTCGGCTTTGATCTCTGGTATCAGATCCGCAAATGGTTTTCCACGGAAAAGCAGCAGCACAGCATGCAGAAACGTGAACCGGCGTCCTGCCTTTCCTTTGACGTTGCGGCGGACGGAACGCTGTATGTCACGACGGCGGATGCGGCGGGACAGCTGAAAAAGATCAGCTCTGTCAGCAAGAATATCTACCCCAAAAAAGACGGCTTCGGCTACACCGTTACGGTAGACGGAACGGCGCATACGCCGTATTTCACAGATCTGTCCGTTGCGTCAGACGGCTTGATATTCCTGCTGGAAAGCTGGGGCGGCGAGATCCATGTGTACGACGACGGCGGCAATAACCTGGCGGTATTCGGCGGCATCGGCGAGAGTGCGGACGATTTTACCGACCCGATCGCCGTTGATACGGACAGCCGCGGCAATGTATATGTGCTGGATGCCGCTGCGAACTGCATCAAGGTATTTGCTCCGACGAGGTTTATGGAGCTGGTCACGGACGCGGTGACGCTGTACAGCAACGGTGATTATGTCGGCGCGGTGGACTACTGGAAGCAGGTCACGGAGATCGATTCCAACTACGCCTTAGCCAACAAGGGCTTTGCCAAGGCGTATTATAAGCAGGGACAGTATAAGCTGTCGATGGAGCATTATGAAATGTGCAACGATAAGGCGGGGTATTCGGCTGCATTTTCCAAATACCGCCTTGAAGTGCTGCGTCAGCATTTCGGCTGGGTCGTTTCAGCGGCTGTTGTACTGGTTGTGCTGGTTATTGTGTTGATCCGCCTATTTCTGAAACGGGTCGGACGCGTGATCCGGCGGTATTATTCCAAAATATAGCAGGGGGGACTGTATATGCATTTGTTTTCACTGGCATTTTGCGTAGTACGGTATCCCGTGGATACGTTCCGTGCGCTGCAGGCCTCCCGTGACCGTTTCCGCTATTACCCTGCCGTGCTGCTTCTGCTGCTTCTGCTCGCCGTGCGCATGGTGTATCTCTTTTTCCTGCATTTTCCGCTGGCGGGGACGGGTGCGGAGGAGATCAACGTGACCATGGAGATCCTCAAGCTCCTGATTCCGCTGGCGGCGTGGTCGGTCTCCGTTTTTGCCGTTACCTCCATCATGGACGGAGAAACGCAGTTTCGCGAGGCGGTCATGGCCACGATGTATGCGACGGTTCCCTATATTCTGATGGCGATTCCGCTGACGCTTCTTTCGCACCTGTTCGGATCGACGGATGCAGCGCTTTTTCAGATTCTGCTGACGGCAACGGAGATATGGATAGGCTTCCTTATCCTGGTGAGCGTGATGGTGATGAACAATTTTTCTTTGAAAAAGACCGTGCTTGTTCTGATCCTGTCTATCCTGTTTATGGCGCTGATCTGCGCCGTCGGGCTGCTGATGTTTGCGCTGGCAAGCCAGCTGTATCAGTTTATTGCCGGCGTGATCAGGGAGGCGAAATATGCCTTGTTCGGTACATGACGGGGTACATACAACGTGTGCGATAAAAGGAATGAGGTCGGTCATGAAAAGAAAAACGACAGCTTTGCTGATCGCGCTTTGCCTGGGGCTTTGCGGCTGTTCGGGAACGCAGGTGAACCTGCCGGAGCCGGACTCGTCCGCGGCTGTATCCCCGGTCAGAACGCTGGATAAAGCAGATCCCGACTTGGCGCCGGAGGGGTATGTTCCCAGTGTACAGAATGATGAGCTTGCCCTGTATATTTCAGAGGATAATCAGGCCGTGGCGGTGTGGGAAAAAGCTACCGGCTATCTGTGGGAATCAACGGTGCGGGAGGAACGCCTGAGCCGGAAAGCCAACAAAAAATGGGAAAGCCAGCTTCGTTCGCTGTTCGTGTTCTCCTATGCGCTGACAGGTGATACCAAGGGCGATACCCGCACGGGCTGCTCCGCGGCGGACGCGACCGCGGTCGTCCGCACCGACCTGCCGGACGGCGTGCGTCTGCATTTCACCATGGGGAAGTTAAAGCTCGAATTAGCGATAGAGCTGCGTCTGGACGGCGAAAATCTGGTGGTGTCCATTCCGGACAGTGCCATTCGCGACGGGGAGAAAACCAATCTTATTTCCGTGGATCTGCTGCCCTATTTCGGCGCGGCGGCAGACACGGATGAGGGATATTTCTTCTATCCGAACGGACCGGGCGAACTGTTTTATTTTAAAGAGGAGGCGCTTCGCCAAAGCGCATTGAAGGCTTATACCATTCCGTATTATTCCTCTGCTACCGTGAATATCGGCGCACTGGAGAAAAACGACAGGGAGCATACCGATATTCAGGCGATGCTGCCGGTCTACGGTGTGAAGATCGGTAAATCGGCGTTTGTGACGACGGTGGAAAGCGGCGACGCCTATGCGGCGCTCAATGTGGCGCCCGGCGGCGTATCCGTGGGGATCAACCGTATATACAACACCTTTACCTACCGGAAATCCTACGGGGTGTTCGGCTCCTCCATCAGCATTGCCGGCGGCTCCTCCGTATTCCCTCTGGCCGTTTTGCTGGATGCGGAGCGCTACGCCGGTGACCGCATTGCCCGCTATACTTTCCTTGGCGGGGATCAGGCAGATTACAGCGGTATGGCGAACGCCGTGCGGGAGCATCTGATCGCGACAAAACGTCTGCCGTCCTCTCCGGTCGGGGGAAAGGTGCCGGTCATATTGGATGTGCTCGGCGGTATTCAGGAGGAAAAGCTCTTCTTCCGCTTCTTTAAGCCGCTGACGACCTTTGAACAGACTGAGGCTATGGTGCGTGAGCTTGTGGACGACGGCGTGCCGTCGACGGTAGTGGTGCTGCGCGGATGGGAAAAAAGCGGGCTTTTGGCTGCTCCGCAGACCAATTCCGTATCCGGCCGGCTTGGTGGGGTCGGCGGACTCAAAAAGCTGGCGGATACATGCAGGAATACGGGGACCGGTCTGTTTTTGCAGGTCAACTATACCGATATTTACACCGGAAATGGTGGTTACAGCTTAAATACCGATGCTGCACGCGATCCCAACCACTATATGTACACAAACAGCGAGGAGAGCCATTTTCTTATGCGCCCGGTCTCGGCGCTCAAACGGTTGTCGGGTATACAAAGCAAGGCAAAGGACTGGGGCGTATCCGGACTGTCCTTTGCGCGTCTGGGGTCTCTGGTATACAGTGATCATAATGAAAAGAATCCGTGCCTGACCGATCAGACCATCCTTGCCTGGCAGGAAATGCTGAGATCGGGGAGTGCGTCCTTTGGCAGCGCGGCTGTTTCGGGCGGCAATCTGTATACGCTGGCGCATGCCCGTTATCTGAGTGAGATCCCGGAAAAAAGCGTGTCGGTCGCTTTCGGCGATGAAACTGTACCCTTCTACCAGATGGTGGTTCACGGAAGCGTCTACTATACCGGTACGCAAAACAATCTTTTCTACGATAAGACGGCGCAGACGCTGAAAATGGTGGAATACGGCTATGTGCCCTATTATGAGCTGACAGCCGTCAATTCAAAGGAGCTGCGCGGAACCGGTTACGATACGCTGTTTTCCTCCGCCTATACCGATTGGCGTGAGGATATCGTCTCCGCCGCCAAACAGTTCAACGACCGTCTGGGCAGTACATACGGCGCCTATATGATCCGGCACGAGAAGCTCACGGATACGGTGTTTTGCGTGAGCTATTCCGACGGAACCGCCGTGTATGTGAATTACGGAGAAACGGCATATGAGAAAAACGGCGTAACGGTAGACGGCCTTGCGTATACCGTGGTCTCAAAGGACGGTGCAGCATGAAGAAACGTAAACGCGGAATGGACCGTCAGACCCGCGAGGGGCTGCTCTTCGTGTCGCCCTTTATTCTGGGAACGCTGGTATTCTTCCTGTATCCGGTGCTGTTTTCCCTGGTGATCAGCTTCGGAGAATACACGATCGTGAAAGGGGCGTCGACGTTTACCTTTCAGGGGTTCGGGCACTATGTGAATGCGTTTATTGAGGATACTTCCTTTACGGCCATCTTTCAGTCCGTCACCAAAGACAGCGTGATCAATACGCTGCTGATCGTGGTCTTCTCGCTGATCATCGCCATATTTCTCAATAAGCCGTTTAAAGGGCGCGGCTTTTACCGCACGGTGTATTTCCTGCCGTTTTTGCTCGGCACCGGCTATGTGATGAGCATTTTGCTCGGCATGGATGTGGGCGAGCAGGCCATGAATATGGCACGCGGTATCCTCCTGCCCGACGGGGTCAGAGAGTATCTCGGAACGACGCTGACCACGCTGGCGAGCGCGTTTCTGAATCGGATCACCTATGTGTTCTGGCGTTCGGGTGTGCCGATCATCCTGTTTTTGTCCGGTTTGCAGAATATCAATGTGTCGCTGTATGAATCTGCGCGCGTGGACGGTGCGACAGAGTGGGAGATGCTTTGGAAAATCACGCTGCCGATGGTGTCCCCGATCATGCTGCTGGTGATCGTCTATGTGGTCATTGACTCGTTCGGCGACACGGGAAACGCCATGGTCTCGTATTTTTTTGAGCAGGCCTTCCGCAAGCAGCAGTTTTCATACAGCGCCGCGATCAGCTGGATCTATTTTGTCTTTGTCCTGCTGCTGGTCGGGCTGATATTCCTGATTATGAAAGGGTTTATCCACTCCGAACAAAATGAGCCGCGGCGCAGGAAAAGGGGGAGAGCGGCATGAGCGTAAAAGAGAATTGCCGCTGTCGGTGGGATCAGCTGAAAAAACGGCGCGGCTTCGGGCGGCTCTATCGGTTTTACTCCGGCAAGCTGTCAAGGGGTCAGATCCTGGTGACGCTGTTTTCCTACGCCTTTCTCAGCGTGATCGCCTTTGTGTTCATCTATCCGTTTCTGTACATGGTCATCACCTCGATGAAGTCGGTAAACGATCTGTATGATCTGAGCGTCAACTGGATCCCGCGCAGTCTTTGTCTGGATAACTTCACCTATGCGTGGACGCTGCTGGGATATCCGCGCCATTTTGCGGTGTCCTGTCTTTTGACCGGCACCGGTATTTTGCTGAAAGTGCTCTGCTGTTCCTTTATCGGCTATGGCTTTGCCCGCTATCAGTTCCGCGGAAGAGCGCTGCTGTTCTTTTTTGCCATTCTCAGCATTCTGATGCCGGTGCAGACGATCCTTCTTCCGCAGTACCTGATCTTTGCTTCACTTAAATGGACGGGCAGTTATCTGCCGCTGATCGTTCCGCAGTTTTTCGGCTACGGGTTAAAGGGCGGACTGTTTATCTTTCTGTTCCGCCAGTTTTTCCTGAATATGCCCCGCTCTCTCGAGGAGGCGGCGCGTATCGACGGCTGTGGACCGCTGCGCACCTTCTGGCGTGTTGCGCTGCCGACCATGCGTACCTCGGTCGTGGTAACGGTCGTGCTGGCGATGGTCTGGCACTGGAACGACTATTATGAGCCGTCGATCTATATTACCAAGGTTCAGCAGTTGCCCCTGCCCTCAATGCTGCCGCAGGTGAAAGCTGCTTATGATTCCCTGTTCGGCGGTTCCGTCAATGCGGCGACGGTCAACGCCTCGAAAATCGTCAGCGAGGGCACGCTGATGGCGGCGATATTTCTGGTGATCCTGCCTGTGCTGGTCGTCTACTGCTTCCTGCAAAAGCAGTTTATGCAGGGCGTGGAGCGCAGCGGATTGGTGGAATGAGCCGCGGAGTGCAAAAAGTAATTCACCGCCCGGAGTCGGAGAAACGGAGTATCCTATGAACAGCAGTTGTGTATCGGGAAAACGGAAAAAGGGACTCGCGCGGTTTTGGCGGGAAAACGGCATCGGCTATCTGTTTTTGCTGCCCTTTCTGCTTCTGTTTGCCGTGTTTGTGATCGTGCCCATCCTTATCGCGATCGGTCTGAGTCTGACAAATTACAATATGATCCAACCGGCGACCTTTGCGGGGCTGTCCAATTACCGGCATCTGTTTTTGGATGACAGCATCTTTTTGCTTTCTCTGAAAAATACCTTTGTTTTTGCGCTGTTTATCGGCCCCATCGGGTATTTCATGAGCTTCATCATGGCGTGGCTGATCAACAGCATGCATTTCCGGCGGTTTTTCACACTGGCGTTTTACGCGCCCTCGATCACCAGCGGCATTGCCATGGCGACGGTCTGGCTGACGATGTTCTCCAACGACCGGACGGGCTATATCAATAATTTCCTGCTCAATGCCGGTTTTATTTCGGAGCCGATCCTTTGGAATCAAAGCGCACGGTATATTTTCCCGGTCGTGATCCTGATGTCGGTCTGGATGAGTATGGGCAGCGGCTTCCTTGTCTTTTTGGCGGGATTGCAGAGCCTGCCCGGAGAAATATATGAGGCGGGGCGCATTGACGGCATTAAAAACCGCTGGCATGAGCTGTACTATCTGACGCTTCCGCTGATGAAGCCGCAGCTTTTGTTCGGTGCGATCAACGCCATTGTCGGATCGTTCGGTGTTTTCGACGTGGTGTATCAGTTTGCCGGTATGCCGACGCCGAACTATGCCGCCCATACGATCGTGGCACACCTGTACGACTATGCGTTTTTGCGGTTTCAGATGGGCTATTCCTCCGCGATCGCCGTGGTGCTGTTTGTGATCACCTTTGTGCTGGGACGGATCTGTATGCGGATCTTCCGTACAGACGACTGAGAACGGACGGTTTCGGCGTTATCGGATGGGTAAAAACGGAAAAGGAAACAAAAGGAGAGTGCAATATGGACAGAAAACGGTTTTTGCGCGGCATCAGTCTGGCGATGCTGTTCCCGTTGATCGGCACGCTGTTGGGCGGCTGTGTATCGGGCGGCTCGTCGGCGAAAAAGGGGCATACCTATGCCTATCGTAAGGATGAGTCTGTCAGGATCGGACTGGAAACAGACAAGGACAGCGGCAGTGTGATCGCGGGCGACCATAAGGCGACCTTTGCCCGCAACGATAAGGGCGAGTACATCCTGACCACCTATATCCGCAAGGGCGGGGAGTGGACGGCGTTTTTTGACAGCGGAATGCCGCTGATCCAGGGAGAGGCGTTCGGCGCCGATCCCACTAAGCTGCAGGTGACGGAGGATTCCGATGCCAGAAAGGCGCTGAAGCTCTCCGGTGTGCATGCGGACAAAGGGTATGCGTTTGATATCGAGGTGGAGGCCTACGAGGGAAATCCGCTGATCCATTTCCGCGTGACCAACCATCTGACCGAGGCGGTCACGCTGGAAAACGGCGAGCCGCGGATCATGCTGTGGCGGCAGGGCGTTTTTGCCGACAGGGTATCCATCAATCAGGAGGTGCCGACCTATCAGACGGTAGAGGACACGAAATACTGGTGCAGCGGTTTTCCTGCCACCTACCTGTACACCGACGGTATGGCCTCCGCCTTTTATCTGGATGTTACGGATATGACCTGGTTCAACATGAAGCAGGGCGTGCACCGTTTTAATGTCTGTCAGGTGCGGACGACCGAGGACAGCGAAAGCAGAAAAACCGGTATCGGCATGGATCTGCGGTATGATACCCGCGGAAAGATCATTGAGGCAGGGGATATGGTCGTAGATTTTTACCTCTACGGAGA
>CAKUMQ010000071.1 GCA_934667845.1 uncultured Eubacteriales bacterium | reverse complement strand
TACCGTCTCCTATACGGACGCAGACGGCAATGAAAAAACGCAGAGCCTGTTGCTGCGGCACAATGAGACCGCCAGGATCACCGGAATAAAGAAAGGCTCTTCGGTTACGGTTGTCGAAGAGCCGGTCAACGGATATACCGTTTCCGTAAAGGATTCCGCCAGCGGACAATTCCTTTCGGACAGCAACCGCTATACCTTTATCCTGTCCGATGATGTCGGCATTACGGTTTACAACACAGCAAGTGTTGTGTTGCCGGAAACCGGCGGCATCGGCATCACGCTCTTTCTGTACGGCGGTCTGGGGCTTATGCTCATCGCCGCAACGGCGGGGTATCTGTTGAGACGCGCATATGAAAGGGGGAGTGGCTGACGGCTCCGACCTTTTTTCCAAGTAAAAGTTATGTGCCGTTGGAAGGATATTGGAATACAGTAACCCAGAACATTTCGGAAAGGAACAGTAGTATGAAAACAACAGGAAAAATAATGGCATGTCTGCTTGCCCTCATTATGCTGGTTGCGCTGGGGCTTAACGCGCTGGCTGCGGGAGAGACCGGCAGCATCACCATCACCAACCCGCAGGAGGGCAGAACTTATACGGCGTATAAGATCTTCGACGTTACCTATTCCGGCGACAACCACTCCTATACCATCGACACGGACGATGCTGTTTACGCAAAGGTTGCGGAGTATGCTGCGGTTGCCGAAAACGGACTTATTCTCACCGCAAACGGCGCGACCAAATACATTGTCACGGTAGATGAAGCCAAATTCTCTGCCGCGAGCTTTGCGAAGTTCCTGCGGGAAAATCAGGATGCTCTCGGCACGGGCACGGCGTTTGTCGCGGACGGCACGACGATGAAGGCCTCTGGTCTTGAGCTCGGTTACTATTTTGTCGCCGGCACAAGCGGCACGGTCTGCAAGCTCACGACTGCAAAGGATGTTTTTATCAAAGATAAGAACGAAGTGCATGAAATCGATAAGATCGTTGACGATGCCGATAAGACCGTCGAGGTCGGGCAGATCCTGACCTATACCGTCACCGGCAAGGTTCCCTCTGTCAAGGGCTATACGGAATATCTCTATGAAGTTACCGATACAATGAGCGCCGGTCTCACCTATAACAAGGATGTCAAGATCACGGTCGACGGTAAGGATGTTACCGCAGAGGCGACGATCAGCGACACGGAAAACGGCTTTAAGGTAAACCTGGATATGTTGGCTTATCAACACATGGTCGATAAAGCGGTCGTGATCACCTATACCGCAACCGTGAATACGAATGCGATCGAGCGCGACAAAGAGACCAACACGGCAAAGCTCACCCACAGCACCGATCCTGCGGACGGGACAAAAACCAGGACGACCACCGTTGAGGTCAATGTTTACTCCTTCAATATTGTGATCGACAAGTATAAGGCGGGCTTTGAGGACACAAAGCTGGAAAATGCCAAATTTGTGCTGAAAAACAACAGCGGCAGATATTACCGGTACGATGAAAGCACCGCGAAAGTGTCCTGGGTGTCCGAAAAGGCACAGGCGACCGAGGTGACGACTGCCGCGGACGGTTCGGCATCTTTCTCCGGGCTTGAAGCGGGAACGTATCTGCTGGAAGAGACCGCTGCGCCGGACGGCTACAACCAGCTTTCCGAGGATATCACGATCGTGATCACCGATAAGGATACCGCTTCTGTTGCCGGGACCGCTTTGGCTCCCGATGCCGCAAACCTTTCCCTTACGGCAAAGGTGGCAAACTCGACCGGTACCGTTCTTCCCGAAACCGGCGGTATCGGAACAGTGATCTTCATCAGCGTCGGCGCTCTCGCCGTGATCGCTGCCGGTATATTCCTGGTGACCAACAAGAGAATGAGCAAGGAATCCTTCTGATTTTGGTCAGTTGTCTTTAACAGCCGCGGGAGGCGGGGACTTTGTCTTTCGCCTCCCGCCCGGCATATTTTATATTCCAAGGCAAACGCATCCGGATCCGCGCGGAAAGCCGCCCTTGCGGCGGGGCTGCCGCTTTGTCCTGCACGGGTACGGCGATATCCGGTATTGACGGTGTGGTGCGGAGGCGCTTGCTTTGGAAACGCAAGGGGAGGCAGAACCGTGAAAAGACGCAAAGTGATCACTCTGATCCTGCTCGGCGTTTTTTTGCTCGGCCTTTCCGTTTTGTTGTATCCGTCGGTCAGCAGCTATTGGAACTCCGTTACCCAGTCAAGGGCGGTCGTGGATTATGATATGATCGTCAAAAGCCTTTCACCGAAGGATTATACCGCATTATACGAGAATGCCGAGAGATACAATGAAGCCCTGAAAAAGCTCAATTTTCCGTTGTCGGAGTATGGGCAGGTCGAGGGCTATGCGGACTGCCTGAATGCTGCGGGAGACGGCATCATCGGGTATATTGACATTGATAAGATACAGGTGAAGCTGCCGATCTACCACGGCGCCGATCCGTCTGCCCTCAACCGGGCTTGCGGACATATCGAGGGCAGCAGTCTTCCGATTGCCGGAAAAGGGACCCATGCCGTTCTTTCGGCGCACAGGGGACTGCCCAGCGCACGGTTGTTTTCGGATCTGGATAAGCTGGGTGTCGGCGATACGTTTCGTGTTACCGTTCTGGACAAGACATATACTTATGAAGTCGATCAGATAAAAACGGTGCTGCCCGACGATGTCAGCGATCTGCTGATCGATAAAGATAAGGAATACTGCACACTGGTCACCTGCACGCCGTACGGTATCAACACCCACCGTCTGCTTGTACGCGGCCACCGCATTGAATCGGAAAGCAGCCGTGCGTTAACGGTCGTATCCGAAGCGTTCATTATCGACCGGGTTATTGTCACGCCGATCGTGGCGCTGCCGATCCTGCTCATTCTGATGCTGTATGTCTTTCTCAAGCCGGTAAAGAAAAAACTGCCGATCAACGAGGAGGGAGAACTGATATGAAACGAAAAACAGAGGGGATCATCGCTCTGCTTTGTTTTGCAGTCCTGCTGCTGTCCGCCTCAATGGCGGTATGCGCCGACTCGACTGCGGATGCCGTCGAACGGGCGGAGCTTCGCACCGACTGCCGGCTGGAGATCACATATGCTTCCGGTGATACCGCTTTTGCGGAGCAGGATATACGGCTTTGGCATGTTGCGGATCTTACCGCGGATAAACAGTATACCCTGGCGGGCAGCTTCGCCGATTATCCTGTCGCCGTTACGGGCACAAGCTCCCAGACCGAATGGGACGAGATGACGGTTACGCTGAACGCATATATTCTGGCTGACGGTATTGCGGCGGATCGCTCCGCCATGACCGATGAAAACGGTACCGTGGCTTTTGAAGAGCTCACCGCCGGTATGTACCTTGTCGGTTCGGTTCGCACGGAAAACGCGGGAAAAGCGGTCGTGTTCGAATCCTTTATGGTTGCCGTTCCGGGTGTAGCGGAAAACGGCGAATGGCTTTATCACGTTGCAGCCAAGCCGAAAATGAGCGAAAACACGCCGTCGAAGGGCGATGTCAACTACAAGGTGACCAAGATCTGGAAAGACAACGGCAAAAACCGTCCCGACAGTATTGAGGTCGATATAAACAGAGACGGCGTTTGGCAGCAGACCGTTACATTAAGCCACGAAAATGACTGGATGTATTCCTGGAAGACCGTTGACGACGGCAGCGTATGGAGCGTGACCGAAAAGCGTGTGCCGAACGGCTATAAGGTCGGCATACAGAAAAACGGCGATACCTTTACGATCATTAACGCCAGCTACACGCCGGATGAAAAATCTCCGAACACGGGCGATACACCGGATATGATGCCGTATTTCCTGCTGATGGGTCTGTCCGGCACGGCGATGGTGATCCTCTGCCTTATTCATAGGAAGACATGCCGTGAGAAATAAGAGGCTTTCGGCTGCCGTTCTTTCGCTGGGCATTGTGCTGATCGCTGTCTCTGCGGCGTTTTTTATCGTACAGCAGATCCGAAAAGCACAGAATACGGCGGCTATTCCGGCGATCGTTGAAAAGATGGAAAAGATCCTGCCTGACCGCTCGGCAGGTGTGATCGAAAAGCGTGCCGACAATACCATGCCTGTTGCCGAAATCGGCGGCACAGATTTTATCGGGCTTTTGGAGCTGCCCGACAGACAGATAAAGCTGCCGGTGAACGCCCGGTGGAGCGGGTCGGGCTCGGAATGTATACCGGCGAGGTCTTCCGGAAGTCTTTATGACGGCACACTGGTGATCGGCGGGAAATATGAGCGCGGCATTTTCGATTTTGCCGATCAGCTGGATGCGGGCGAGGAAGTGCGGTTTACCGATATGACAGGCAAAGTGTTTCGCTATTCCGTCAGTAAGATCAGCCATTCAGACCATGCCGGAACCGAAACGTCGGCGGATTCTGATTACCCGCTGACTCTGTTTGTGAAAAAAGGGCATGCATTTTTGATCATCCGCTGCAGCACCGTGTAAGGCGAAAAAAGCAGCGGAGCAGTCTGTTTGATCAGGTATAATGAAAACGAGGTCGGTTCCCGAAAAGGGATCCGACCTCGTTTTTTTCAGAAGCTGTCCAGGTGTGCCTTGGCGTAGGCAAGCAGATAGGTCTCCAGCGGCTCCATCTCATAGAACGCATCGTCGTATTCTTCAAATGCGTATTTTTCGTCAATATCCATTCCGTCTTTTTCGGCTTCTTCATCAAAGTCAGGCAGGTTTGCGGGGTCGATGGCGTGTTTGGTAAGAAAGTCGTCATAGAGCTTTTTGTGCTCTGCGGCGCCGATGATATCCATATACCCGCTGACCAGCGGCGCGACGACCCGGCTGCAATTGTCAAAGAACTGGCACAGCCCGCCGTTGTTGACCTCGCTTTCCAGCTCGGTAACGGCGTAAAACAGCTTCTGGTGCTCGTTGAGCAGATCCAGCGCCGTTTTCAGAGCGGCCTCATAATCCTGCTCCTCCTCCGGCTCGGGGTCGATCAGCGCATTCAGCGCATCCGCTGTTCGTGTGACGAGAGCCATTATCAGCTCTTCATCCGGGAGCTTTCTCAGCTCCTCCGTTGTCAGATTTGAATATTTTTCCTCGTCTTCACGAAGATATTCATCCATGCTTTTGGCTTCTTCGATCATTCTATCGACATCCGACATTGAATTTCCCTGCTTTCTGTTATAGATCGTACAGCGTCAAGTGTACCATGCTTTAATGGGCTTGTAAAGGGGTTTTGGTCGGAATGGGAGAAAACACAGCGTTTGCGCCAAAAGAGGAGAGCAGATAAAAGTAAAACCCCCGACCACATAAGTGATCAGGGGTTTTGGAGCTGCTAACCAGAGTTGAACTGGTGACCTCATCCTTACCAAGGATGCGCTCTACCAACTGAGCTATAGCAGCAAATGGCGACCCGGAACGGGCTCGAACCGTCGACCTCTAGCGTGACAGGCTAGCGTTCTAACCAGCTGAACTACCGGGCCATCTGCCGCCGCAATTGCGGCAACGAAGTATATTATACAGGGTCGTGGCGGATTTGTCAAGCCCTTTTTGCAAGTTACCGCAAAATTCTGCCGAAAAAGACAGAGCAAGGGGGGCGGTGTGCCGGGGGAGGGAAATTAGCGTATGAGGCTCCCGCCGTGTCCGGCGATGCGGTTATGAATCGCCCGTATGACCGGAGAGGGCATTTCCGGCGTAGACGGTGGGTACCTTTCCGACCAGGATCGTCTCGGTCAGTAAATACTCGCAGCTGACAGAGGCGGTGGCTTGCCGACTGCCGGAAAGCGCCAGCTCGGTCTCGATCTGGACATTCAGCATAAGCGAGTGGGCGGTCTGGTTGATACCGGCAGAGCGCCATTCGCCGTGTACAGCGGTGGTGACGGCGTGATTGGCGCTGACACGCAGCGGTATTTTCGGACCGCGTCCGCTGAGCAGCTCCGAGCCGAGCAGGGTGCCGACCGGGACGCTGAGGGATTGGATGGCGGAGTTCTCCAGCTTTTGCAGCACAGCGTCCGTTATCCGGATACGCAGGGCGTTGACCTGTGCGGTATCGGTCTCCAGCTGCAAAGCGGCGCCCTCGCTGTCCGTTTGCAGCCGGATCAGCCCGTCGGTAACGGCGGGATCGGTCAGGCATTTGGCGACAGCTTCATTGACGCAGCGCGTGATCTGCGTTTTTGCGCCATTTTCGCTGTACCGTTCAACGATCGGCTGCAATCTTTTTTCCGCCGTCCACAGGCACAGCAGCAGGAGCAGACATAAAACCAGCAGGATCGCGGCAGCCTTTTTCGGCGCGGATGATCGGCGACGGCGCATGAGGGCATCCCCCTTTCTACCATTCAGTGTATCCGCGACGGCTTGACCGGGTGAATCGTCGGTTTTGGGAAAAATCTGTCAAACGCCGTTGACACCGGACGGCGGACGTACTATAATAAACGGAGAGACAAAAGAGACGGAGGACGCGAATATATGGAGATCGGTTTTGACAACAATTTGTACAGACAAAAGCAGAAGGATCATATTTTAGAGCGCATTGCCCGCTTTGACGGGAAGCTGTATCTGGAGTTCGGCGGCAAGCTGTTTGACGATTATCATGCGGCGCGCGTGCTGCCCGGATTTCAAAAGGATGCCAAGATCCGCCTGCTCTGCGAAATGCGGGATAAAGCGGAGGTCATCTTCTGCATCAGCGCCGGAAGTATCGAAAAAACCAAGATCCGCGCCGATCTCGGAATCAGCTATGAAATGGATCTGCTGCGGCAGATCGACGCACTGACTGCCCTCGGTCTCTCTGTCAACAGTGTGGTGATCACGCAGTATACCGGTCAGGCGGCTGCGGATGAGTTTGTCCACAAGCTCAATGCCCGCGGCGTCCGCAACTATATTCACCGTCCCATTGCCGGGTATCCGTCGGATGTGGATTATGTCGTCAGCGAAAAGGGCTACGGCTCCAATCCCTATATCGAAACGACGCGGCCCCTTGTGGTGGTGACGGCGCCCGGACCCGGCAGCGGCAAGCTGGCTACCTGCCTGTCGCAGGTCTATCACGAGCATCACCGCGGCGTGCAGGCGGGCTACGGCAAATATGAGACCTTCCCGATCTGGAATCTCCCGCTCAAGCACCCGGTCAACCTCGCCTATGAGGCGGCGACCGCCGATCTGCAGGACGTCAACATGATCGACCCCTATCACCTTGAGGCATATGGGGAGACGACCGTCAACTATAACCGCGACATCGAGGCATTTCCGCTGGTGCGCACGATCCTGACGCGCATCACCGGCAACGACCGGTTCTATTGCAGCCCGACGGATATGGGCGTAAACATGGCGGGCTATGCGATCGTAGACGACGAGGTTTGCCGCCGCGCCGGCTGCCAGGAGATCATCCGCCGTTACTATAAAGGCATGGCTGACCTCAAGCAGGGCAAGGAAAAGCCGGAAACGGTGGAAAAGCTCAAATCCATTATGCAGCAGCTGAATCTCCGTCCGGAGGATCGTTCTACGGTGCTGCCCGCTTTGTATAAACGCAACAGTGCCAATGCACCCGCCGTGGCGATTGAGTTGCCGGACGGGCGGATCATTACCGGAAAAGCCACTGACCTGCTCAGCGCGACCAGCGGCGCCGTTTTGAACAGCATCAAAGTGATGGCGGATATTCCGAAAGAGGTGCTGCTGATGAGTCCGACGGTGTTAGAGCCGGTGAAAAAGATGAAGATGGATCTGCTCGGCAGCCGCAGCAGCCTGTTGAAGCTGGACGACGTGCTGACGGCTCTGTATATTTGTGCCGCGCGGGATGAAACTGCCGCTAAGGCGGTGGCGCAGCTGCCGCGGCTGCGCGGATGTGAGCTGCATTCCACCCAGCTTTTGCGCTCGGGCGATGAATCGACCCTGCGCAAGCTCGGGCTGAATGTGACCTGTGAGCCGGTGTTCCCCGATAAGCAGCTGTTTTTCTGATCCTACATAGACAAAGACCCGCACGGAATGCTCCGTGCGGGTCTTGCTATCCGGTCATTTTCTCCCGCATGCGCGAGAGGATCTTTCGCTCCTGCCGGGAGACCTGTACCTGGGTCATGCCGAGCGCCTGTGCCGTTTGCTGCTGGGTCTGCCGCTTGATATACCGCAGTATGATCAGGGAGCGGTCGTTTGGCGGCAACTCACTGAGTACCTCCTGCAAAGCCAGACGGTCGATGATCCGTTCTTCGCCACCCGAAACGGGCACGTCAATGGATTCCCCCTCGCTGTCGTCGTCCTCACGGGTCAGCGAAAGGGGAGGGAGCGAGGCACCGAGCGCCTCGGCAGCTTCCTCACGGGAGACGGAGAGCCGTTCGGCCAGCTCGCTGACGGTCGGCTCACGCCCGAATTCGGCGCAGAGCTTTTGCCGTTCCCGCACAAGCCGCAGGGACAGCTCCTTCAGCCCGCGGCTGACCCGCAGGCTGCCGCCGTCGCGGAACAGCCGCTTGATCTCGCCGAGGATGACCGGAACGGCATAGGTGGAAAACCGCAGCCCGCGGCTTTCGTCGAACCCGTCGACTGCCTTGATCAGGCCGACACAGCCCGCCTGAAAGAGGTCATCATATTCCAGCCCGCGGCCGATAAACCGGCGTGCGCAGCTGTGCACGAGCGCGGTGTTTTGGCAGATGATCTCGTCGCGTTCGCTCATGCAGGCTCACCGGCGGTTTTTTCGGCGATCTGTTTTTCGAGCGTCACGGTCGTGCCGCGGCCGAGCTTCGACTGCACTTTAAGGCGGTCGGTGAAGCTCTCCATCACGGAAAAGCCGAGCCCGGAGCGCTCCTCGCCGCCCGTGGTAAACAGCGGCTCGCGCGCCTTTTCCACATCGGCGATGCCGCATCCGCGGTCGCGGATGGTGATGCGCACCAGCCCGTTTTCATACAGCCGCATATGTAGCGAAACCTCTCCGATACAGTCGCGGTAAGCGTGGACGATGCAGTTGGTCACCGCTTCAGAGACCGCGGTGCGCAGGTCGTTGAGATCCGGCAGCGTCGGGTCGCACTGGGAGACAAAGGCGGTGACGACGGCGCGCGCATAGGCTTCATTTGCCGACAGCGAAGGAAAGCGCACGCGGCATTCGTTAAACGGTTTCATGATCGGATCCTTCCTTTCGGTTCTCGTCAAAAATGGGCAGCGTTCCGAGCCCTGCCAGCAATATGAGCTTGCGGACGGCGGCGGACAGATGGCTGATGATCAGCCTGCCGTTCCATCCCTGCAGCAGGCGGTAGCGCCCCATGATCAGTCCGATCCCGGAGCTGTCCATAAAGCTGACATTTTGAAAATCCAATTCCAATACATCCGGCTTCTGCGCGCAGAGTACCGTGTCGATGTCCTGACGCAGCAGGGCGGCCTGATGGTGGTCGATATCTCCGGCAAGCGGGATGACAAGACGGTTTTCGGCAGTTGACATACAATAAGTCCCTCCCTTTGGTTTACCGCTGTCAGTATACCGCATCTACCGGCGGGTTGTCCCGCAAAATCCGCCGTCGAACAGGAAAACTATCGGGAGGATTCTGCCGAAACCTCGTCGGGATTGTTTAAAACGAGGATATCTCCGGCTTTCAGTCGAATATCGCCGCGCGGGATCAGCACATATCCCTTGCGCTTGATCAGGATCGCCAGCGAATGGCTGTGCTCCGCAATGCGGTACAGCGGCTGGCCGCACAGCTCATGATCGGGCGTCAGCGTGATCTCCGACAGGTGGATCCCCTCCACCTTATCCGGTGTAACGGCACTGAGGATAAGCTCGTCATTGGTCAGCAGGCGCGTTCTGCCGTTCGGCACGATGTTCCGTCCGTTGCGGCGCAGCAGGACAACGATCGTGTCCGGCGGCAGAATAATATCGCGGATGAGCCGGTGGCTCCACGGATGGGTGGAGGGAATACAGAAGCGGATGAACTGGACCGGCATTTCTTCGGTGTAGTCGTTGAATGTCTTACGCACATCGGCGTTTTGGTCGATCATGCCGAGCTTGCGCGCCACGGGCGGGATCAGTGAGCCCTGCAGTAAAATGGAGAAAAGCACGATAAAGAATACAATGTGGAAAATGTCGTTTTTGGTATCGACCGCCATCGTCGCCATAATGGAAAACACGATGGAGGCGGCGCCGCGCAGCCCTGACCACGCCACGACTGCCTGCTGGCGAAGCGGACAGCGAAACGGGCTCAGAATGGGAAGGACAGCCAGCGGTCGGGCAATAAAGGTCAAAAACAGCGCGATCAGCAGAGCGGGCAGCGCTACCTGCGGCAGCTTGGACGGAAAAGAGAGCAGTCCCAGCAGGAAAAAGATCAGCATCTGCATCAGACCGGTGATGCCGTCAAAAAAGTGGACGAGGTTGCGCTTGTTGCGGATATCGGCGTTGCCGAGCATGATGCCGACTATGTAGGCGCTTAAATACCCGTTTCCGCCGAGGACTGCGGGTGCGGCATAGGCAAGGAGGGCGACAGCCACGACAAAAACGGCATCGAATCCGTTGCCGGAGAAGCGCACCCGTTTGAGCAGGCGGACAGAGATCCACGAGACGGCAAAGCCAAAGACCAGGCCGAGCACGATCTGCAAAAACAGCATGAGCAAAAACTGCCGGACGCCGCCCTTTCCCTGTATGGCAGAAATGCAGACGGCGGTCAGCATATAGGAAAACGGGTCGTTGCTGCCGCTCTCCACCTCGAGAAGAGAGGCGGTGTGATATTTCAGGTTCAGATTGCGCGAGCGCAGCACGGCGAAGACCGAGGCGGCGTCGGTGGAGCTGATGACCGAGCCGATCAGCAGGCTTTCCAGCCAGTCGATATGCAGCGCGAAGCGGCAGAACAGCGCCGTCAGACCGGCGGTGAAAACGACGCCGAGCGAGGAAAGCAGGATCGCTTTTGCCGCGACCGGACGCGCGGACTTCCAGTTGGTGCCGAAGCCGCCGTAGAACATAATAAAGATCAGGGCGATCGAGCAGATCTGCTCGGCAAAGGAATAATCGTCAAACGGGATCTTCAACAGTCCGTCCGAGCCGAACAGCATACCGAGCAGGATAAACGCGAGCAGGGTGGGGATCCCGAGCTTGTTGGATACTTTGTTGAGCAGTACACAGGCGAAAATAACGGCGGTGATCAGTAACAGATAAACGGGCACGACAAGCCTCCTTTTCTTTTATGGGGAGTGGCGGCGGAAGAGACGGTATACAAAAACCGACCGGATGCGCGGTCTGCTCAAAGGGGCAGACAGGCGTCCGGTCGGCAGATAGCAGAGCGGAGGAAACAGCGGTGTGCAGGGATACGAAATATCCGCAAAGCGCCGCCGTTTTTTCTGTACGGTGCTGCCTTAATTCAGCCGGAGCGTTTCGACTTCATCGGTCCAATTCCAGAACCGGGTCATATTTTCGGGGATGGTGTCTTTCTTAAAACGTCCGGTTTTCCACACAATGGCGTTTTGTGACTGGCAGACGGGAACGAGAATACGCTCAGCCGTTACGGCTTCGACAGCTTGTCGGTACAGCGATGCCGCATTAACGGAATCGGTGGATCCGGCAGCTTTTTTCAGCAGGGTATCCACTTCATCGGAGGAAAAACGCATGTAATTTTTCTCTCCGTCCTTCAAAAAGCGGGCATTGAGATCCAGCGATGCCTCGCGGGTCATGGTATCGGCAAACAGATGGTATTTTCCGCCCTTTTGCGCGGCTTCGAGATCGTCTGCAGAGTTCAGACGCGTGACCGTAAGCGTCAGCCCGATCGTGTCAAGCTGGTCTTTCAGTCGGTCGAGCAGGGTGGCGGTCGGAGAGGGGTTCTCCTCGCTGTCGGCAAGACAGGCGGCGTAGAACTGCATCGTGCCGTTTTGCGGCGCCTTGGTGACCTGATTTTCGTCGCTGACGGTATAACCGGCAGAGCGCAGGCGGGATAATGCTTCCTCAAGAGGAGTGGTGTCCTGCGTGCCGGAAGCAGAGGAAACAGAGGAAGCGGAGGTGGCAGAGGAAGCGGAGTTTTCACTGTCCTCCTCGTCGGAAAACGGCGCAAAGGCTGAATCAAAGGATACGGGAACGGTGAGTACCCGGGCACGATAGTTGAGAGTTTCGGATACAACGGAATCGCGCAGGGAGAGCAGCAAAATGTCGAATGCCTGCCGCAGATAGGCGGAGGCTGCGGAATCGGAACCGACCTTGAGCAGAGAGGTATTAAAGCCGATATATTCAAG
>CAKUMQ010000070.1 GCA_934667845.1 uncultured Eubacteriales bacterium | reverse complement strand
GCGACAGCGGATTCACCGCTGCCGCCGGTAAAATATTTATTTCTGTTTTACCCGCATTTCTGCGTTTACACAAAATTTGGGATAGAGCCATAAAATCAAATATCTTCAAATGAGTATGTCGGAATTAGATAAATTATCAATGAAATTTGATATTGTATACAGTTCTTTGGCTTTTCATTATGTGCCTGATTTTCAAAAGCTTGCAAATGATATCTATAACCTGCTTAATGAAGGCGGATATCTTTTGTTTTCACAGGAACACCCAATTGTGACAGCCACTTTCGGCGGAAAACAGCACTATAATAAAGACGAAAACGGTAATTACACCTCGTTTACATTTTCAAATTACAATCAACCCGGCGAAAGAAATACTTTTTGGTATGTTGACGGAGTAAAGAAATATCATAGAACCTTTTCAAATATTATATCCGCTTTGTGCCGTACCGGTTTTGTTATTGATACGGTTTGCGAGCCGTTACCGATTGAAAACGCAACCGATTTCATTCCGAATATATCAGAAAAAGAATTTATAAAGCCGACATTTTTAATTGTGAAAGCGAGAAAGTGATAGTTTTAATGAGCTATAATATTGAAAAGTTAGATATTAACGATTACCCAAAATGTAATGCTATATGGAATATGCAGGCTGATCCATTGACCGAAAAATTCCGCAAAGAAATTGAGAGCGGGAACCGTGAAGTTTATATCTGCAAAGAAAACGAAAATTTTATAGGCGAAATAGCTTGCGTTTATGATATGAATGACCCCGATTACACAATTTCCGGACAAAGAATTTATCTGTCACGACTGATTGTAAAACCAAATTACAGAAACAAAGGTATTGGCGGAATTTTAATTGATTTTATGATTGAAAAACTGAAATATGACGGTTATAAAGAGATTACCGTCGGTGTTGACAAAGATAATTTCGCAGCCGTTCATCTGTACCGTAAAAAAGGTTTTACAAAAGTATTGTTTGACGGTTGCGATGAGCAAGGCGAATATTTTAAACTCTTAAAAACATTGTATTGAAGTGAGGTGCTATGAATCACCCAATGAATAATCGCATTATTGTTGACATCTCAAATTTTATATTTGTTTCGGATGAACCGAAGACGGTTGACGCTATTTTTCTGCCGGGTGGTTCGCACCCCGAACAGCCGGAATATGCGGCAAGGCTTTATAATAAAGGCCTTGCTGAATATGTTATCCCGGCAGGCGGCGTCAGTGTAAAACGAAATAAATGGCCCGGTGTGCGGTCAAAGGCAGAAATATACAGCGGTGACTACAAAACCGATTGTGAATTTTTCACCGATGTATTGATAAAAAACGGTGTGCCGAGAACGGCAATTTACGGCGAGGACAAGTCGGGTCATACACGCGATAACGCTTTTTTCTCTCGAAAAATTGTGAATGATAACCGTCTTGAAATTAAAACGGCTATGATCGTCTGCAAAGCCTTTCACGCTCGGCGCTGCCTTATGCTTTATCAGTTGGCTTTTCCCGATACCGAATTTATTGTCTGCCCTGTGCATTGCTATAATATCACGAAAAATAACTGGTACATGACCGAACAGGGAATAAACCGAGTTCTCGGCGAGCTTGCCCGTTGCGGTAATCAGTTTGCCTCAGATATTAAGGAGCATTTGTTATGACTAAGCAAATCGAAGATTATATAAAAGAAAACCTAACAGGAGAAGATCAAGCAGTAGGATTTGAGTTTGTCTCTTTTTTACGAAGTAACAATATTGAATTTTACAAGGACAACGCTTCTTGTTGGAAAGATAAAATATATTATTGGCTCAAATTCAAAAATGAATGTGTTGCCTTCATTGCTATTAAAGATCCTGACGAACCTGAAAATCTTTGGACGGTTTGGTCTGATGATTGTAAAGTTTTTGAAGCGGACATTGTGGACGACAAAATAAAAAACACCGCTTGGAAACATATTGATTTTTGCGGTCATTGTGGCTCTTGCTCAGGCGGTAAGAGTAAGGTTATTTTCGGGAAAGAATTTTCCGAAGTTTGCGGTTGCACATTTAGAATAGATAATCCCAGTCGGAATGAATTGCCTTTTCTCAAGAAGATGGTTGAGTTATGCAAGTTATATATTTCAAATAACAGTATAATTGAACATTACGACCTGCTTATTGAAGAAAACAACGACCCCGTGCGCGACCCTGAACCGTTGCGGGAATATATGGACAAATGGGACGGACAGAAATTTATTGATTCGTTACAGCTGACAAAAGAAAAATCCGTCCTTGAAATCGGTGTGGGAACCGGGCGGCTTGCCGTTCGTGTAGCGCCCGAATGCCGTGAATTTTACGGCATTGATCTTTCACCGAAAACCGTAAAACAGGCAGAGGAAAACCTAAAAGCACACGGGAATGTAACGCTTATTTGCGCCGATTTTACAGAATACAATTTTGAACACAAATTTGATGTGATTTATTCGTCGCTCACCTTTATGCACATAAGGGACAAGCAAGCAGCAATTAATAAAGTAAAGTCGCTGTTAAATATCAGTGGTCGGTTTGTACTTTCCATAGACAAAAATCAAAGCGATATCATTGATTACGGCACACGAAAAATCAAAATCTATCCTGATAATAAAGAAGATATTGTGAAGTATATCACCCAAAGCGGGATGAATTTAATAAAAGTATTTGAAACAGATTTTGCTTTTATTTTTATTGCGGAAATGAAACAAAATCATTCTTAATGCTGACGCATATGAAGTGCCTTCTACCGCAGCTTTCATACTTGACATTTTTTCGCGTTTGCGCTATACTGATATAAACTGATACTTTATTATATCGGGAGGCCGCTATGGACATTAAAGTCTTTACCGAAATGTTAAAAGATAAGCATTTTCCGGACTATAAAAAGCTCAAATACAAGTACGATGCGGATTTTAACAGCTTTCTTAAAACCTTGGAAGAACTGTATTATAAGCCTTTGCCGCTATATGATTTTGACGGAAACAATATTGTTTTTACAGAATCCTTTAATACCGTCAATCAAAACACGGTAAAGCTGTTATTACAACCGCAGGATACGCATTACGGAATCAAAGCCGCCGAGGAGGAAATACTATCCACTTCGGCTATTGAGAGCGTGGATTTCAGCCGTGACAGTGTGCGCAAGATTCTAAAAGGTATGGCGCCTGACGGCGAACAGGAGAACAGAATATTAGGTATCAAGCACGGTCTTGAATTTATTGCCGATACTGCCAACAAAATAACCGAGGACAATTTATATAAGCTTTATATGATGACTGTTGGTAACTTTCTAACCAATGACGATAAATTGTTAGAGGGCAAATTTTACAGACACGATACCGTTTATGTTGTCAGCGATCATATTGAGCATTCGGGGCTTGACGCTCAAAAAGTGCCTAAGTTTATGAAGTCGCTTATCGCCTTTGTTAATACAGATGATGGTATTAACGATTTAATTAAAGCAGCAATCATTCATTTTTACATTGCCTTTGTACATCCGTATTTTGACGGAAACGGCAGAATTGCACGGCTCGTTCATTTATGGTTTTTAATTCAAAAGGGTTACCGGTCGGCGCTGTTTATTCCGTTTTCAAGCAGGATTGAAAAAAGCCGCAAAGCATACTATGACGCTTACACGGTAATTGAAGAAAACAGAAAATTAAGCGGTAAAATAGATGTAACCCCGTTCGTTCTTTACTTCATAAACAATGTTTACAATAAAATGAACGAGGGTTCTGCCGCTATTGAAACCTTAACTGTTTATGATGATGCCGTTAAAGACGGAAAAATAACCGAAAAAGAAACAAAGCTTTGGAGATTTGTGCTATCAGCTTACGGCACAGGCGAATTTTCAACAAAGCGACTCGAAAAGGATTTTGGAAGCGCCGCCTACGCAACGATCCGAGGTTTTGTTTTAAAGTTTGAAAAGCTTGGACTTCTTTCCTCTGTAAAATACGGTCCGCGAGTTAAATACAAGGTTGTTAAATAAGGCGGTGAGAAAATGACAGGCGTGATATATGCACGGTATTCAAGTGATAATCAGCGTGAAGAGTCCATTGAAGGTCAGTTGCGTGAGTGCAAGGTGTTTGCCGAAAAGAACGGTATTCAGATTATCGACACATACATTGACAGGGCAATGTCGGCTAAAACCGATAACCGCCCGGATTTTCAAAAGATGATTAAAGACAGTGCAAAGCAGCAGTTTGAAACCGTTATTGTATGGAAACTTGATCGCTTTGCCCGCAATCGCTATGATTCCGCACATTATAAAAGCATTCTAAAAAGAAATAATGTCCGTGTACTTTCTGCTACCGAAGCTATTTCACAAGGCGCAGAAGGCATCATCCTTGAATCTGTTTTGGAAGGTATGGCGGAGTATTATTCTGCGGAGTTGGCAGAAAAAGTTATCCGTGGACAAACCGAAAATGCATTGAGCTGCCGCTTTAACGGCGGAACCGTTCCTGTCGGATATAGCATTGTAAATCAGCATTTTGTCGTTAATAATGAGACCGCACCGTTAGTTCTTTCGGCATACAAAATGTATGATGAAGGAAAAACTATGCAAGAGATTGCCGATGATTTAAATGTTAAAGGATTGCGGAACACCAGGGGAACAAAGCTGACAATTAACACCGTTTCCAATCTACTTACTAACAGAAGATATATCGGCGAATATTCATACCGTGATATTCTCGTTTCTGACGGTATCCCTGCGATTGTGCCGAAGGATTTATTCAACCGTGTGCAAGAGCGTATTGCCAAAAATAAAAAATCGCCGGCTCGGCATCGAGCAGACGAAGAATATATTTTATCAACAAAACTGTACTGCGGAAAATGTATGACATTTATGGTTGGTGAAAGCGGAACAGCGAGGAATAAAGAAACCTATCGCTATTACAAATGTCTTTCGGCAAAGCGAAAGCGCGGCTGCGATAAAAAAGCTGTTAAAAAGAAGTGGATTGAGGATATTGTCATTGATCAAATTTTCAAATGCATTTGGGATGATAATCTGATTGAAGATGTAACCGACCTTGTTATAAAAATGCAAAGGCAGGAAAACACCGCTGTATCTTTACTTAACAAGAGACTTGATGAAGTTAATAAAAGTATTTCAAATATTCTTTCGGCTATCGAGCGAGGTATTTTTACGCCGTCCACAAAACAACGCCTTGAAGAATTGGAAGATCAAAAGAAAGAATTTGAAATCGAAGTCGCGAAGGAAAACATTACGAGACCTACGCTTGACCGTGACCAGATTAAATTTTGGTTTCATCGATTCAGAAAAATGGATGCTTCTAAGCCCGAAAATCGCAGAAGACTTGTTGACAGCTTTGTAAACTCAGTGATTTTATACGATGACCGAATAGAATTTTATTTTAATTTTAAAAAGGGCGCGAAAACACTTTCTTTGACCGACTTGGAAAAAGGTTCGGATATGCTTGACTCTCTCCCACCAATGATCGGCAAGTATCAAATGATGCTTGCCGATCATTATTTTTTTCACCAGATCGGAATTTGCGGAGGACACTTTGCCGATGCGCTATTTGCTTGCGGGATCTCTCGGCTTTCTCCTGTGTGGGGTTTGGTTCGGGAGTCAACTATGGTTAACGCACATTTTTTCAAAAAGAGGTTGTCACCATCTCATTTATTTTTCGCCGCTGTTTGCTGCCTGTATTCCGATCGTGCTGATCATCCGTTTGAACGGCTTGTACTCTCCCCGGTTATCGGCCTTATCAAACGGGAAGCTGTGGGCGCTCACTGCGGCAACGCTTTTGGTTACCTGCCTGATAAAGGGGTTGAGCGGAAAGAAGTGCCGAACCGCGGAGAAGCGGGAACTTGCCTGGATATGTATGGAAGCCGCATTTGTTGAGATCGCACAGCGCCTGATGATGCAGTCCTTTGTGATGTATTTGCTGGATGTGTGGGGGTGTGCCACGGTTTGGTGCATCTTCCTCAATGCGCTTATCTGGTGCGCGGGAATCATCACGCAGGGGATCCTTTCCAAGCAGAAAATGGGAAAGGATATTGTTTTTGATCTGATCGCCTCATTTGTTTTCTCCATGGGCTGCGGTTATGTATTCTACCTGTCCGGCTGCATTGTTTTTTCGGCAGCTGCACATGCGGTCGAGCGAGCGATCATGACAAAGCCGGATCGGTGATCCGGCGGCGGAAAACAGCTGTTTTCCTTTTTTATTGTACAGCAAGCCCAACTGCCGCCGACGCTGTTATTCTGAGCGGTAAAGCGGATATGACCCGGTCCGGCGTGTTATTGCTTTTTTTCAAAAAGAGGGATAATCGGCGGCGCTCGGGACATACTGATAACGCACGGCGGGCTGACCGTGCAATTTTGGGTTAAGGAGGCGGCGGAAAAATGAGCTGCTGTGAAGTGAACAAGAGTATCCAGTGTACGGTGCAGCAATGCGCGCATCACTGCGATCACGAAAACTACTGCTCGCTGAATCAGATCCTGGTGGGTACGCATGAGGCGAACCCGACGATGGATCAGTGCACGGACTGCAAGTCCATTGAACTGAAAAACTGAGAATTGACCCGAAACACACGCCCGCAGACAGAGCTCTGCGGGTGTGTGTCTGTTTATAGGTATAAATAAAGCGATCGGGGTGCAGCCGTGGGACCCCGATCGCTTTGTCTGTATAAAGAGCCTATCAGCCGGGGAATACAAAACGCAGCGTATACGTTTATCGTGAAACGGGAAATTTCGTATGCCGATCCGCTATTCGTTTTGCGGGACAGCCCTTTTGTTTTTTTGCCGACGGGAGCAGCGACAATATTTGGAAAGGGGAAAGCAGGAGGTGATTTGAAAAAAACGATTGACAAAATGGTTAAAATGTGCAATAATATACACGAAATCAAAATAAAAACTGTAAAAAGTATAAAAATCGTTTCTTTGGCGAAGTTACGTATACCATTCGCGGTAAAAAGTATACGTAATCGGCACGAAATTGCGGGAGAATAGACGTAATCGGAAAAGGGGGCGTTTTTGTGGGCAATATGCCGCTATACAAAAGCGTTATGCAGAAGCTGGAATCCCAGATTGCCAACGGCGACTGGAAGCCGGGGGACCGGCTGCCTACGGAGACGGAGATGGAGCAGATCTTTGCGGTGAGCAATATCACGATCCGGCATGCACTCAAGGAATTGGTGGTCAAGGGACTGGTACGCCGTGTGCGGGGCGGCGGCAGCTATGTCAATCCGTTTCCCGGCACAGTGACAGGCGAGGACGGCAGGAATGTAGCCGGTCACATTATCGGTCTGCTGCTGCCCAACAACCGCAGCAACGGCGATATGATGGATATTGTATGCGGCGTCAGCAACATCTGTATCCGCTACGGGTATTTGCTGAATGTGACAAATTACGGGATCAACGGCATCGGCGAGTCCGAAGCGCTCGAGCAGCTGGCGCAGAAATCCACCGGCGTGCTGTATTACCCGATGGATCAGCGCAGCAGCTTTGAGTGCATGTATATGCTGGGACGGCGGCATTTCCCGCTGGTGACGCTGGATCAGACGGCGAACGAGCTGGAGCTGCCGAGTGTTGTGTCGGATAACCAGGACGGTGCCTATGAGGCGACCCGCTATCTGCTCCGCAAGGGGCATAAGGAGATCTGCTTTGTCGGCACAACGGGAGGAGCCACGACGATAAAGGAGCGGTTTATCGGCTTCTGCCGGGCGATGGAGGAGGGCGGCTATCAGGTGGAGTCGCGTCACTACAGCACCATCGGCGATACCGGCGGAAAAACGACCGATGAGGAGCACGATCAGATCATTCGCCGTCTGATACAAAGACCGCGGCCGGTGACGGCGGTTCTGGCGGTGAACGACTATGTCGCCTATGAGCTGATGAGGGCGGCACAGCGGTGCCATGTGGAGGTGCCGGCGGAGCTGTCGATCGTGGGGTTTGACAATCTGCCGTTTATCGAACAGATGAGGCTGCCGCTGACCACGGTCTCGCAGGATCTGTACACCATCGGGGAACGGGCGGCGATGCTGCTGATCGACCGGCTGGAGGGGCGCGCCGCCCTGAGCCTTACCGTTCCCGTAAAGCTCGTCAAGCGGGCGTCGGTCTGCGCGCTCGGCTCCGGGGAGGCGGGGACGAGGGACAAGGGCTTCGACGCTTCATAAAAGTATACATAATTTTCAATGAACGAACGGAGGAAGAAAAGATGAACGTATTCGGGAAGATCCTTGCCGTCGTGTCGGCGGCTGTGCTGCTGGCGGCGGGCACTGCCGTGACGGCAGCGGCGGCGACGGTGAAGGTGTATGACAAGGATATCGCTCTGGCAGACGACGAGGGGAGCAAGACCGGATGGAAGCTGATCGCGGATGACCCCGGCTTTTATTTTACGGGCGACCGTATTCCGGTACATAAATCCCCGAGCCTTTGGAAGGCGACCGATCAGGCGGATAAGGCGTTTAGCTGGAAGACGGACAAAAGCAACCGTACTGAGGGCGTTTCCAGCCTGTCGCAGACCTACAGCACCGGCTTTTTCTTTTACTGGCTGACGGAATACTCCGGAAAAACGCTGGATCTGACGAATATCCGGTACCTGATGATGGATCTCTATGTGGAGGACACCGAGATATTTTTAAATGCCAGCGATTTCCGCATCAGCTTTACCGACAGCACCGACAAAAACAACCTGAACTGGGATCGTACCAATGTCTCGGTCTCGCGGGACACGCTGAAGGGACAGTTTCTGCGCAAGGGCTGGAACAGCCTGCGGCTGTATGTGGGCAATACCGACGATTCGGCAAATATCAATCTGAAAGCCGTGACCGGTCTGCGCTTTTTTGCCGTTGACCTTTCAAGCGGTACACACACGATAAAGATCGACAATGTGCATCTGGTCAGCAAGAAATACACCACACAGCAGGCGGGAACGACCGTGCAGACGAAGGCACCGCAGACGACGGCAGCCGCCCGCCCGGATCAGACGACAGCCCCCGTGAAGCCCGCCGCATCGGAAAGCGCCGCACCGGTGCAGACGACGGCTGCCACTGCTCCCGCCGCATCGGAGACCGCCGCGCAGAGCGAGTTGTCGGCGGAGCAGCCGGAGACGAGGGCATCCGAAGCCACCACGGCGGCGGTGACGCCTGCGGATGCTTCCGGGACGGATGCTTCGGGAACGGACAGCCGCGGCGCGCTCCCGGCATGGGTCTGGGTCGTGATCGGCGTTGCCGTATTGGGCGGTGCGGCCGCAGCGGCAGTGATCGTACTGCGGCGGAAGAAATAAGCCGGTTTGCACAGACAGAGCCGGAAACGGCAGTGAGCATAGAGAAAGGATGAGGGCGTTGCAGATCATAAAACAGACAGGCGTTTTGGTGCTTTCTCTGTTGCTCCTGGCGGCTTTTCTGCCGATGGGCAGCCTGGCGGAGGGAACGGCGCTCAGGGATAAGCTGGATACCGCCGACATCGTCAGGCAGGACGAGTCGGCGGACTATGCGGATTATCTGGCGGCTTGTGCGGCGGCGGGACAGACCGTGCCGGCCGATACGGAGATCGCGCTTCCCGCAGAAAGTGCCGAAGAGCGGGCGCTTTGCGTTCTGCGCGAGGGGGAGCGGGTGATCGACTGGACAGAGGGACAGGAGACGCTTTCCTGGCGGGTAACCGTTGAAAAAGCCGGCTTTTATCAGCTGTATATCGACTATGTCGCACTGGGCGGCAACGGCGGAGACATCCGGCGCTCGCTGCTTTTGGACGGCAAAACACCCTGTGAGGAGTGGAGCAGCTTTCGGCTGAACCGCCTGTACAGCGACGACGGCGAACCGCGCCGGACCACGACGGACGACGAGATCAGCCCGACGCTTTCGGAGGTGTTTGTCCGTCAGCGTCAGGCGGTGTGCGACCTGAAGGGGCGGTATGCCTCTCCGCTGAAGCTGTACCTTACCGCCGGGGAGCACACCCTGTCGCTCGGCTACTTAAAGGAGGATATCACCCTTTTCGGGCTGACGCTCGCCCCGCCTGACGAGCCGAAGCCGTATGCCGGGGTGAAAAAGACCTATGCGGCGGATGACGGTGGGGCGAAAGCGATCTTTTTTGAAGCGGAAGCGCAGACGACGGTGAAAACGCAGTCAACGCTCGGCATGGTGGCGGACGCCGATCCCGCGACCTATCCGCACCGGGACGGGTATACGACCATGAACGCGATCGGCGGCACCTACTGGAATACCGGCAACGACAGCATCACCTGGCGCTTTACGGTCAAGACCGCAGGGCTGTATAAGCTGAGCATGCGGGTGTATCAGAACTACCTCGACGGACTGCCGGTTCATCGGCAGATCGCGCTGGACGGCGAGGTGCCCTTCCGCGAGCTTTCGGCGTATGCCTTTAAGGATGAAAAAAGCTGGCGCACCGAAACGCTCGGCGACAGTGAGGGGACGCCGTTCCTCTTTTACCTCCCGGCGGGTGAACATACGCTGACCATGACCGTAAAGGTCGGGGAGGAGAGCAACGGCATCCTGATGCAGAAACTGGAGGACGCGTCGGATACACTGTCCGATCTGATCCTCACCATCCGCATGATCATCGGCAATGACCCCGACACGCTGTACGATTATCATTTGGAGGATAAGATCCCGCAGCTGACAGAGACGCTTGACGGGCTGATTCGCACCATGGAGGAGTGCACGGCGCTGACGCTGACACTGAACGATAAGCGGCCGCTTCTGTGCAACCAGTTTGACCAGATCGCCTCGCGCCTGCGGAAAATGCGCGCCGACCCCTACCGCATCCCCTCCAATATGAAAGATCTGACCACGGCTCTGAGCAATTTCGGTACATGGATCGACGGTCTCGGCAAGCAGCCTCTCCTGCTGGATTTTATAGAATTCCTGCCGTCCGGTCAAAGCCCGACCGAGCGGTGCGCCGGACTGTGGCAGCGTCTGCGGGCGGGCGCCGTGGATTTCTACCGCTCATTCACAAAGGATTACAGCCAGATCAGCGGGATCGCCGGAGAAACGGCGGAGAACCGCACGCTTTCGGTCTGGATCGGCCGCGGCACGACCTATGCCCGCGAGCTGAAAAACCTGGCGGACAGTGTGTTCACGCCGAAAAACGGGATTGCCGTCTCGCTGCACACCCTGCCGGCGGGACAGCTCAACAGCGGTTCGGTCAACGCCCTGATGCTGGCGCTCTCCTCCGGTGCGGCGCCCGATGTCTGTCTCGGCGTGGCGGCGAATTCGCCCGGCGAATTCGCCATCCGCAATGCGCTCACGGATCTGACGCAGTTTCCGGATTATGCCGAGACTGCCGCCGCCTTTGAGGAGGCGATGCTGACGCCGTTCACCTATCAGGGCGGGGTGTATGCCCTGCCCGAGACGCTCACGTTTCAGGTGATGCTCTACCGCACCGATATTTTTGCCCGCCTGGGGCTGGCGGTGCCGCGCACATGGGACGAGGTCTATTCCCGGATGCTGCCGCTGCTCAGTCAGAACAAGCTGCAGTTTTATATGCTGTGCGGCACGGTGTGCTCCACCTATGAGACGTTTTTATATCAGTACGGCGGCACATTTTATAAAGAGGATTACACGGCGTCGGCTCTGGACAGCCCCGGGGCGTATCAGGCGATGAAAGCCTACTGCGAGCTGTTCACCGTGTGGGGTATGCCGGAGGCTGCCGATCTCTACAACCGTATGCGCACCGGAGAAATGCCGGTGGGCATCGGGGATTACAGCGTGTATCTCAAGCTGTTGACGGCGGCGCCCGAGCTTTCGGGGAAATGGGCGATCGCGCCTGTGCCCGGACGTGTCTGCGCGGACGGAAGCGTGAACGGCACAGTGGGCGGCTGCGTCAGCGAAAGCTGCATGATCCTGTCCCGGTGTGCGGATAAAGAGGCGGCGTGGACATTTCTCAAGTGGTGGATGAGCGAGGATACGCAGGTGCGGTACGCACGGACCATCGAGGGGATCTACGGCGAGTCGGCACGGTGGCCGAGCGCCAATCTGGCGGCATTTTCCGCGCTGAACTGGGAACGGGACGACCTTGCCGTGATACAGAAGGCGCTTTCGTCAGCCAAGGCGCAGCCGGTGGTGCTGGGCAGCTATTACACAACACGCCATGTCAACAACGCGTGGAACCGCGTGGTGGTGAGCAAAAGCCAGTCGGTGCGCGATTCACTGGAGGATACCGTCAGAGCCATCGACAAGGAGCTTACCCGCCGTCGGCAGCAGTATGCGGTCGAGTAAAGGAGAGCATGTATGAACAAAAAGAGCATTGTCCGTTTTTGGCGGAAAAACGGGCCGGGGTATGCCATGCTGGCGCCCTTTTACCTGTTTTTCTTCCTGTTTGTGATCATTCCGGTGCTGTTCGCCATCGGACTGAGCATGACCAACTACAATATGATCGAGGCCCCCTCCTTTACCTTCCTGACCAACTACAAGCTGCTGATCATGGACGACGACGAGTTTCTGATCGCGCTGAAAAATACGCTTATTTTTGCCTGTATCTCCGGTCCGCTGTCCTTTTTTCTTTCGTTTATTATGGCGTGGATCATCAATCAGGTGAAGGGGCGGAACCTGTATTCCATGCTGTTTTATGCCCCCTCGATCACCAGCGGAGTGGCGATGAGCACGGTGTGGCTCTATTTCTTC
>CAKUMQ010000069.1 GCA_934667845.1 uncultured Eubacteriales bacterium | reverse complement strand
GTGACCGTTGATATCGAGATGAAGACGGGCAACCCGTTTGCCGTGGCGGCCAAGCCGGTGTTCAACCTGTGCAACGACGGCGGGAAGGCAATCGGCAACCCGTGGACGGGTGCAGCGGTAGATACTGCGGCGCTCAGGGAGATGGCGGTCGGCACGCGGAAAACGGTCAGCCTGCCGCTGAACACGGAGAGCCTGAAAAGCATATTCTACGGTATCATGATGTGTGACAGCTGCGGCGCGGGACAGATCGTGATCCGCGACCTGCGGCTGACGGCGGACGACCGCACGGTTACCGCGCCGGCGGAGGATCTCGTGCTCGACCTTGCGGGGCTGGGCGCGGGAAACAATGCGACCGCCAAGACCTACGACAAGGAAACCAACACCGTGACGATCGACTACAGCGGACAGCTGTGGCTGTACTGGACGCTGTGGAGCACCGACCGATGGAGCACCGACCAGAGCGCGCTGGATATCTCGCCGTATAAATATGTGACCGTTGATATCGAGATGAAGACGGGCAACCCGTTTGCCGTGGCGGCCAAGCCGGTGTTCAACCTGTGCAACGAGGGCGGGAAGGCAATCAGCAACCCGTGGAAGGGCGGCGCGACGGTGGATACTGCGGCGCTCAAGGAGATGAAAGTCGGCACGCGGAAAACGGTCAGCCTGCCGCTGAACACGGAGAGCCTGAAAAGCATATTCTACGGTATCATAATGTGTGACAACTGCGGCGCGGGACAGATCGTGATCCGCGACCTGCGGCTGACGGCGGACGACCGCTCAAGCGATCCCACGCCGACTCCCGAGCCCGGCGACGACGAGGACGGCGATTTTGTGCTGGATCTGTCCGCAGTCGGCAGCGGCAACGGCAAAAGCGGCGGTAAATATGCCTATGACGCCGACAGCCATACGCTGACGGTGGATTTCAGCGGTCAGCTCTGGGCGTACTGGATGCTGTGGAAAACGAACCGCTGGAACAAGACTCAGGCAGCCGTGAATATCGAAAAATATAACTATGTGACCCTGCGGGTCAAGGTGGAGGGAACCAACCCCTTCGCGCGGGCGGCTGCCCCCACGTTTAACCTGTGCAACGACGGCGGGCAGGCGATCAACAACCCGTGGACGGGCATCGGGGTCAATTTTGCCCGGCTGGAGGCGGTGACTGCGGCGGATGATTTTGTGACGCTGTCCCTGCCTCTGAAAACCTCGGAGCTTCTGGATTTCTACTATATCATCATGCTGTGCGACAGCTGCGGCAGCGGCAAGCTGACCTTTACCGACCTGCGGCTGACCGAGGACGACCGGACGGACGAGGCATTTCGGGATATCGGTCAGGAGGAAGAGAATCCGAAGGGTGACCTGATTCTGGATACCTCCGCATGGGGCTCGGGATACGATTCGACCACAGCCTCCTACAACAGACGCACCGGTATTCTGACTGCCGAATACAGCGGCATGCTCTGGATGTACTGGCAGGGCTGGAACGCCGCCGGTTATCAGAATGCGGCGTATGCGGTGAAGGATTACCGCTATCTGACGCTGACGGTGCGGATGAATGAGAACAACCCGTTTGCCGTGGCGGCAGAACCGAGGCTGAAGCTGTGCAACGACGGCGGCGTAGCAATCAGCGCGCCGGACAAGGGGCGCGGCGTGGATCCCGCGCTGCTGCGCAGGCTTGCCAAGCCGGGCGAGTGGGTAACGCTGTCCCTGCCGCTGACCGACGGCAGCCTGACGGATTTCTACTACCTCTTTATGCTGTGCGAGAGCTGCGGCACGGGCAGGCTCGAAATATCCGACACGCGGCTGACAGTGGATGACCGTACGGGCATCTATACCGGTCCCGCATGGGATCCCGCCAAGGGCATCTGGCTGGATGTCACCGGCTGGTCGAACCAGTATCCCCAGGGGGCGAGCGGCGAAAAGCATGTGGCAGATGACACGCTGGATATATCCACCACCGGACAGATTATGTATGCCTGGACGGCCTGGAGCAGCGTACAGACCGGCGAGGTCATTGATTTTGCCGACTATCCGTTTTTGACGATGGAGGTGCGTATCGACGGCTCGAACCCGTTTAAGGTCTCCCGCAATAATGACACCGCTGTCGGCGTGTACATCTGTGACGAGGGCGGACGGTCGATCAACACACCCTTTGACTTCGGCGCGGCGCTGATCGACAACCTGTGCGAGGTGCGGAAAGGTGATGGATGGGTCACGGTCAGCCTTTCGCTCGAAAATGTGGATCAGAACACACTGCGGTATATCTATATCGTGACCGAAAACTGCGGTGTGGGCAGCACGCTGTCTATCCGCAATATGTGCCTTACCGAAGCGGATCAGACGCCGGAATTTATCCGCAAGCGCGTGTCTGATGCGCAGAACGCCGATCAGTCGGGCACCTCTGAGGAGGAGAGCTTTACCGATCCCGACGATAAGACGGACGACTATTCCGACCGTGAAAGCGGAGAGTCCGGCAGCAAAGAGAGTGACAAAAGCGACGAAAGCGGAAAGACGTCGGCATCGGATCGGAACGACCCGGTGGATACCGGTGTGGGACTGCCGCTCTGCGCGGTGGTGACCGCCGGTCTGGCGCTCGGCGCTATACACATGCTGCGGAAAAAGACCCGCTGAACAGCGAGAACATGTTCCGTCCCGCCCGAAAAGGGGCGGGACGGACGGAAACAGAAAGGGTGATAACATGAACCATCGGGCATTTTTGACGCTTTTCGTGGCTTTTTGCCTGTGCATCGGGCTTTTTGCCGGCTGCCACAGGCAGGATCCGGCAGATGGATCCTCCGATCCGGCGTCCGTATCGACTCCGGACAGCTCGGTAAACGATCCGTCGGACGACTCGTCTGACAGCTCGCTTCCCGAATCCTCCGAGCCGGATGTGCCGGACAGCACCCCGGACAGCGCGGACGACAGTACCTCCAACAGCTCCTCCGAGCCGTCGAGCCGTCCCGACCGCGAGGACAGCTCATTTTCGGATCCCTCCGATCAGCCGGACCCGTATCCCGAAAGCAGCGCTGCGGACGGACGCGACTGGACGCAGCCGAAGGTTAGGACCACAACGATTTCGGCGAGCCGTCTTGCCGAGCTGAAGAAAAAGTGGAACAAGCTGTCCGTCCCGACATGGAAGGAGCAGTTTGACGATTCACTGCCCTCGGCGCAGCTGACAAAGGAGACCCCCGTGACGGCGCATATACAGGTCGCCTTGCAGGGCGGCAGCGTTTCGCTCTCCGCCCAGCAGGGGATCACCGGGTGGAACCTGACCGCGGGCGGTGCAGATACCCTGCTTCTGGATCTGGATGCGTCTGCCGCCAAGGCGCTGGCGGGACGGCGTGTTGCCGTGGCGATCGACTATTATGCGCCGCGTTCCACGACCGCTTTGCGGCTGACCGAGGCGGCGGGCAGCGTGGCGGTCAAGCCGTCCGCCACCAAGGCATGGGGACGCGCCCTGAAAATTCTGGAGTCGCCTGCCTTTGCCGGGGGCGTGAGCGGGCACGATCTGAGCCTTACCGTTACCGGCGGCTCGGCGATCATCACCGGCATCCGTCTGTTTGCGCTGGATGCCACGGCAAAAGAGGTGGGAAAAGTGACGGTTTTGATGCCGAAATACGGGGAGGACCGCGATCCTCTCGTGGTCAATACCACCGTGCAGCAGTTCGGCGCGGTGGGCGACGGCAAGGCGGACGATACGGCGGCGTTTCAGGCGGCTGTGGACTATGTCGGCGCCTTGGGCGGCGGCACGGTCTATGTGCCCGCCGGTCACTATGCGCTCGGCGGACGGCTGACGGTTCCCGCCAATGTGCTGCTGACCGGTGAGCTGGATACGGCTGCCGTGAAAAAGAGCGGAAAGATCACGGGCACGGTTCTGGATCTCTATTACGGCAAGAATCAGCCTGACGCCGAGGCGGCGATCACGCTGTGCAACGGTGCCGCCATTCAGTATATGGCGCTGTGGTATCCCGAGCAGAAGATCACGGACGGCAAGGCGATCCCCTATGCCTATACGCTCGGCGGCGCCTATTCGACCGGCGGCGTCAGCTACGGCGTGGATATTGAGAACATTGTGCTGGTGAATGCCTATAACGGCATGCGCTTCGGTCCGAAATACAATGTGCTGGAGACAATCCGCAACGTGTGGGGCACGCCGCTGAACAACGGTTTCATCATGGACGCCAACGCCGACCTTGCCCGCGTGGAGGGGATCTATTTCTCCCCGTCCTACTGGGCAAACAGCGGTCTGCCCTATGCGCCGGAGCGGGATTGGATATTCTCCTGCACCTTTGCGCAGGCGGTCGCCTATATTGCCGAGCGGGTGGATTGGACCTATATTTTCGATCTGCATGCAGACGGCTATCAGACCGGTCTTTTGCTGCGCTTTTCGACCGGAAAGGTGGGCAAGGGCGCGTCAAACGGCAGCCTGTACCGGCTGGATATCGCCGATTGCTTCTACGGTGTGGATATCGCCTATATGAACGAGATCGGCATGGAGATCGCGGAGAGTAAGATCTATTCGAGCGGACTCGGCGACGCGGCAGCCATCCGGGTGCGTTCCGGCCTTGCCTCTACGCTCTCGCTGACCGATTGCGAGCTGGGCGCCCGCGGCAAGCACGTTATTTACAGCTACAAGGAGGATGTGCTGAGCCTGTCCGGCTGCACGCTGAGCTTCCTCGGCGACACAGCCCACGGCGCCGCCATTTACAGCTACAAGGGCGCGGTCTCCGCGACGGAGCTGACCTTCCGCCATGTCGTTACCGATGCGTATCTGGGCAAGGCGGTGCCGTCGGCGAGCTTTGTCAACTGCGGCAAGCCGGTGCTCCGTGATCTCACGGGCGGTGGCAATACCCGCGTGGTCACGGACGCATCGGTCAAACTGACAAAGACCCCGGCGTATACGCTGACACAGGCGAACAACCACAAGCCGTCCGCGCAGAATCTGGTCGATATGACCGGCAGCATCGCTTCCGGCGACGATATTGCCGGGCGGCTGCAGACGGCGCTTTCGTCCCTCAAGGGCAAGGGCGGCATCGTCTATGTGCCCGCCGGACGCTACCGACTGGATGCGCCGATCACCATTCCCGAGGGCGTGGAGCTGCGCGGCGCCACCGATGCGCCGGTATACAATACCTCGGTGGCTACGGTCTTTGTGACCGCATACGGAAAGGGCAACGAAAAAGCCGCGCCGCTGATCACGATGCAGGCAAAGTCCGGTATCGTGGGCATCACGGTGAATCATGAGCAAAACAGCCAATCGCCGTCGGCTTATCCTTATGTGATCCGCGGCAACGGCAGCGATATCTATGTCCGCAATGTGTCGATGAACAGTTGCTACAACGGCATTGACTTTGCCACCAATCGCTGTGACCGCCATTTGGTGCAGTCCTTCAGCGGTGTGGTGCTCAATCAGGGGCTTGTCGTCGGCGGCGGCAGCAAAAACGGCGTGATCCGCGACGTGCTTGTCAATCCCGTCTACTGGGGCGGCAACGGCAGCTACAATGACGCGATGAGCTATGCGCTCAAGCACGCCGACGGCATTGTGATCGGTGACAGTACGGGCGAGCTTTTATACAGCACGTTCTACTATGCCGCCGAGCGCGGTCTGGTGTTCCGTGAGGGTTGCAAGGATGCCGTTTCCATTGCCCACGGCACCGACTGTGCCGATATCGGGCTGTATCTCGAGGGCAAGTGCGGCGCGATCTACCTTGTCAATTATCAGGTGGCAAGCTGGACGGGCGCGGATGTGTCCTATATCAAAACGGCGGAATCCTTTACCGGTACGCTGAATATCAACGGCATGCTCGGCTGGGGCGGTCCGAATATCGGTCTGCACCTGCTGGGCGGCACGGTGCGTATCCGGCAGTGCAAAATGGTGCGCTACGGCAGCCGGGCGCTGGATCTGGGCAAGGCGGATGTGCAGCTGATCGGCATGCACCTGTATCAGACCCGATCCGTGTCGTCTCCGCTGACGCCGAACCTGGTACTCAACGAAAATGCCGGCAGCCTGATTCTGGCGGGATCGGTGTTTGACAACGAGCCGAATCTGCAGGATTTCTCCGGCCGCGACATTCTGAAGGGACCGGACGCCCTGCTGTTCTGACCGCCATTTTTTCATGAACGGATCAGCCTGCCGACTTGGGAACAGGTCGGCAGGCTATCGGTCGTTTATCGGCAGAAGGGAAGAAAAAACAATGGAGCTTACCCATATCACCTGCTGCGGCGAGACCGCTCCGCTTTCCGTGGATAGTCCGCTGCGGTTTAGGTATCGGGCGGACAGAGCCGTGTCCGCCTGCCGGATCGTGATCCGGAAAGCGGCGGACGGCTGCGTGGTATACGACACCGGCAGCTGCCCGCAGCCGGGTGCGCCGGGCGTGACCGTGGCATTTGCGGGAGAACCGCGCACGGCGTATACGGCGGAGCTGACCGTATATGCCGCAGACGGGGAAACGGCAGCCGGTCAGTGCCGGTTTGAAACGGGACTGTCTGATGCCGACACCGCCGACGGCTGGATCGGGGCGCCGGGAACAGCCGCCCCGCGCTTTACCCGTGCGGTCACCGTGACCGGCATGTGCCGGCGGGGACGGCTGTATGTCGCGGCGCTGGGCTATGCGGATGTAACCATGGACGGCGCGGCGCTCGACGGCGCTTATTTTGTTCCCGCCTGGTCGGATTATCATCGGCGGGAGCTTGGCGGGCTTTTGTATCCCGTTTCCGATGTGTTTTCCTATTCTGCCTATTATCTGACCTATGACGTGACCGACCGCCTGTGTCCCGGAACACACCGGCTGGACATTGTGCTCGGCAACGGATTTTACCACCAGAACCGGCGGCTGGTCGAGGGCAGCATGGATTACGGCGAGCCGCGGCTTTATGTGCTGCTCGAGTGGGAGGACGCGGAGGGGATGCACCGTGTGAAGGGGGACGAGGAGTTTTCCGTCACGGCGGGCGGCTGGCTTGAGAACAATGTGTATTACGGAGAGGTCTATGACGCCCGCGCGGCCGGGCAGGGCGGGGCACGCCCGGCTTCTCCTGTTTCTCCGCCGGATACGGTGCTGCGTCCGCAGCTTTGCCCGCGTGACAGAGCCTTTGCCCCGATCGTGCCTGCTGTGGTGAAAACGGAGGGGGAGAGGCAGATCCTGGACATGGAGGTCAACATCAGCGGCGTTGTCCGGATCGTGACCGATGCGCCCGCCGGTACGGCGATCACGATCCGGTATGCGGAGGAGCTGGAAGAAAACGGAGAGCCGGATTTCGCTTCGACCGGCGGCGATACGCAGATCCAGTCGGACACCTATATCGCCGACGGAACTCCGCAGCAGTGCTATGCTGCCCGTTTCTGCTGGCACGGCTTCCGCTATGCCGAGATCACCGGCCCGATCGAACGGGCGGAGGGCATCCCCATCCATGCCGATGTGCCAAGACGCGGCAGCTTCTCCTGCGGCGAGGAAACACTGACATGGCTGACGGAGGCGTATTGCCGCACACAGCTGAACAATCTGCACGGCGGCGTGCCGTCGGACTGCCCCCATCGGGAGCGGCTGGGGTATACCGGCGACGGGCAGCTGACGGCGGATACCGCCATGCTGCTCTGGGACATGGAAAGCTTCTACCGCAAATGGTACAGGGATATTCTGGACGGGCAATGCCGTCTGACCGGTCACGTGCAGCATACCGCCCCGTTTTACGGCGGCGGGGGCGGACCGGGCGTCTGGGGCGGGGCGGTCGTGTTTCTGCCCTATACGCTGTATCGCCATACCGGCGACCGGGCGCTGGCGCAGGCTGCGCTTGAACCGGCGGAGCGCTATATCGCCTTTTGCCGGGAACGCTGTGAAAACGGCATCCTGATCCGCGAGCTGGAGGGCGGCTGGTGCCTCGGCGACTGGTGCTTTTCCGCGGATACCCCCGGCCCGTCCGAGACGTTTGTCAACACCTATTGCCTGATCCGTATGCTGGAGCAGGGGGCGTTTTTGGCGGACGAAGCGGGAGAGCCGGAGCGGGCTGACCGCTGGCGGTCGCTTGCCGATACCCACCGCGCGGCCTTTCACCGCACGTTTTATCACCCGGAGACGGGCACCTATGACCGCGGTGTGGCGGGCGCGGGCGCCTTTGCGCTGGCGCTCGGATTTACGGATGCCCTGCCCGGCGTTGCGGAGTATTACACGCACCGGGGACGGCTGGATACCGGGATCGCCGCCACGCCGGTGCTGCTCGATCAGCTGAGCCGCTTCGGATACATTGATCTGGCGGTATCCCTGCTGACGGCACAGGGCTGCCCCTCGTTTGCCTATATGCGGGAAAACGGCGCGACCACGCTCTGGGAGCAGTGGGACGGCGTGTTCAGTCACGATCACCCGATGTTCGGCAGCGCAGTCGGCTTCTGTATGCATGCGCTGCTCGGGCTGGATCCCGAAAATGCCGAGCCGGGCTGGCATCGGCTGTGCCTGCGCCCGCAGGTGCCGAAGGTGCTGCCGTGGGCTTGCGGAACGGTGACGACGCCGTTCGGGCGGCTCTCCGTCGATTGGAAACAGGAGACGGACGGCATACGGCTGACGGTTGACTGCCCGCCGGCGATCGACGCAGAGCTGGAGTGGAACGGAGAGCGCCGGGCGCTCTGTACAGGAAAAAACGATTTTCTGCTGCCCCGGCGTGCGGAGACAAAAGCCGGTGCTTTCGGGAACACAAAAGAAAAGGAGAAGCGATGAAAGAACTGCATCTGATCTGCAACGCCCACATCGACCCGATGTGGCAGTGGGAATGGGAGGAGGGTGCGGCGGCAGCCGTATCCACGTTCCGTTGTGCCGCGGATTTCTGCGAGGCGTATGATACATTTATTTTCAATCATAACGAGGCGCTGATCTACCAATGGGTGGAGGAATACGAGCCGGAGCTGTTTGAGCGCATCCGGCGGCTGGTGAAAGCCGGGCAGTGGAATATTATGGGCGGCTGGTTCTTACAGCCGGACTGCAATATGCTGTCGGGCGAGTCGTTTTTGCGGCAGATCGAGACCGGACGGCGGTATTTCCGCGATAAATTCGGTGTGGTGCCGGATAATGCGCTGAATTTTGATTCCTTCGGTCACTGCCGCGGGCTTGTACAGATCCTGAGCAAGTGCGGCAGTCCGCGTTATATGCTGGCGCGGCGGAACGGCGATATGCCGGAGGACGATTTCATCTGGGAGGGCTATGACGGCAGCCGCGTGGTCTGTCATCAGCTGTTTGCTGGATACGGTCAGGCGTTCGGGGCTGCCGTAAACAAGGTTGAATCGCTTCGCAAAGCCAAGCCGGAGCTTCCGACGCCGTATGCGCTGTTCTGGGGCGTGGGCGATCACGGCGGCGGACCGTCGCGGCAGGATATCGAGCGGCTGAACGCCTTTTTCCCGGAGGCGGAAAAGCAGGGGCTGCGGGTGTTTCATTCCACGCCGTCTCGGTATTTCCGTGCACTGGCCGAAAGCGACCGGAAACTGCCGGTCTACACAAGATCCCTGCAGAATATTCTGACCGGCTGCTACACGTCCCAGATCCGTCTGAAGCAGCGGCACCGTCTGCTGGAAAACCGTCTGGATTTTACGGAGCGGATGGCGGCACAGGCGGAGATGAACGGGCTGATGCCGTATCCGCATGATGAATTGCAGGAGGCGCAGCGCGACCTGCTGCTTATACAGTTTCACGATGCCGTGACCGGCTCTTCCGTTCCCGCCGTGGAGGAATGCGGGCTGCAAATGGCGGCACACGGCATGGAGATCCTGTCGCGGCTGCGTGCCCGACTGTTTTTCCGGCTGGCGCAGGGGCAGCCTGCCGCAAGGGACGGTGAGATCCCGCTGCTTATATACAACCCGCACCCGTATCCGGTCACCAAGGATGTGGAATGCGAGTTTACCCTGCAGGATCATCACTGGAACGAGGCGACTGTGATCTGTCCGACGGTGTATGACGGGGAGACACCGCTGCCGGGTCAGCTGATCAAGGAGCAGGCCAATACCAATCTGGATTGGCGCAAGCGGGTGGTATTCCGCGCGACTCTGGCGCCGGGGCAGATCAGCCGGTTCGTGTGCCGGCTCCGGGAGCTGCCCCTTTCGGACGACGGGGATTACCGTACCTGGAAGACCAAGCCGAAGCTCCGGGCTGAGGAACTGCTAATTGCGGACGGCTCTCATTTTGTGCTGAAGACCGCTCATGCCGAATTTGCGGTCGACCGCCGCACCGGCTGGATGGATCGCTACTGCGTCGGCGGGCGGCAGCTGATCGGCGGGGACGGGATCCGTCCGGTGCTCTGCCGGGACAACGAGGACAGCTGGGGAATGAACGACTATGTCGTGAATGATTATACCGCAGAATTCCGCCTGGCTACGCCGGAGGAGGCTGCCGCTATCGCGGGGGTGAAGGCGCCGCTGCCGCCGGTCAATGTGATCGAAAACGGCGCCGTGCGGGCGGTCATTGAGGTGATCGCGCTGTGCAGGCGGTCGTGGACGGTCATGCAGTGGGTCCTGCCCAAGTGCGGCGGATCGCCCGAGCTGCGGATGCGCGTATTCTCCGATGAGACCGATACGCTGTTCAAGCTGCGGATCCCCGCCGCGGTGGGGAACAACGTGCGGTATCGGGGGCAGGACGCCTTCGGCACCGCGTCGCTTGACCGGGACGGAACAGAGCAGGTCAGTCAGCAGTGGACGGCGCTCGACGGCGACGCAGGTGCGCTTGCCGTCATTAACGACGGCATATACGGGTCTGACTATACCGGCGGCTGTCTCAATCTTTCGCTTCTGCGCAATCCGGCATACTGCAGCCATCGGCTGTTTGACCGTCCCTATCTTCCGCAGGACCGGTATTCCCGGCGGATGGATCAGGGCGGACATGATCTCGCGTTTCAGTTTGTCGGCGGTACACCGGAGGAGGTGTTCGCCGGTATCGACAGGCAGGCACAGGTGTTTAACGAGCCGCCCTATGCGCTCTGCTTTTTCCCGCCGGAAACGGACAAGCCGGCACCGATGCCTGCGGTCGTGCTGGAGGCGTCGCCGGTGATCATGACCTCGCTGCAAAAGCTCGGGGATGGGGTCTACCGGTTCCGCCTGTTCAATCCGTCCGACAGCGACAGACAGGCGGCGGTACAGGTGCCGGTATGGCAGCTGCGGGGAACGGCGGCAGTGCCCGCCCGCGAGGTGCGGGCGTTTCAGATCACCCGCGAGGGAATACAGCCGACCGATCTCGTCGGTATTATGCCGCAATCATAAGAGAAGGAGGATATCGCCATGGCAGGATGGGCTTCACTGGAGGAATTGGTATATCAGGAGGTGGTGCAGCGCGCGGAGGAGGGGTGCGATACAGCGGGCTTTCGGGAGAGGATCGCCGGCTGCGGCGGCGATGCCGAAAAGCTGACGGCAGTGTATGCCGAGTTGTCTGCGCTGCCGGTACGGGAGGATTTTCCCTATACGGAGCCGGACGGATGGGAGGAGATCCGTGCGGCGGCGGAGACGAAGGAGGATGCAGCGGCTGCACCGATCCCCCGCGAAGAGCTGCGTGACCGTATGCAGGGGGCATGGCTCGGCCGCTGTATCGGCTGCGCGCTCGGCAAGCCGTTTGAATGCGGCGAATACGTGGCGGGCGACGGAAAAACGGGGGCGCCGGCATTTATCCGCGAGTGGCTGAAGGGCGCTGATGCCTATCCGCTGGACGGATATGTCCCCGGCACCTCGCGCGCGGCGGACAGGCGTATGCCGGTGATCTGTCCCGACAGCCAGAGAGAGCGGATCGCCTTTATGGAGTCGGACGACGATATCCGGTATCTGGTCACGGGTCTGTTGCTTGCCGAGCAGTGCGGCGACAGCTTTACGCCGGATGACGTGGCGCGGATCTGGATGCAGTACCTTCCGGCGGGACAGTGCTGCACGGCGGAGCGGCAGGCGTATATCAACTGCCTGAACACGGAAATTGCCGACGATGAGCAGCGGTGGGCGTATATCCGCGGCCATATGAATCCGTATCGGGAGTGGATCGGCGCACAGATCCGGGTCGATCAGTATGCGTATATTCACGCGGGATATCCCCTGCGGGCCGCCCGCACGGCATGGCAGGATGCCCGATTCTCCCACGTGAAAAACGGCGTATACGGCGCCATGTTTGTTGCGGCAATGATTGCGGCGGCTTTTCGCGAGCGTGATGCCAAACGGTGCGTGGAGATCGGTCTGTCGGTGATCCCGAGGACCTCACGGCTGTATGAGGCGGTCGGAAAAGCGGTTGCTGCCGCCGAACAGGCGGGGACTGCCGAGGAGCTGCAGGATCGCCTATGGGAGATGTTCGGGGCGTATAACTGGGTGCACACGATCAACAATACCGCTGCCTGTGCGGCGGTGATTGTGTTCGGCGGCGGAGACTTTTCCCAAACGCTGACCGCGGCGGTTTGCTGTGGCTGGGATACCGACTGCAACGGGGCGACGGTGGGATCGTTTCTGGGCGCGTTCTGCGGAGCGTCCCGGATCCCGGAGCACTGGAAACAGCCCCTGCACGATACGCTCTATTCCGGCATACCGGATTTTCACCCCGTAAGCATATCCGCCTGTGCCGCGCGTTCGCTTGCGGTGTATGACCGTCTGCACGGAAACGGGAGCGAAAAGTGAAAATACGGAATTTCGGCTCTGCCGGTACCGACAGAGTCTGTCGCGTTCCCCGTTTTGTCATGCCGGTCGCGCCGGATCCCTCTCCGACGGACACCGTGCCGCTGCCGCCGCTTTGGCGGTGTCCCGCCCCGTAATTGCTGCCATCCCGACCCTGCCGGGGCGGAAGCGATCCTGTGGCCGAAAAAAAGCCCGTCCGCAGACAGTTGTCTGCGGACGGGCTCAGCCTGTCAAAGAACTATCCAAACGGCCCTGTTTCTGGTATAATAGAGGAGACGGGGGTGTTTTCATGGAAGACTGGAGAAAAGACGCACGGCGAGAGCTGATCATTGTTGATCTGGATGCATTGGTGCCGGAAAACC
>CAKUMQ010000068.1 GCA_934667845.1 uncultured Eubacteriales bacterium | reverse complement strand
ACATCTGCCCGACCATGCTCAACTACCAGACCCACGCCGACAACGCCTCCATGTTCAACACCCCGCCCTGCTACTGCATCTACATCGCCGGGCTGGTGCTCAAGTGGATCCGCGACGACATCGGCGGGCTTGACAACATGAAGGCGATCAACGAGAAAAAAGCCGCGCTTTTGTATCAGTTCCTCGACCAGTCCCGCCTGTTTAAGGGCACCGTCGTGCCGGAGGACCGCTCGCTGATGAACGTCCCGTTCGTCACCGGCAACGAGGAGACCGACGCCGCCTTCGTCAAGGCCGCCAAGGAAGCGGGCTTTGTCAACCTGAAGGGGCACCGCTCCGTCGGCGGTATGCGCGCCTCCATCTACAACGCCATGCCGATCGAGGGCGTGGAAAAGCTCGTGGACTTTATGGCTGCTTTCGAAAAAGCGCACATCTGAGGAGGAAATTCCATGCAAGTTCTGACACTGAATAAAATTGCCGCCTGCGGCACCGACCGCCTGACGGGCTACACCGTCGGCGACGCCGTGGAAACCCCCGATGCCATTCTCGTCCGCTCCGCCGCCATGCACGACATGACGCTGCCGGAATCCGTGCTCGCCATCGCCCGCGCGGGCGCAGGCGTCAACAACATCCCGGTCGAGGCGTGCGCCGAAAAGGGCATCGTGGTATTCAACACCCCCGGCGCCAATGCCAACGCCGTGAAAGAGCTGGTGCTCGCCGGACTGCTGCTCTCCTCCCGCAGGATCGTCCCCGGCATTGAGTGGGCGGCGGGACTGAAAGGCACCCCCGACGTGGAAAAGCAGATCGAAAAGGGCAAGGGCGCGTTTGTCGGCCCCGAGATCCTCGGCAAAAAGCTCGGCGTGATCGGGCTTGGCGCTATCGGCATTCTGGTGGCAAACGCCGCCGCCGCGCTGGGCATGGAGGTCTACGGCTATGACCCCTATCTGTCGGTTGACGCCGCCTGGGGGCTGTCCCGCTCCATCCACCATGCCACCGATCTCGACACGATCTATGCGCAGTGCGACTACATCACCGTCCATGTGCCGCTCAATGACGGCACCCGCGGCATGATCGGCGAAAAGGCGATCGAGACGATGAAGCCGGGCGTGCGCGTGCTGAACTTCGCGCGCGGCGCGCTGGTGGACACCGCCGCCATGAAAGCGGCGCTGGCAGACGGCAAGGTTGCCGCCTATGTTGTGGACTTCCCCTCTGACGATATGCTTGGGGTGGAAAACGTCATCGCCATCCCGCACCTCGGCGCTTCCACGCCCGAGAGCGAGGACAACTGCGCCGTGATGGCTGCCGATGAGCTGAAAGCGTATCTCGAAAACGGCGTGATCCGCCATTCGGTCAACTATCCGGATCTGGACGCGCCGCGCACCGCCGCCGTGCGCATCTGTGTGCTGCATAAAAACATCCCCGCCATGCTGACCGCGATCTCTGCCGCCATTTCTGCGCAGGGCATCAACATCGACAGCATGGTCAACCGCTCCCGCAAGGAGTACGCCTACACCGTGATCGACACCGACGGCACCCCCTCCCCCGAGACTGTGGCGGCGATCGCCGCCGAGGAGGGCGTGATCCGCGTCCGCGTCATCTGATCTTCCCCCTGCACTTATTCCCCCGACCGGCTTTTCCCGCCGGTCGGGGGATTTTTTGACCGATATTTCGGTGATAATGCCATATATCATCCACTGCAAATAGTGAATATGGCAAATTGCCTCTTTTTTGTTGACTTGCAGCTGGAAATATGATACAGTAAAGGCGGGAAAGAGAAAAGGGGGTGAACCCGATGGGGTGTTCGGGCGGTAACGGGTGATTTTGACCCGACCGCGGCGTGTGAGTGCGCACAGAAGGAAAAATAAAACAGGAGAGAATCCCTATGAACGCCACTTTCAAGCGTGGTATGTCTTTTTCTCTGGCAACCGTTTTGCTTTTTCTCCTCCTTTTCTCCGCGCTTCCCCCGCTCTCGCTTTCCGCTGCCGAAATCAACGGCTTTGCCAATAACACAGTTGTACGGTTTAAAAACGTGGCTTCAGGTAAATATCTGAACCTGTCGCGTGCCAACGATGCCAACGGCGCAAATATCAATGTATTCACTAACGACGGTACACCCGAAGAGACCTGGCGTTTGCGTTACAATGCTTCGGAGGAAGCCTACTACATCGGCTCCATGGTCAGCCAGAACGGTAACGGACGTGTTATCGATGCAGCATGTACCGACGACGGCCCGCAAATGTACGATAACGTACAGCTTCACACCGTTTCGGGGGCGGATGTTCCGCTTTGGAAGATCACCTATTACGGTGGCGGACGGTATTACATTACTGTAAACGACGCAGCCGGTCTGGCACTGACCGCCAACGCAGGAAACGGCACGCCGGGCGGAAAAGGTCATGCCGACGCCGGTAATGTATATATTTTTCCTATGCCGCATTATGACGAGTTCGGTTTTCTTCACGGCAGTCTGGGCAATACCCCCATTCCGGACAAACAGCTTTGGATGATCGAGGAAGTCAACCCCACCCGTACTATTGCCGACGGCATCTACACAATAAAAAATATGGACAGCCAAAAATTGATGGATGCAACCAGTGCAGGAAAGGTCGTTTTATGGCGCAGTCATGGCGGCAATAATCAAAAATGGAAAGTCACCTACCACAGTGACGGGTTTTATACCATCGTTCCGGTCAGATATCAAAATAAACGTCTGAAAATAAAAAATGCCCCGGATGAAACCGGAAGTCTTCTTGAAATAAAATCCATGCCCGCCAATTCATCCGAGGATGATTATGCAAAATGGAAGATCATCCCGAACGCTGTCGGCGGCGGCTATCGGATCACCGGCAAAGCCGGATATTACGCCCACTCCGCAACCGTATTATACGGAAAGACAGATAACAACTCCGAAATCGGTCAGGTGCAATATGTCGATGCGGACTGTCAAAGGTGGATATTCACCCGTGCCGAAAAAGAGGCTGTCATTGTTGTGCCGGGTATTATGGGAAGCGAACTGGAAGCCAGAGCAAACAATACGGCATACAGTAAAGGAACTGCGTTGTGGTCCGGCGATTTAGCATCCGACCTGGAAAACGGCACACTCAGCCTTCTCGATGTAATGAGGCGCGTATGCAATCTTCATTGCAACCCGGACGGCACATCAGAAGATCATGTAGTTGTACGGCAGAATAACTATGGAACGGCAGATACATATAAAGCGCTGATCACCGCACTTCAACGAAATTTCGGTTCGCAATATGATGTACGCTTTTTCGCCTATGATTGGCGTTTATCCAACGCCATCTCGGCATCAAGCCTTGAATTGTTTATCAACAACACCGGCTACACCTCGGTCACTTTGATCGGACACAGTATGGGCGGACTGGTCGCTTCCGCCTATTTGGCACGGGGAGAGGCACAAAGGAAATTGATCAAACGGAATATTTTGCTCGGTGCACCGCTTCTCGGTTCCGTTGCTGCTCCGCTCCTTTGGGGAACAGAGGATATTGCCTCCATGATTCCTGACAATGTCAGCCTGAAAGACGTTGCCGAGCCACTACTCTCGGCGGTAGCCACCGTATCCGACCTGATCGACGCTTTTATGGGTAATTTTCAAAGCTTATACGAACTGTTCCCGACGGAAAAATATTTTGACAGTAATTTCGGGGGACATCCCTATTTGACCACGGAAATTGTCGGAAACAGTCCCCTTGAAGTAACTACCTATGCACTGACCAGAGCACGGTTTAACAGCTATCTGCCTCATTTCAACCAAACCTTGGCCAACAACGCCGAAGCCTTTCACCGCACATTATTCACTAACGGAAATCACATCACCTCCACAGTAGACACACGCTATGTTATCAGCACCAACAAGGATACCGTACACAAACTTCTGTATAATGTCACATTATATAATCAATGGTCGGCGAAAGCAACTACAAAAAACGGCGACGGAACTGTTGAAACGTTCAGCGCATCACTGGGCGGAAAATACAGTGCAAAAACATATTCGTACGATCAAAGCCATGTCAACTTGGCTACACAGTCAATTGTAGTCAATGACGTTGTTCGTCTGATCTCCGGCCAATCACCAATCAACTGCAGCTGATCGGAGGCGTCTTCCTATGAAGAAAAGTTTTTTTCTGATTCTTTTTGTACTGATCTCACTTTGCTTTTCCGGCTGTGACGGATGGACGATCCCCAAAACCGACGAATATGCGAAATATACCCTCTCCGATCCTCATTTAACGTATCTGAAAGCCTCAAAAATCTGCGGGAAAGGCTTTTTAGATCAAGTCGGAGAGAACAGAATATTCGTTTTTCGGAAACTTGAAGGGGAAAATACGCAGAATTTTGTTGCGGCAAAAGCAAGAGTAGGATTCCCGTTCGGCGCCGATCTGCAATGGATCCTGCAAAGTCCTGACAACACGATATCCGTTTTAGACGATTGGACGATTCGCGAAATTCATTTGTATCCCGCCGATTCCGGAAAAGAAGCCCCTTGGCGAAACACCTTTGAGCGTATCGACCCTCATGAACTTTATGGTGACGCGGCGCCAAAGGAAGCCGTCGAGGAGTTTCGCGCCTTGGCTGACCGCCATGAGACCAAAGGCGCCATCATTACACGTCACACATTTAACGAAGAGGTCAGCCAATTCGTAGATGAAGACGGGCGGGTTTCTGACACCTCCGATACCGCATGGTGTCTGCGTGTGTTTTTCAATGAATCGGATACCATTGTCTGGGATACCGGGGCATCCTCAACCTGGGATCCGCAGGGGATCGGTGGTCGCTGGCTGTATCTGGACATGGGACGAGAATTTGACGAATTTCATAATCATCCTTTAGAAGTCTATCTCCGTCTACCCGATAATTCTTCCCTGTATCAGTGGATCAACGCCACCATCGAGAGCTACACTGCCGAGCATCCGACCACGGCCGCAGAAACCGACCGCACACAAAAATAGACCATCACCCCCGACCGGCAGCAAGAGCCGGTCGGGGGTGAACCCGATGGGGTGTTCGGGCGGTAACGGGTGACTTTGACCCGACTGCGGCGTGTGAGTGCGCACAGAAGGAAAAATAAAACAGAAGGGAATCCATATGAACGCCACTTTCATCGGTGTAACATCAAAAAATGATCTATCTTCTCTGATTTATCAATTTGTTACCTCAAAAATCCTATAGGCACTTACAACGGTGGGGCGGGCTCAAATGGTTTAGTATATACATTCGACGGAAAGAACTATATGAATATTGTAATCGGTAGCAACGGATATATTGTAAACGCTTATCATATATCCAATAAAATTGATAAAATCGTTTTCTTCTAATCAATAGGAGGCAAAAAATGCGCATACGAATCCTATTTGATTACGGCGCACACGACTCATGCTTTTGGAATGACGAGCCGACTGATCGAGAAAACTACGGATCGCTCATAGATGTGGACGATCTTCCTCTATCAAACAGCACAAAATGCACGATAAAGGCTTTATGTGCAGAATATCAAACATCGCTGAATTGGGCATATCCTCCAGACCCTTCGCCTTGGACGACAGAACAAGCAGAAACCTTTATTCAGCGCGCTAAAGAATGCGTCGCTCACATATTTCATGAGCTGGGAGATGTGTTCACCCTCATTGATCAAACCGACCGTCTTGTACAGTCCCTGCACCGCGAACCGGAATCGCCCAAATGAATTTACTTTTTGAGGAGGGCTTTTCCCATGAAAAAACGCACGATTCTGATTGCCGTCATCGCCGCTGCCCTGGTGGCGGGAGGCACCGCAACGGCTCTGGTCGCCGATACGCCGATGCGGCGCTTTGTGGAAAGCTATTTTTCGTCCGGGGACGGAGCACAGGGGACTGCCGCCGTGGCCGCCAAGGTCAACGGCAAGCCCATTTTGCAGAAGAATGTCGATGCCGAGCTGACGATGTATGATGTGCTGACTGCCTATGTCGATGTGAACGGCGGCGGCACCTCCCTTCCCGAGGAATGGCAGAACAAGCGCCCGACACAGGCGGAGGTGCTGGAAAAGCTGATCCGCAACGCCGTCATCGAACAGGAGGCGGAGCGACTGAAACTGACCGTTCCGCAGGAGGAGGCGCGCAAGATCGCCGCGCAGCAGTATCAGGTGCTGAAAGACGCGGCATCGCGGGAGGATGAAGCCAACAAGGACGCGCGCGGCTACTATCAGTCGCTGGTCGATTACCGCGAAGCGCGGCATCTGACCGAGGAGCAATACATCGACGAATCGGCAAACGCTTATCGCACCCTGATGCTCCGCGGCAAGGTCAAGGAAGCATTTCTCACCAACTATCAGGGCGACGACCCCGACGGCGCATGGGATGCCCATCTCTCGTCGCTCATCGCGCAGGCGGATATTGAGTACCCGACCGCGGAAAAGTGACCTGACAGCAAGGAGGAACACCCGATGAACGGCAAACGGCTCTGTCTGCGGCTTGTGCCGCTTTTGCTGCCGCCTGCGGCGCTGCTGCTGTTTTGCGCCCTGCGGCAAGACGGCGTGTACACGCTGTTCCCCTATGCGGGCTTTCTGCTGCTCGCCGCGGTGCAGGGGTTCGGCTGCCGCGGCGGCTTTTCCGGCTTCGGGCGGCAATATGCCGTGCTGTGCGGCATACAGGCGGCGCTGACCGCCGCAGCCGCCGCAGGCGTGATCCTGTCCGGCACCACGGCGCCCGGCGTGGCGTATCTGCTGTATACGGCGGTGCTTCTGTTTTTCTCCCGCCTGCTGTTTTACGGGCAGACCGACCACCTGCGCGAGCGGCTTTTTCCGAAGCTCCTCGCCGCGGGCGGCTATCTCGTGCTGCAAAATGCCGCCGTGCTGTGGCGGCTTGGCACGATCTCGTGGGTGCCGTATACGAACGGTCCCGCGCTGACCGTATGGATGCTGCTCCTGCTGACGGCGCTGGCTGCCGCCGTCAGCTTTGCCGCCCTGTGCGACACGGCAAAGCGCGCCGCCGTCAAGCTGGCGGTGCTATACGCCATTGCGCTGCTCTCCCTGATTCCCGGCAGCGGCGGCGGGCTGATCATGATCACGCCCGGGCCGTGGCTTGCCGCCGTCTGCCTGCTTCTGCCCGCAGGCGGCGCGTTCTGGGCGTTTGAAAAGCGCTGACCCGCCTAAAGCGGCTTGCTGCCTCGGGCAGCCAAAGGAGAGGACTATGCCAAGTATCTACGAAAGAATGAACCGGCTTTTCGCCGGAGATACGCCGGAAAGGGATCCTGTTGAGACAGCGTTTGCCGAACGGGTCGCGGCTTTTTGCGGCGCGGACGTTTTATGCGCAGAGGGGACGGTCACGGCGCCGCAAAACCACCCCTCGCAATTTTGTCTCCGTCTGCTGCTGAATGTTGACCGCGCGGCGGACGACACCGTGCGCGCCTTGCGCACGCTGCCCGGCGCGGGGCTGTTCGGTCTGCCGCTGTCCGGCAGGGCATACGGAGAGGACTTCCACGCACTGGCTGACCGGCTGATCAAGGACTATACCGCCTGCGCCGGCATATCCCTTGCCGGCATTGACGAGCCATTTGTCACGGTATACGAATGGGAGGCCTGTGCCATCCGGCGCGTGTACAGCGATGCCCTCGACGATGTGCAGCGGCTGCTGTTCCTCTATTGCGGCACGACAAAGCGGGATATGTTCGGGATAACGGACAGCCGGTATGAGATCCTCTGCCGGAATATTGCCGATATTCTGACGGTCGATAAGCATTCAGACGAGATCCGGAGCAAGGTGTATGCGGCGATGAAAGCCCACGACCGCTTCGACCGACTGACACCGGACAAGCTCTTTTTGTCCTTCCATCCCGAATCGGTGCTGGATCCGCGTCAGGTAAGCGAGTGGCGGCAGCGCTGCCCGTTCCGTTTCTGACCGCCGGTCAGGCCGCGTTTCCCGTCTGCGCAGTTACCTCCTGCCGGCAAGGCTCGGCACTCCTTTTCTCAACCGAAAACGCCCGACCGCTTTGACACGGTCGGGCGTTTTCGGAAAAGAGAGGAGAAAAATGAAAAAAGAAGAAATCAGGAATCAACGGCAGCCATTTGTGCCGCCGGAAGCTCCACCACACGGTTATCGTCGTCCACCAGCGTGAACGCCACCGTCGGGAGCAGCTCATGCAGCGTCTCCACAAACGGAGTCGCTTTCGGGGAATTGTCCCCGCCGGGGATGCCGCAGACAAGATACGCGGCGTCGCACTGGCGGGCATATACCGCTGCCATCAGCGCGGGAGAATCATTGAAAAACACAGTCAATTCCGCACCGCAGCGGCGGATGATGTTGTGCAGCTGTTGAATGGTCTGGGATTCCTCCGGGCCGATGGGACCGGGAGGCAATATACTGACGACTTTGATCGGAAGCTGTTCTTTTTCGGCAACGGCCATGCCGACCTCTGCAACGCGCCGACACGAGGACGGATTCGCGACACAGACGAGGACAGAGGGCTGATCGGGCATTATGTCGGTTCACCTCCCCCGAATCGTTGTCTATAGTATACAGGAGATTTGTGACGGATTCATAAACAAACTATGACCTTGTCGTGAAAGATATGTGATATTTTTTATTTGCCGCCGAGGCGATCGGTTGCATTTTCCTGCCGGATATGCTACAATGGCAGGGTAGATCTGATTTTTTGACTGTTGACGGGGAAAATTCCGGGAGGGTAATGCATTTATGAAAAAAACTGCGCCGCCGTATACCGGCGGCACTTTAATTCTGTCCTTTTTGCTGGGCTGCGGCCGCTGGTTCACGGCGGGACTGCTCCTTGCGCTCGGTCTGACGCTGTCGGAAATGCTGATTCCGCAGATCCTGCGGTTCACGGTGGACAGCGTTATCGGCAGCGAAGCGGCAGATCTGCCGCCCGCCGTCGCCGCCTGGCTGGACGCTGCGGGCGGCGTGCAGGCACTGCGGCAGCATCTGTGGTGGGTCGCCGTCGCCGTGGCTGCGGTCGCGCTCTCGTCGGCGCTCTGCCGCTACGGCACAAATCTCTGCAACGCGCGCGGCGGCGAGCTGCTGATGCAGCATATGCGCGACCGGCTGTTTTCGCATATCCAGAAGCTGCCGTTTTCGTGGCACATGCAGAACCAGACCGGCGACATCATCCAGCGCTGCACCTCCGACACCGAGCAGATCAAGACCTTTATCTCCGATCAGCTCTATTCAGTCGTGCGCATCGTTATTATGCTGGTGATGACGCTGTTCTTCATGTTCTCCATGCATGTGGGACTGGCGTCGGTCGCCGCGGTCAGCGTGCCGATCATACTGGGCTACTCTCTCTTTTTCCACGGGCGTATCGGGCGGCATTTCCGCGAATGCGACGAAAACGAGGGCATTCTCTCCACGATCGCGCAGGAAAATCTGACCGGTGTGCGCGTTGTGCGCGCGTTCGGGCGGGAGCAGTTTGAGCAGGAGCGGTTTGACAGGCAAAACCGCAAATACGCCGACTGCTGGGTAGGTCTGATGCGGCTCATGGCGCTGTTTTGGGGCACCGGCGACCTGATCTCGGGACTCCAGGTGCTGGTGATCCTCTGCCTCGGCTCTGTCGCCTGCGTGCGCGGCACGCTGACCGCCGGTGCGTTCATCGCGTTTTTGTCCTATAACGCCATGCTGATCTGGCCGGTGCGTCAGCTCGGGCGCGTGATCTCGGAGATGAGCAAGGCGGGCGTGTCGCTTGAGCGTATCCGCTACATCATGAATACGCAGCCCGAGACCGATCCGCCCGACGCCGTGACCCCGCCGATGGACGGTGACATTGTCTTTTCCCATGTCACGTTCGGCTATGATCCCGCCCGCCCGGTCCTGCATGACATCTCTTTCACCGTACCGGGCGGCTCTACGGTCGGCATTCTCGGCGCGACCGGCTCGGGCAAATCCACGCTGATGCTGCTGCTGACCGGGCTGTATCCGCTTTCAAGGGACGGCGGACACATCACCGTCGGCGGCACGGATATTGCCCGCATACAAAAGGCATGGCTGCGGAAAAACGCCGCCATCGTCCTGCAGGAGCCGTTTCTGTTTTCCCGCACACTGCGGGAAAACATCGGCATCACCCGCGAGCACCCCGAGGAAGAGGAGCTGCGCCGTGCCGCCGCCATCGCCTGTATGGACGACACCATCAGCGATCTGACGGAGGGCTATGATACCATGGTCGGCGAGCGCGGCGTCACGCTCTCCGGCGGGCAGAAGCAGCGCACCGCCATGGCGCGCACGCTGGTGCGCGAGGCGCCGATCCTGATCTTTGACGACTCGCTCTCCGCCGTCGATGCCGAAACGGATGCCAGGATCCGCAAGGGACTGCAAAGCCGCATCGGCGACGCGACCGTATTTCTGATCTCCCACCGCATCTCCACGCTCATGGAGGCGGATATGATCCTCGTGCTGGAGGAGGGGCGGCTGGCTGAACAGGGCACGCATGACGAGCTGCTGAAAAAGAACGGCATATACCGCCGGATCTGGGAGATCCAGCAAAAGCTGCCCGAAGAAGAGGAAGAGGAGGTGAGCCGATGAAGGCAAAAAAGGAACAGGAATTCGTCTCGCTCCCGTGGTTCGGCATGGGACGGCTGCTGCCCTATCTGCGCCCCTATCGCGGACGTATGACCGGCATGGTCACCCTCGGGCTGCTTGCCGGAACGGTCGACATCATTCTGCCGCTGTTTCAGAAATATGCGCTCGACCATTACGTTACCGGGCAGACTCTTGACGGGCTGCCGTTTTTCATCCTCGCCTATGCCGCCGCCCTGCTTTTGCAGGTCGTCGCCAACACGGTCGCCTGCTTTCAGGCGGGCAAGGTGGAAATGTATGTCGGGCGGGACATGAAGCGCGCCGCCTTTGATCATCTGCAGACGCTCTCGTTTTCCTATTATAATCAGAACAGCGTCGGCTATATCCACTCCCGCGTCATGAGCGACACCTCCCGCATCGGCGGGCTGGTGTCCTGGAGCCTGATGGACGGGGTCTGGAACCTGACCTATCTGGTCGGCGCCATTGTGATGATGCTGGTCATCAACGCCCGTCTCTCGCTTCTGGTTCTGATTCTGGTACCGCTGACCTTTGCGGCGGCGGCATTTTTCCAAAAACGCCTGGTACACACCAACCGGCGGGTGCGGGAGATCAACTCGCAGATCACCGGGCGGTTCAATGAGGGCATCACCGGCGCAAAAACCACCAAATCGCTGGTGGTCGAGGAGCGCATGGCACGTGATTTTGAGGAGACGAGCCGCGACATGACCCACACCTCGCTGCGCGCCGCCCGCTATCGGGCGATGTTCGGCTCCATGATCTCCTTTTCCGGCTGGACGGCGCTGGCGCTCGTGCTCTGGCGCGGCGGCAGCCTCACGATGTCGGGGCTGATCGTGCTCGGCACGCTGTCGGTGTTCATGACCTACGCCATCAATATGATGGAGCCGATCCAGTGGGTCGTGCGCGCCATCTCCGACCTCATCACGGTACAGGTCAATGTCGAGCGCTTCACCCGTCTGGTCGAAACGCCGTCCGACGTGCGGGACATGCCGGAGGTGATCGCCCGCTACGGCGACACGCTTTCCCCGAAGCGGGAAAACTGGGAGCCGCTGCACGGCGAGGTGGAATTCCGCGACGTCTCTTTCCGCTATCCCGACGGCGACGACTATGTGCTGGAGCATTTCAACCTGCGGGTGCCGCAGGGGACAAATGTGGCGATCGTCGGCGAGACCGGCGCGGGCAAATCCACGCTGGTCAATCTGCTCTGCCGCTTTTTTGAGCCGACGGCGGGACAGATCCTCATCGACGGGCGGGATGCGCGCGAGCGCTCCCAACTCTGGCTGCACAGCCATATCGGCTATGTGCTGCAGACCCCGCACCTGTTTTCCGGCAGCGTGCGGGACAATCTGCGCTACGGCAGACCCGACGCGACAGACGATGAGCTGTGGGAGGCGCTCCGCCGCGTGTCGGCGGACGGCGTCGTGGAGCGCATGGAAAAGGGGCTGGAAAGCGATGTCGGTGAGGGCGGCGACCTGCTCTCCACCGGCGAAAAACAGCTGCTGTCCTTCGCCCGCGCGATCCTGACCGACCCCGCCATCTTCGTATTGGACGAAGCCACCTCCTCGGTGGACACCGAGACGGAAAAGAAGATCCAGGATGCCATCGTCCGCCTGATGGCGGGGCGCACCTCCTTTGTGATCGCCCATCGCCTGTCCACTATCCGGCAGGCTGACGTCATCCTCGTGGTGAAAAACGGCCGCATCGTCGAGCAGGGGCAGCACCGTGAGCTGCTTTCGCGCCGCGGCTACTACTACCGCCTGTATACGCGCCAGTATCAGCAGGAAACGCTGACAGATGCCGCCGTGTGATACCCGCTCCTCTGCTGCCACCCTGTTTATTTACAAGCGCCCGTTTCCCGGCGGCTTGCCTGCCGCACAGGGAAACGGGCGCTTTTCGCTATCAGGTCAGACGGCCTTTTGCCGTTTTTTCTCCGCTTCCTCCGCCCTCTGGCGGGAAAGCTCCTCCTCGATCAGTACCTTGATCTCCACCTCTGCCAGGAAAAGTCCCTTTTTCTCCAGCATTTCCGTCACTGCGGCGAGCAGCTCCGCCTGCTTTTCCTCCCCGCCGAGCGACGCATACACCTGCCCCACTGCATGGATACCGGATCGGACGATCCTCCGCTTTGCTCTCCTGCGTATGTAGCCCATGCACAGCCGCTTCAGCCACAGCCCCACGACACCGGCTGCCGCGGTCAGCAAAGAATAGATCAGCAGTGTGGCATACTCGTCCAAAAAGCGCGTAAAGATCGACATAGTTCTTCCTCCTCCCCGTGACGGCGATCTGCCGTCGGCATCTGTGTGCGGTTGTTTCACGTCCGTTTTTCCCGTTGCTGTTCCCTCCCCTCCTTTCTTACCGAAAACAATTCAGTCGTTTTGTCCAGTTTATATTGACAAATTTGAAAAAGAGCGTATAATCAATTGTGCTGGGCATATTTTCCACTTTGTCCAATTTGCAGACAGGGGGCTTCCTTCTGTCCGCTTACAGCATAGCATTAAGC
>CAKUMQ010000067.1 GCA_934667845.1 uncultured Eubacteriales bacterium | reverse complement strand
GTCTGGGCGCTGCCCTGCTCGCAGGGGTTTAACGTCATGTTCATCCGGACGGACATCTTTGCGGAGCTTAACCTGTCCATCCCGCAGACGTGGGATGAGCTGACCAAGGCGCAGACCGTGATCCAGCGGGAGAATATGGAGGTCGGCGTCGGGCAGAACGGCACCTATTCGCTGTTTGAGACGCTGATCCTGCAAAACGGCGGGCAGTTTTACACCGACGACCTCTCCGCTGTGGCGTTTGACACGCCGGAGGTTCTGGACGCCTTCCGCCGCTGGACGGGATTTTATTCCGAATATGACGCGGCGGTGTCCTACGATGCGTTCAGCTATTTCCGCAGCGGTGTCATGCCGCTGCTGATCGCGGACTACACGCTCTACAATCAGCTGGCTGTCGCCGCGCCCGAGATCCGCGGACTCTGGACGATCACGCAGATTCCGGGGACAAAGCGGGAGGACGGCACGCTCGACCGGTCGGAGAGTGCGACCGGCACGGCGGCGATCTTGATGAAGAGCACCGAGGACAAGAGATCCGCCTTTGCCTTTTTGGACTGGTGGACGACCGAGGCGGTGCAGACGCGCTATTCGCTCGATCTCGAGGCGGTCATGGGACCGGCTGCACGGTATAATTCCGCGGTTTCGGCTGCCGTCGGCGCGCTCTCGTGGAGCAGGGAGGAATATCAGGCGATACGCACGCAGTGGGAATCCGTCTGGGACATCCCCTCCATTCCGAGCAGCTATTATGTCTCCCGCAATCTGAACAACGCGTTTCGCAGCGTGGTCTTTAAAACGGGCAACCAGTGGCAGGTCATCGAGCATTATGCCGCCGCGATCAACAAGGAGATCGCCCGCAAAAACCGAGAATTGGGCATTGCCCGGGAAGGAGCATCGGCATGAAATCACAGTCGCGCGGCATTTGGCTGCGGCAGGTGCGGGCGCACCGCACCAGTTATCTGATGCTGCTTCCCTTCGCCCTGCTGTTTCTGATATTCACAGTGGTACCCGTGTGCGCCTCCGTGGTGCTGAGCTTTACCAACTTCAACATGGTGCAGGCACCGGTGTTCACCGGCTTCGACAACTATTCCCGCCTGTTTTTGGACGACGAGGAATTTTTAATCGCCCTGAAAAACACCATCATCTTCGCGTTTATGACCGGCCCGCTCGGCTATGTGCTGAGCTTTGTGTTCGCCTGGTGCATCAACGAGTTCCCGGCGAAGCTGCGGGCGCTGCTGACCCTGATCTTCTATGCGCCGTCGCTCGCGGGCAACGTCTACTATGTCTGGACCTATATCTTTTCGGGTGACCGCTACGGACTGATCAACAGCTATCTGATCTCGTGGGGCTTTCTGCATGAGCCGGTCCAGTGGCTGACCGACACCCAGTATACGATGGGCGTCTGCATCATCGTGGTCGTGTGGCTGAGCATGGGCACGGGCTTTCTCTCGTTTGTTGCCGGTCTGCAGAATCTCGACCGCCAGTATTATGAGGCGGCGGCGCTTGACGGCATCCGCAACCGCTGGCAGGAGCTGCGCCATGTGACGCTGCCGCAGATGGGACCGCAGCTGCTGTTCGGCGCGGTGATGGCGATCTCGGGGGCGTTTGCCGTCGGCTATCAGTGCTCAGCGCTGACCGGCTTCCCCTCGACGGATTATTCGACCCACACCCTGCTTCTGCACATGCTCGATTTCGGCACGATCCGCTATGAAATGGGCTATGCCTGCACGGTGGCGGTGTTCCTGTTTGCGCTGATGCTGCTGTCGTGGATGGTCATTCAAAAATTGCTGCGCCGGATCAACGGCGACTGACGGGGAGGAGGAAACTGTATGACATGGCTGCGCAGGATCAAGCCCCGCCGCCGGCTCTCGCGGTCGGTCTGGGGAACGCTGCTGCTGCTTTTTGGTATCCTGCTCGTCGGATTCGTGATGGCGCTTCCGCTTCTGTATACCGTGGTGACGGCGTTCAAGCCGTTTAACGAGCTGTTTATCTATCCGCCCCGTTTCTTTGTCCAGCATCCGACGGGGGACAATTTCACCCAGATGATGTCGATCGTCAACAACTCCTGGGTGCCGTTTTCGCGCTACCTGTTCAACAGCGTGTTCGTGGCGGTTATCGGCACGGCGGCATATATCGTGATCGCGTCGCTTGCGGCGTATCCGCTCGCCAAGCACCATTTTCCCGGGCGGAAGGCGTTTTCGTCCCTGCTCGTCTGGGCGATCCTGTTCCGCTCGGAGGTGACGGCAATCGCCGTCTACATCATTCTGGCATCGTTTGGCATGATCAACACTTACTGGTCCCTGCTGCTGCCGACGCTGGCGGGTTCGTTCGGCGTATTTTTGATGCAGCAGTTCATGGTCAGCTTTCCCGATGCGGTGCTGGAGGCGGCGCGCATCGACGGGGCGGGCGAGTGGGGCATATTTGCCAAGATCGTGATGCCGAGCGTGCGTCCGGGCTGGATCACGCTGATCATCTTCACGTTTCAGAGCTTCTGGAACACGACCGGAACGAGCTATATCTATAACGAGGAGCTGCGGCTTTTGCCGGCGGTGCTGTCGCAGATCGCCGCTTCGGGCATTGCCCGTGCGGGTGCAGGCGCGGCGGTTGCGCTGTTTCTGATGATTCCGCCGGTGGTCATTTTCATCATCAGCCAAAGCTCCGTGCTGGAAACCATGGCGTATTCCGGCATCAAGGACTGAGAAGGAGGGAAACGGATGCACAAACGATGGCTTACGGCGCTGCTGACGGTGTTGCTTCTGGCGGCGGCCGCGGGGCAGGCTTTGGCAAAAAGCAGCGGCAGCTATACCTATGACGCCGACGGCGATGCCGTTCCCTCCCGCGCGGGATACATAGCCGATACCGTAAAGACGGCGGCGCAGATCGACCCGTCGCTCGGCTCATTTTCCGCGCCGCAGGATCTGTGCGTGGACGAGACGGATGGCGCGGTCTATATTCTGGACAGCGGCAACAACCGCGTGGTGGTGCTGACGCCGGAGCTGACGCTGCGGCGGGTGATCGACCGCTTTGTGAAGGCGGACGGCACGGCGGTGGAGCTGCAGCAGCCGACGGGACTGTATGTGCGCGAAGGGACGCTGTATATTGCCGATCCGAACGGCAAACAGCTGCTGGTCTGCGCGGACGACGGCACGGTGCGGCAGCAGATTTTGCGGCCCGAAACTAACCTGCTGCCCGCGGATGTGGATTTTGCGCCGCGCAAGGTGCTGGCGGACAGCGAGGGCAATCTGTATGCCTCGGTGACGGGTGTGTATCAGGGCGCATTGCTGTTTGACGCCGAGGGGAACTTTGACGGCTTTTTCGGCAGCAACGAGGTCGAGGTGACGGCGGCGCTGCTGCTCGACCGCTTTTGGAAATCTCTGCTCACCGATACCCAGGCCGCCAATATCTCGCGCTATGTGCCGGAGGAATTTACCTCCTTTGACATTGACAGCCGCGATTTTCTCTATACCGTGACCCAGTCGGACGGGGTGAGCGATAAGATCAAAAAGCTCAATCCGACCGGCAGCAGCGTGCTGCGCTTTGACCGTGTGTGGGAAAACGAGCAGGGCTATGCCGGCGGCAAAAAGACGGTTCCGCGCTTTGCGGACACGGCGGTGACGGCTGAGGGCAATGTGTTCGTGCTGGACGTGCAGTATGACCGTTTGTATGAATATTCCGGTGCGGGCGAGCTGCTGTTCATCTGCGGCGGCGCCGGTCAGCAGGCGGGTACGTTCCGCACGCCTGTGGCGGTGGACACGTCCGGGGAGGCGGTGCTCGTGCTGGACGCCGCCAAAAACAACCTGACGGTGCTGCGCCCGACCGCATTTGCCAGGCAGGTGCACGAGGCGGTGGCACTGTATACGCAGGGACGCTACGGCGACGCGGTCGGGCTTTGGCGCGATATCCTCAAAAGCGACCACAACTATACGCTCGCGAATGTCGGTCTGGGCAAGGCACTGCTGGCGGACGGACAGTATAAGGAGGCTGCCGAGTGCTTCCGACTGGGCGGCGACACCGAGGGCAACTCAGATGCGTTTAAGGAATACCGCAATGCGATTGCCCAGCGCTATTTTCCGCTGCTGTGCCTGCTGGTCATTGTCCTGATCGCGCTGCTTGTGTGGTGGGTCAACCGCCCGCGCCGCCCCGACCGGCAGGAAACGCTGTCCGGCGGCAGGATCAACCCGCTGCGGATGCTGTTCCATCCGCAGGACACGGCAGAGGAGATCAAGCGCACCGGGGGCGGCTCCATGGCGATCAGCGCGCTGATCCTGCTGTTGTGGTTTGCGGCGACGGTGATGCAGGTGAGCCTGACCGGCTTCCGGTTTAACCCCTACAGCGCCGCCGACTTGAATGTGGGACTGCTGTTTTTGCGGACAGTGCCGCTGTTTGCGGTGTGGGTCGCCGCCAACTGGGGCGTCTGCACGCTGCTTGACGGCAAGGGGCGGATGAAGGACATCTTTATCACCAATGCCTACTGCCTGATCCCCTATACCGTCTCGCTGTTTCTCTATACGGCGATGAGTCACCTTCTGGTGGATGACGAGGCGATGTTCATGCAGGGGATCCTTATGATCGGCGCCGGATGGAGCCTGCTGATGCTGTTCGGTGCGCTTGCGGGCATACACGATTATTTCCCCGGAAAGACCCTCGGCTCGATATTGCTGACCCTTCTGGGCGTGCTGATCGTGCTGTTTTTGCTGCTGCTCGTCTCCGGGCTGCTGCAAAAGGGCTGGGCATTTGTCTATTCGCTCGTCAACGAGCTGCTCTACCGTGTGAGATAGGAGGGGGAGACGATGAAAAACTGGAAAAGGCGGTCGGCGGCGTGGCTTCTGGCGATAGGGCTTGCGGCGACGGCGCTGTGGCTGCCGGCATCGGCTGCCGAAGAAGAAGCGCAGCCGGTACAGAGTGCCGAACCGGCGGAAAACGGCTGGGTATCGGTGGCCTCCTCCGAGCAGCTTGAGCTGTATACGGCGGTCGAGGGCGACGGCATGGGGACCGTGGCGGTCAAAAACAAAACGGATGGCACCGTGTGGTATACCTGCCCGCCGAACGCGCGGGACGACAGCGTTTCGATCGAGATCCTGCGGCTGCTGTCGCTGGCGGAGATCACGGTGTATGACAGCGAAAATGACACGACCGTGACGCTCAACAGCTATTCCGACTGCGTATCGGAGGGGGCGCTGACGGCGAGAACCGTCAAAAACGGCGTGCAGCTTGTGTTTGCGTTCCCCGCGGTGTCGGTGTCGTTTCCCGTGGAGATCACACTGGACGGTGAGACGCTCAGCCTGCGGGCGGATATGACCAAGCTCAAGGAGGAGGGCCATTTCCGTCTGCTTGATCTGACGCTGATGCCCTATTTCTGTTCCGGCGGCACCGGAGATACCGGCTATCTGCTGATCCCGGACGGCAGCGGCGCGCTTTTGCGCTTCAACAACGGCAAGACCGGCTACGGTAGCTACTCCTGCGATGTATACGGCGGGGATGCGGTCAGCCCGGCGGATCAGCGGCCGGCAGATGCCGAGACCGTGGCGATGCCCGTATTCGGCGCTGTGCGCAACGGCTCGGCGATGCTCGCCATGCTGACCGACGGCGCGGCGCACAGCACGGTCAAAGCCGTGGTGTCGGGCGTTGATTCCGAGCAGAACACCGTATGGCATACCGTCCATGTGCGCCGTCCCGTCACCTATTCGCTTGATCAGGGCTGGCAGGGGCAAAGCTCGTTTACCGTCTATCCCGACGGTGCGCCGGATGTCGACGCGGTCGGCGTGCGCTATGCGTTTCTGTCGGGCAGCGACGCGGGACTGTCCGGCATGGCGGCTGCCTGTCGCAGCTGGCTTTCGGAGCAGGGGCTGCTGCAGGGCAGCGCCGATGCTGCACCCGTCGTGATCGACATGCTCGGCGCTGTGCGGAAAAAGACGACGTTTTTGGGCTTTCCGGCTTGGCGGGATCGCAAGATCACAGATTTTTCCGCCATGCAGACCATCGCCGAAACGCTGACAAGCGGCGGCGCGGACGGGCTGTCCCTCCGCTGCATCGGCTGGGAAAAGAATGCGGTGCACGGCAAGATCGCGGATTCGGCAAAGCCGCTGTCGCTTTTGGGCGGCAGCAAGGGGCTTCGCTCGCTCGGCGAATGGGCGGCGCAAAACGGTGCCGCGCTGTATGCGGACGTCAACTGGCAGCAGTACAGCAGCGCCGCCTTCCCGTTTCAGCAGTATTTTACGGCGGCGCGCAATGCCAACAATGAGCTGGCGACGCGGTTTTTCTACAGCCGGAATCTGCTTGTGCGCGATAAGGCGCTGCCGACCTTCTGGCTGCTTGGCAGCAGCCGGCTGCAAAGGACGGCAGAGCGCTTTCTGCGCGGCTTTTCTGCGCTGGATGTCCCCGGTCTGTCGGTCTCCGGTGTCGGCGCGCTTCTTTACAGCGACCACGGCGGAAAGCAGCCGACGTCGACAGAGGATATGCAGCGGCTCTCGGAGCAGCTGCTGGATCAGGCGGCGGATTCGGCTGATGCACTGATGACGGTGTCCCCGTTCCTGTTTGCGGCGGCGCGCTCCGATCTTGCCGTGGATCTGCCGGGCGGAAGCCGGTTTGATATGCTCGACGAGACGGTTCCGTTTTATGCGCTGGTGCTGTCCGGCTCGGTCGCCTACTGCGGCCGCGCCGTCAATCTCGAGGACGATCCCGAGGCGGCATTTCTGACGGCGCTGGCGACGGGGAGCGGGCTGCATTATGCGCTGGCTGCCGACGGCACGGCGGAAACGCTCAAGGATACCGCCTATGAGGATTGGATCGGCTGTGCGGCGGCGGACTGGACGGATACGGTGATCCGCCAGACGGCGCAGATGCGGGAGACCTATGCGGCGCTCGGCAGCAGCAAGCTCATCGGCTATGAGCAGCTTGCGGACGGCGTATCCCGCAGCACCTTTGCGGGCGGCGGCGTGCTGCTGGTCAACACAAACGATCACGAGGTCACGGCAAACGGCGTGACGCTGGCGGCTAAAAGCTGTCAGGTGCAGAAAGGCGGCGAGGCACATGACTAAACAACGGCGTTTGCACAAAAACGCGCTGCAGGATGCGCGTGCGGGGCTGCTTTTCGTGCTGCCGTGGCTGATCGGTACGCTGGCGTTTTTTGTCCGCCCGTTTGTGCAGGTGTTTTACTATGCGTTCCACGAGGTCAGTTTCCCCGACGGGGTGATGGCTTACGGGTCGTTCGGCACGGACACGTTTGTGCGGGTATTTACTGAGGATACCGCTTTTGTCCGCAGCTTTTTTGAATCCATCCTCGGGATATTTACCCAGTCGATCTACGTCATCTTTTTCAGCCTGTTTGTGGCGCTGATCCTAAAGTCCGAGTTTCGCGGGCGCACATTGGTGCGGGCGGTGTTTTTCCTGCCGGTGATCGTGGCGACCGGTCCGGTGCTGGATGTGATCAACGGCGACACACTGGCGCAAACGATGATGTCCGGCGACCGCACGGCGGATCTGTTCGCTTCCGGCTCGCTCGGCGAGGTGCTTTTGGATATGGGGCTGTCTGCCGAGCTGATCAGCATGTTTAACGGCATTATCGACAGCATTTTTGACCTGTCTTGGCAGTCCGGAATTCAAATTCTGCTGTTTCTGGCGGCCTTGCAGGGCGTGCCCGGCCATCTCTATGAGGCGGCGCAGGTGGAGGGCGCCTCCCGCTGGGAGAGCTTTTGGCGGATCACGCTGCCGATGATCACCCCGGTCTTGCTGCTGAATGTGGTCTACACGGTGATCGACGGCTTCACCTCGTTTGGCAACACCATCATCAAGCTGATCGTCAGCCAGACGCAGAAGCTGCACCTGTCCTATGCGGCGGCGCTCGGCACAAGCTATTTTCTGGTGGTGTTCGTCATTATTCTGCTTGTGTATGCGGTGATGAGCCGCTTCACATTCTATCAGGAACGGTAAGGGGGTGCCGGCATGAACTGTAAACAACAAATCGAGGCGTTTAAAGCCGACCCTCTGCGGATGCGTCAGCTCAGACGCCGTGCCCGCCGGGTGGGCATCGTGCTGTTCGGTATCGCGCGGGCGGTATTCCTGTTTTGTCTCTGCCTTGTGCTTTTGTACCCCCTCCTTGTGATGCTCAGCATTTCGCTGCGCGTGCCGTCTGAGCTGTATGACCCGACGGTGGTGTGGATCCCGAAGCATTTTACACTGGAAAACTACAGCAATGTCATTGAAAAGCTGGATCTCGGCCGCATTTTCGGCAATACGGCGATCATCACCGTGGCGGGAACGGCATGTCAGCTGATCGCGGTCATGCTGGCGGGCTACGGCTTCGCGCGGTTTACGTTTCCCGGGAAAAAGCTGCTGTTCGGGCTGCTGATTCTGACGATCCTCGTGCCGCCGCAGGTGGTCAGCATCCCGACAATGATGTATTTCCAGCAGTTTGATCTGTTCGGCTTGGGGCAGATCGCCCGCCTGTTCACCGGCGGCCCCTTTACGGTGACGCTGTCAAATACCTACTGGGCATATCTGCTGCCCGCCATACTGGGCGCAGGTATCAAGTCCGGGCTGTTTGTGTTCATTTTCATCCAGTTTTTCCGCGGTCTGCCGAAGGATCTGCAGGATGCGGCGGCGATCGACGGCTGCGGCCGTTTCCGCACGTTCTGGCAGATCATGCTGCCCCTGTCGGGGGCGGCGGTGCTGACCGTAACGCTGTTTTCGCTGGTGTGGTACTGGAACGACAGCTATTTCTGCGTGATCTTTTTTGACAATATGTCCACCGTGTCCACAACGCTGCAGAATATCGGCAGCGCCCTGGTGGATAACGAGAACCGCAATGAGCTGGCGAAGATCCCGGAAATGCAGGCAGCGGCATTTTTGTCCATTCTGCCTCTGCTGACCATGTATACCGTGCTGCAGAAATACTTCACGGAAAGTATTGAGCGCACCGGTATCGTCGGATGAGGAAGGAGAAGATACAATGACCGCTAAAAAATTTCTGGTCCTGTTGATGACGCTGATTCTTTTGGTCAGCTGTGGAGGTGTGAGCGGCATGTGTGCGGCAAAAACCACGGAATTTACCTTTAACGGCACCATGAGCGAGGCGGTGCTGCGGCGGTATCTGTCGCGCGCGGTGTCGGGACTCGGCATCTGCGCCGAGCAAAAGGATGACCTGATCTTAGAAGAGAATATCCGCTTTTTGCGCCGCACGGGCACAAAATTTGTCAGCCGCGCCGCCGTGTTTGCCTGGACATGCACATCCGCCGCGCAGGTGGAGACGCATTTTTCGCTGGCGAAGGCGCACGCGAAAACCATCCACGACGCCGATCCGGAGATCATTCTGCAGGCGTTTGCGGCGGAGATCGTCCGGCGTGCGTATGTGGACTCCATCACCATCCCCGACTGGGTGTTTGAAGCCTTCGGAGAAAAGCCGGAAAAGCGCAATTTCCGCTTTGCGGATATCATCAGCGAAAAGCTCGGCGCGGATCATTGGGGCAGTGAGGCGGGCTATCCCGACTGGTCGCGCCCCGAGGCGCAGCGCTGGTACTACTGGTGCATCCGCCGGTATATCGACTGCGGCTACGAATCCATCCATATGCAGGAGACGATGCGCCGCGTGGGAGAGAGCGGCTATGCCGAGGAGCTGGCGGCGCTCGACCGCGTCATGGGGCTGTGCCGGGACTATGCCCGCACCCATGCCCGCCGCGGGATCGTGCTGTTCCACAGCTTTTTCTCCATGCAGGACGGCGGCTGCAAGATCGGCGACCGCCTGCTCTTTGATATCCAGGGCAACGGGCTTGTGCCGAACGAGACAGCCCATAACGACAGCACAGGCGCCTATGAATGCCGCATCAGCGAGCCCAACGGCAGCTACTGGTGCACATGGCTCGGGCGAGCGGCGGGCGGAAAGCATCCGCTCGGCTTTACCTGCGAGACCTGCCCGACGCTGCTGGAATTTGACAACTACGGGCAGCAGGGCGAGCTGAATGTTTCGAACGGTCCGGCATTCGGCACATGGGGCTTTGACGATATTTCGTGGTTTGCCACACAGCCCGCGAGCTATCGCAACCAATTCCTGCTCTATATCGAGGAGTACACCAAGACGCACTGCCTGAGCAGCCAAAACGGACGGCAGTATTACATCCTGTTCCCGATGCGCCGCTGCATTACGGCGTCGCCGCTCGATCCGACCGTCGACTATACGCCGGGCAAGGACTTTTCCGCCGATTTTCTGGCGGATTACACCGAGTGGGACGATATTGACGTGCAGGTGAAATTCGGCGGCCGCTATACGCTGAAAAGCACAGGCTATTATGTCGCCAACCGCCAGAGTGACGGCTGCCCGAACGGCTTCGGGCAGGAGGATACCATCCGGCAGATCTTCCTCGGCAAAAATGCCGCCGAGGATCCGGCTCTGACGCATGTTGTGCTGCCGAAGGCTTATCGCAGCTCGTCGTCCGGGACAACAACGCGCGCCGCCAACCGACAGGAGACCACTGCCGCCCGACCGGCGCAGACGTCAGCCGGGGCGAGCGGGACAAAGACGGAAGACAGCCAAGTGACGCAGGCGACCGATATCTCCGGCGAAACGACCGCGGAACAGCCGACGGCTTCCGCTGCCGACAGTGAAGAGGAGAGCAGCCGTGTGCAGCCGGAGCCGGCACGGAAAGCGCCGCTTGCCGCTATTCTGCTGCCGATCGCGGGTGTGCTGCTGGCGGCAGCAGGCGGCGCGGCTGTGTGGCTATACAAGCGCAAGAAAAATCAGAATAAAGGAGAACCGAACCCATGAAACAACCGATACTGACCCGCTATGCGCAAAACCCGATCTTAAAGCCCGCCGATTTGCCGGTGCCCTGCTGCGCCGTGTACAATTCCGGCGTAGTGAAACTGCCGGACGGCACCTATGTGATGGCGAGCCGCTATGAGGAGCCGAACAAAACGCAGGGCATATGGGTATCCCGCAGCCGGGACGGCATCCGCTTCACCCCCGATCCCGCGCCTGCCAAGCTGACCTGCGCACCCGATCAGCAGGAGAAATTTGACGAGGTGGTGTGGCTCAACCACAAAAAAGGGCACCTGATCGGCTCATGGTTTGATCCCCGCATCTGCCCGGTGGAGGGAAAATACTACATCGTTTACTGCGTTGGCGGCGACTACGGCTGCCGCATCGCGATCGCGGAGACGGAGGATTTTGTCACGCTGCGCCATGTCAGCTTCCCGCTGCACACCCTAAACCGCAATGCGGTGCTGTTTCCCGAAAAGATCAACGGCGAATACTATATGCTGCACCGCCCGCAGAACACGATGAGCAGCAGCAACGGCGATATCTGGATCGCCTCCTCGCCGGATCTGACCTACTGGGGCAACTGCCGCGTGGTCGCGCGCCCGCAGGAATATTGGGAGAACAAGAAGATCGGTCCCGCTGCCCCGCCCATCAAGACGAAAGAGGGCTGGCTGACGGTGTATCACGGCGTGTTCCCCCATTCCAACGGCGTGAACTACGGCGCGGGCGTGATGCTGCTCGATCTTGAGAAGCCGTGGAAGGTGATCGGCCGCAGCCGCGATCCGATTCTGTATGTGGAGGAGCTGTATGAGATGGTCGGTCAGGTGCCGAACGTGGTGTTTCCCGGTGCAGTCGTGCCGGAGGCGGACGGCACGGTGAAGATCTACTACGGCGCTGCCGACTATGTCCAGTGTCTGGCGGAGACCACCATGGAAAAGCTGCTGGACGCCTGCCGGTGAGGGAGATAACCATGGACACTGTACAGGAGCTGCGCCGCCGCCTCACTGAGGGGCGTACGGCGGAGATCTATCGCGCCACCTGCCGCAGTGTTGAGGAGCGGCTCGGGGCGGACGGCTTTTTCCCCGAATCCATCGCGGGCGGCTACGGCCATGCGGAATTCTGCCGCACGGTCGGGGCGCTGGAGGCGTTTTTCACCGAGACAGAGGAATATGAGAAAGCACAGCGCGCCGTCGGCTTTGCCCTGGCGTCCGCGCGGCACAGCGGTGTGCTGCGCATCCCGCACGTCGCTTTCCCGGTGGGGGAGGACGGCAGCCAGCAGTTCAGCCTGGACGACGAGGTGGACGGCACGCTGCATGTGCTGGGCGCATTTGCCCGGCTGGGGCGGGATCGCCGCCTGACGCCGGAATTTGAAGAGGAATGGATGCCGTTCGTCCGGCAGCTGCTGCGCATCATCTGCGACATGCCGTATTTTTATTACAACGGCCAGCAGCCGATCGACGTCTATCCGCAGATGTTCCCGCCGGAGAGCATGAAGCTGCTGTTTAACTGCGCGTTTGAGCACAGCCGCGAGGGGCGGCGGTGGAGTTGCTTTGACCTGCTGACCCAGTGCTTTTTCGGCGCAACGCTCGAGGCAATGGCGGCGCTGTGCGACCGCCGCGGCGAGACGGCTGATGCCGCGTTTTACCGGGAGACCATGGCGCTCCTGCGCGAGGGTGTGGCAAAATATCTGACCCGCGAAACGCCGGAGGGAACGGTGTATCTGGAGATGCGCCTGCCGGACGGAGGCTTCGGACGCCCGTTTTTAGGAATGGGGTGGCCGCTTCTGTCGCCGGTCGCCGCCCGCTGGCAGCCGCTGCCGCAGGAGGTGCTCGACCGCACGGTGGCGCTGATGCGTAAGCGGCTGTGGCGGCGCGCGCCCCACACCGACGGCGTGTGGTATCTGTGCACCGAGGATGACGAGGATGGAAACATCAATCCCGCCATTCTCGGCAAGCTCCAGGGATGGGACATGGTCTACAGCCTGTCCCGCGGGGAATATGATCACATCCTCGATTGGCTCGATTTCATCGAGGCGGTCAATACGTCGCCGCTTCTGGCGGAGAACCTGACGCCGAATGCGGAGGGCTGGCAGTATAATGATCCCGGCAATGGGGAGCAGAGCACATGGTGGTGCTGGGCGATCGCCCGTATCCGCCGGTTGCTCGGGCTGCCTGCGCTGGATATCTGAGTAAAAAACAACACGCGCGTTCCGTTTATTAACGGAACGCGCGTCAGCCTGTCAAAGAACCCATGCTTTCAAGGAGCGAGAGCATGGGTTTTCTTCGAAAATTGGAGAAACAGGGAGAAA
>CAKUMQ010000066.1 GCA_934667845.1 uncultured Eubacteriales bacterium | reverse complement strand
GTCGCCCGTCAGGGTAACGCCGTCGTCCGTATACCGGACGATCAGATCGCCGCCCCGCACTTTTACGGTGATGTCGGCGCCCTTTTCGCAGTATCCGTTTTCCACCGCTGCCGCAACGGCGGCACAGGCGCCGCTGCCGCAGGCAAACGTCTCGCCGTTGCCGCGTTCAAACACGCGCATTTTCAGCGTGACGGGATTGACGACCCGGACAAACTCGGTGTTGACTCTTGCCGGGAATTCCGGCGCGTTTTCAAACGCGGGACCGAGCGTTGTGAGCGGGAGCGTGTCGATGCGGTCGCAAAAGACCACACAGTGGGGATTGCCCATCGATACGCAGGTCACGCGGTATTCCTGTCCCAAAACGGTAAGCGACACGTTGACGGCGCGTTTCCCGGGAAATGTGCACGGGAGTGCCGCGGGATCAAGCGAAGCACGTCCCATATCCGCCGTGACGGAGGATACCGCGCCGTCGGTCAGATGAAGCAAAAGCCGCCGCACACCGCTTTCGGTCTCCACGGTAACGGTCTCTCCGGCGGCAATTCCCCAGTCGTGCAGATGTTTTCCGACACTGCGCAGGCTGTTGCCCGCCACCTGTCCCTTGCTGCCGTCGCGGTTGAACACCCGCATGCGGCAGTCGGCGATCGCGCTTTTTTCCAGCAGGACGAGACCGAAGCCGCCGATCCCGTAATGCCGGTCGCACAGGGTGAGGCTGAGCGATTCCGGACAGGTGACCGCACCATCAAAATTCTCCACAAAAATATAGTCGTCTCCCGTGGCTTCCATTTTGGCGAAATGCAGCAGCGCACGCGCAGAACGCATGTGGTTGATGTCCACAAGCTCCGTATTGTCACAGCGGTAGCCCGCTGCGATAATATCCGCCAGCGCATTGGCGGTGTCGAGCGAGGTGAAGCACGGGACACCCGCCTGCATGGCGCGGCGGTGCAGCCTGACATAGAGATCGACGGTGGAATCGTAGGCGGCGCCGGTATACACGATATAGCGGATATGTCCGCTGTCGAGCAGCGAAAAAGCGCCGTCCTCTTCGGCGACGGAGGGGATGATGGTCACGTCGATGCCGAGCGTGTCTATTGCGGCGGCGGTATCCGGCGTGGCGTATACCCGCAGTCCGAGCGCATCCAGCTTTTCCGCAAGGGCAAGCACCTCTGTGCGGTCGTGCTCCTCGACACTGATCAAAACGCCCGTTTCTTTGCCGGGAACCGGCGCCGCAGGGGAATATCCCGCGGCGGTAAGTCCTTTAAACAGCGCTTCGTTCAGCGTCCGCCCGATGCCGAGCACCTCTCCCGTGGATTTCATCTCCGGACCGAGATAGGCGTTGGCATCGGTCAGCTTTTCAAAAGAGAATATCGGCACTTTTACGGCAAAGTAGGGCGGGGCCTTACAAAGCCCCGTGCCGAAGCCGAGCTCCCGAACCGCCGTTCCGGTCATGACACGGGTGGCGAGATCCACCATCGGCACGCCCGTCACCTTGCTGATATACGGAACCGTGCGGGAGGCGCGCGGGTTGACCTCGATCACATACAGCTCGTTTTGCCAGATCAGATACTGAATATTGACAAGCCCTTTCGTGCCGAGCGAAAGCGCCAGCTTCTCGGAGCAGTCAATGATGCGCTGCATCATGATGTCGCTGATGTTGTAGGGAGGATAGACGGCAATGGAATCGCCGCTGTGAACGCCGGCACGTTCGATATGCTGCATGACGCCGGGAATCAGCACGTCCTTGCCGTCAGAGATCACATCGACTTCCAGCTCGGAGCCCATCATGTACTTGTCCACCAGAACGGGGTTTTCGATTCCTCCGGCGAGAATGCGCCGCATATAGCGATGCAGATGCTCTGCGTCATGGACGATGGTCATGTTCTGTCCGCCGATGACATACGACGGGCGCAGAAGCACCGGATAGCCAAGCCGTTCTGCCGCGGCCTCGGCTTCGGCCTCCGTCATGGCGCCGCAGCCCTTGGGACGCTTGATGCCGTATGTCTCCAACAGAGCATCAAACCGCTCCCGGTCCTCTGCGATGTCGATTCCCTCTGCCGAGGTGCCGAGGATCGGTATGCCGTGGCTGTCCAGATAGCCGGTCAGGCGTATGGCGGTCTGTCCGCCGAACGCCACCACGACGCCGACGGGCTTTTCCACCTCGATAATATGCATGACATCCTCGGCGCAAAGCGGCTCAAAATACAGCCGGTCCGCCGTGTCGTAATCGGTGGATACGGTTTCGGGGTTGTTGTTGACGATCACCACGTCGTAGCCGAGCTTTTTGAGCGTCCATACGCAGTGTACCGAGGAATAGTCAAATTCGATCCCCTGCCCGATCCGGATGGGACCGGAGCCGAGCACCATTACGCAGGGCTTGCCGGAGCGCGTCAGCTCCCGCGCCTCGCAGGCGCGGTCATAGGTGGAGTAAAAGTACGGCGTTTCGGCGGAGAATTCCGCGCCGCAGGTATCCACCATTTTATAGGAGGCGGAAAGCGCGGGGAGCGACTGCTCGCCCGTGATCCGCCGGATGGCGGAATCCGGGTAGCCGAGCCGCTTGGCGTTTGCATAGAGCGCCGGTGTCAGCCCGTTTTCCATGGCTTTTTCGGTATCCGCCAGATTTTGCAGCTTGTAGATAAAGAAGAGGTCTATGCGCGTGATCTCGTGGATCTCCTTAGGCGAAACGCCGCTTTTCAGCGCTTCAAATACCGTGAACAGCCGGCGGTCGTCGCGGTCGGCAAGGCGTTCCCTGACATCGCGTCCGTCGACAGGTGCGGCGTTTAGCGTATCCAGTGAAATTTCCGCCCCGCGGACGGCTTTCATCAGCGCCGCTTCAAAGCTGCTGCCGATCGCCATGACCTCGCCGGTCGCTTTCATCTGCGTACCGAGCCTGCGGCTGATGCCCGCGAATTTGTCGAACGGCCATTTGGGAAATTTGACCACCACATAGTCAAGCGCCGGTTCAAAGCAGGCGCAGGTCTTTCCCGTGATGTCGTTTTTGATCTCGTCCAGCGTATACCCGAGCGCGATCTTTGTCGTGATCTTGGCAATCGGATAGCCCGTCGCCTTGCTGGCGAGCGCCGAGGAGCGCGAGACGCGCGGGTTGACCTCGATCACGGCATATTCAAAGGAGTCGGGGTTCAGGGCGAACTGGCAGTTGCATCCGCCGACAATGCCGAGTGCGGAAATGATCTCCAGCGAGGCGCTGCGCAGCATCTGCAGCTCCCGGTCGGCAAGCGTCAGCGCCGGTGCCACCACTACGCTGTCTCCGGTGTGCACGCCGACGGGATCGACGTTTTCCATGCTGCATACGGCAATCACATTACCGCGCGCGTCGCGCATGGTCTCAAACTCGATCTCTTTCCAGCCGTAAATATAGCGCTCCACCAGAATTTGTGTGATGGGGGAGGCGTCAAGCCCGGCTTTGGCGACAGCCGCCAGCTCTTTTGGATTTTCCGCCACACCGCCGCCTGCGCCGCCGAGGGTAAACGCCGGGCGCACGATAACGGGATAGCCGATCTTTTCCGCCGCCGCAAGTGCCGCCTCCACGGTGTGGGCAATGTCCGAGGGGACGGTGGGCTGACCGATCTCCTCCATCGTCTGCTTGAACAGCTCCCGATCCTCTGCCCGGTCGATCGCCGCGGCATCGGTGCCGAGCAGCCGCACGCCGTTTTCCGCTAAAAATCCGTCCGCCGCCAGCTGCATGGCAAGGGTGAGTCCCGTTTGTCCGCCGAGACCCGCGAGCAGGCTGTCCGGCTTCTCCTTGAGGATGATGCGTTTGAGCGTGACCGTGTTGAGCGGCTCGAGATAGATCTCGTCCGCCAGCGCCTTGTCGGTCATGATGGTGGCGGGGTTGGAGTTGCACAGCACCACATTGACGCCCGCATCCTTCAGTACGCGGCACGCCTGCGCGCCGGCATAGTCGAACTCCGCCGCCTGCCCGATGACGATAGGGCCGGAGCCGATCACCAGAACTTTTTTGATATCTTTGCAAAGCGGCATGTTACTTTTCCTCCATCATCCCGATAAATCGGTCAAACAAAAATGCCGTATCCAAAGGACCTGCGTGCGCCTCCGGATGAAACTGCACCGAAAAGGCGCGGTGGGCAGGGTAATCCATGCCCTCGCAGGTACCGTCGTTCGCGTGACAAAAGCGCATGGAGCCGACCCCCCGGATGCTGTCGGAGATGACGGCGTACCCATGGTTCTGACTGGTCATATAGGTTCTTCCGGTGGCGAGATCGGTCACCGGCTGATTGACTCCGCGATGCCCGTATTTCAGCTTTTCGGTTCTTCCGCCGAGCGCCAGCGCCAGAAGTTGATGCCCGAGACAGATGCCGAAGATCGGCACCTGCCCGGCCAGCTCTGCCAGTACGGCAATTTCCGCCTTGTTGTCGGCAGGGTCCCCGGGACCGTTTGACAGCATGACGCCGTCCGGCTTCAGGGCGAGGACCTCTGCCGCTGACGCGGTGTGCGGCAGGACGTGCACGGTGCAGCCGCGTTTTGTCAGCTCGCGGAGGATATTCTTCTTGCAGCCGTAATCCAGCAGCACCACGCGGTGCGCGGGGGACTCCGGCGAAACGGTATAGGGCGCGCGGCAGGAGACCGCCGCCACGGCGTCAGTGACGCGGTAGGCGGCGATGGCGGCGAGATCGACCGCAGCCGGATCGTCGGTGATCATGGCGTTCATCACGCCGCTTTCGCGGATCTTTTTTGTGACGGTGCGGGTGTCCACCCCGCAGATGCCGGGAATACCGGCCTGTTTCAGGTAGGCATCCAGTGTCATCTCACAGCGAAAATTGGAGGGGTGCGTACACCATTCGCGCACCACATAGCCGCGCGCGGCACTTTCGCCCTCAAAATCTTCGGGAATGACCCCGTAGTTGCCGATCAGGGGAAAGGTCTGCAGAATGATCTGTCCGGCATAGCTGGGATCGGTCAATGTCTCGATATATCCGCCCATGCCGGTGGTGAACACAAGCTCGCCCAATGCGGTATGAGCGGCGCCGAATGCCGTGCCCTCGATCGCTTCCCCGTCCGCAAAGACCAGATACCGTTTCATACCCCGGCTCCCCCGATCATGGCGGCAAGCACGGCTTTGATGGTGTGCATCCGGTTCTCCGCCTCTGCGAACACAACCGACTGCGCGCCCTCAAACACCTCGTCGCTCACTTCCATGGCCTCTCTGCCGAATTTTTCGCATTTTTCCCTGCCGATCGCCGTTTTTTTATCGTGATAGGCGGGCAGGCAGTGCATAAAGACGGCATCCGGCGCGGCGTGCTGCATCAATGCCGCGTTGACCTGATACGGGGAAAGTGCCGCGATCCGCTCCTCCCACACCGCGTCCGGTTCGCCCATGGAAACCCACACGTCGGTATAGATTACCTGAGCCTCGCGTGCCGCCTCAGCGGGATCTTCGCAGAAGCGGAGCGTCGCGCCGGTTTCGGCAGCGATCTTTTCGCATTCGGCGATCAGCGCGGGATCGGGGAAATACCCCTTCGGCGCACCGACGGTAAAATGCAGTCCCATTTTGGCGCAGCCGACCATCAGCGAATTGCCCATGTTGAAGCGGGCGTCGCCCATATAGGTGAAGCGGATGCCGTTCAGTTTGCCGAAATGCTCCTTTACTGTGAGGAAATCCGCCAAAATCTGCGTCGGGTGGAACTCATCGGTCAGTCCGTTGAACACGGGGACAGAGGCGGATTTGGCCAGCTCCTCCACAATGCTCTGCCCGAATCCGCGGTATTCGATGCCGTCGAACATACCGGAAAGCACGCGCGCCGTGTCTGCGATGCTCTCCTTTTTGCCGATCTGGGAGCCGGTGGGGTCCAGATAGGTCACGCCCATCCCGAGATCCCGTGCCGCCACCTCAAATGCACAGCGGGTGCGGGTGCTGGTCTTTTCAAAGATCAGGGCGAGGTTTTTCCCCTCGCACAGGCGATGTGCCTCGCCGTTTTTCTTTTTTGCCTTCAGCTGTTCCGCCAGCTCCAGCAGTCCGCCGATCTCCGCCGGAGTGAAATCCAGCAGTTTCAGAAAATCTCTGTTCTTCAGGGTGTTCATAGCTCCTCCTGTCCGCCTGCACAGGCCTCTTTCAGAATGTGTACCGCCCGGGTAAGCAGCGGCATCGGAACGTTCAGCGCGGGCAGAAGCCGCACCTTTGTCTTGGCGCTGATGACCAGTACGCCCTTTTCGCGGCAGTCCCGGATGACCTCTGCCGCCGGGCGTGCGGTCTCGATCCCCAGCATCAGACCGAGTCCCGTTACGGAATGCACGCCGGGAGCGCCGGTCAGCTCGCTGATGATATAGGCAGAGCGCTCCCGCACACCGGAAAGCACCTCGTCGTTCAGGCGGGAGAGGATGGAGAGCGCACCGGCGCAGCATACCGGATTACCGCCGAAGGTGGAGCCGTGCGTGCCGGGCGTCAGCACATGCTGCACCTTTTCGCCCAACACCGCCGCGCCGATGGGGAGACCGCCGCCGAGTCCCTTGGCGGTGGTGAAAATATCCGGCTGGATGCCGTAATGCATATAGCCGTACAGCTCGCCGCTCCTGCCGTTGCCGATCTGTACCTCGTCGCAGATCAGCAGCACGTCGCGGGCGGACAGCAGTGCTGAAAGCTCCTGAACAAAGGCTTTGTCAAGCGGGACAACGCCGCCCTCTCCCTGCACGACCTCGATCATCACGGCGGCGGTGGGGTAGGTGTCGAGTATGGCGCGCACACCGTCAATGTCACCCGCCGCCGCGTAGTGGAAGCCGTCGGTCAGCGGCGTGAAGTCGCGATGAAAGACCTCCTGACCGGTCGCCGCCAGCGTGGTGATCGTCCGCCCGTGAAAGCTGTTTTGCAGTGTGAGGATATGGTAATGGTCTTTTCCCTTTTTCTCCTCCGCATATTTGCGCGCCGTCTTGATGGCGCACTCGTTGGCTTCGGCGCCGGAATTGGCAAAAAAGACCTTTTTCATGCCGGTCTTTTCGCAGAGCATCGCCGCAAGCTCGGCGCACGGCGCGGAATAATACAGGTTTGAGGTGTGCGGCAGCGTGCCGAGCTGGGCGGTGACCGCAGCCTGCCATGCCTCATCGGCAAAGCCGAAGGTGTTGACCGCAATGCCGGTGGAGAGGTCGATATATTCCTTTCCGTTTTCATCGTATACCAGAGAGCCTTTCCCGTGCGTGAGCACTACGGGAAAGCGCGCGTAGGTGTCGGCGATATACTGCCGGTCCAGATCGCGGATGTTTGGCTGTATCATGTTATTCCTCCTGACAGGCGGGCGGGTCGTCCTCCGTAAACATGGTGCCGATGCCTTCGTTGGTCAGCATTTCGATCAGGATCGCGTGCGGGATCCGTCCGTCGATGATAAAGACACGGCTGACGCCCCAGCGGATCGCGTTGATGCAGCACTCCACCTTGGGGATCATGCCGCCCCCGATGATACCGTTTGCCATCAGCTCGGGCGCGTCCGCCACGCGGATGACGGGGATCAGCGTGGCGGGGTCGTCCTTGTCCTTCAGGATGCCTGCGATATCCGTCATGGAGATCAGGCTTTCCGCTTTAAGCTCGCCGGCAATCTTTGCCGCGGCGGTGTCGGCGTTGATGTTATACACATTTCCCTCGCTGTCACACCCGACCGTGGAGACGACGGGAATGTAGCCCTTGTCGATCACGTCGCGAATGGGGGCGACGTTGACCTTTGTGATCTCACCCACAAAGCCGAGACGCGGATCCTTGACCTTTGCCTCGATCATGTGCCCGTCCATGCCGGACAGACCGATGGCGCGTCCGCCCTTGTTCCCGATCAGTGCCACGAGGCTTTTGTTGATCTTTCCCGCAAGCACCATCTGCACGATGTCCGCGGTCTCCTTGTCGGTGACGCGCAGACCGTTTGAAAATACGCTTTCTTTTCCGATCTTTTTCAGCATTTCGGTGATCTCGGGTCCGCCGCCGTGTACCAGCACCACCTTGACGCCGATCAGGGAGAGCAGGACGATATCCCGCATGACCGAGTCTTTCAGCTCTTCATTGATCATGGCGTTTCCGCCGTATTTGATAACGACGACCTTGCCGGTGTATTCCTGAATGTACGGCAGAGCATGTACCAGCACAGCCGCCCGCTTTGCATTGGTGATATCCATGTTGTTCCCCCGTGTTACGTTCTGTAGTCGCCGTTGATTTTTACATAGTCATAGGTCAGGTCGCAGCCCCATGCGGTAGAGGCGGCGGTGCCGGAATTCAGGCAGACCAGAATCTCGATCTCATTTTCCAGCAGGATCTTTTTGGCTTCCTCCTCGGAGAAAGGAATGCCCGCGCCGTTTTGGCAGACCGCCACGGTGCCTTTAGACGAGCGGAAAGAGACGTCGATCTTTGTGACGTCTACATCGGCGCCGCTGTAGCCGATAGCGCACAGGATTCTTCCCCAATTGGCGTCCGAACCGAACATGGCGGCTTTGACCAGAGAGGAGCAGATGACGCTCTTGGCAACGGTTTTGGCGGTCTCTTTATCCGCGGCGCCGCTCACCTGACATTCGAGCAGCTTTGTCGCGCCCTCGCCGTCCCCGGCGATGCAGCGGCAGAGGTGAACGGTCACGGTGTTGAGCGCCTGCATAAAGGTGTCGAAATCGTTTCCGGCGGCGGTGATCTCCGCGTTGCCCGCCATGCCGTTTGCCAGCAGGGTGACCATATCGTTGGTCGATGTGTCGCCGTCTATGCTGACCATGTTGAACGTCTCCGCCACGTCACCGGAAAGCGCCTTTTGCAGCATTTCTGCACTGATGGCGCAGTCTGTCGTCAAAAACACCAGCATGGTTGCCATGTTCGGATGGATCATCCCGGAGCCTTTGGCGATGCCGCCGAGGTGACAGGTCACGCCGCCGAGCGAAAACTCCACGGCGACCTCTTTGAGCCTGGTGTCGGTCGTCATGATTCCCTGCGCCGCAGATGCCGAATCCTTGCCGAGCGCCGCGGCAAGCGGCGGGATCCCCGCCGCGATCGGGGCAATGTCCAGCGGCTGACCGATGACGCCGGTCGAGGCGACCACGACATCGTCGGCGGAAATATTCAGCTCCTTTGCCAGAAGAACGCACATTTCTTCTGCGATTTCCACGCCGTTGGCATTGCAGGTATTGGCGTTTCCGCTGTTGCAGATCACCGCCTGGGCATATCCGTCGGCAAGGTGCTTTTTCGTGACGATAAGCGGGGCGCCTTTCACGAGATTGGTGGTGTAGACCGCCGCCGCCGCGGCTTTTTTCTCGCTGCAGATCAGAGCGAGATCCTTTTTTGTCTTGTTTTTGCGGATGCCGCAGTGTACGCCCGCGGCAAAAAATCCTTTTGCGGCGCAGACGCCGCCTTCGATCATTTTCATAGGTTCCTCCTTACAGGCAAAGCCCTTTTGTCGGCTCTGTACCCAATACCATATTCAAGCATTCGACCGCAGCACCGGACGCCCCCTTGCCGAGATTGTCATACACCGCCAGAAGCAGCATGCGCTCTTCGTTTCCGGTCACGCTGACCCGCATGGAATCCTTTCCCGCAAGGGACACGGCGGAGAGAAAGCCATTTTCGCCCGGTGTCTCGGCAAAGCTGACAACGGGTCCTGTATAGACTTTGCGGTAGATCCCGGCGATCGTCTCCGGGGTGGTTCCCGGCACGCACTGCGCTGCAAACAGCGGTACCGTGACCTGCATGCCGCTGTAGAAATTCCCGACCACGGGACAGAACGCGGGAGCGGGCAGACCGCTCTGTGCCGCCATTTCGGGCAAATGCTTGTGCGACTGCCCCAGCGCATATTGCTGCGGGGCGTGCAGCGCTTCGGGAAGCGGCTGCGTCTCATATTCCGCGATCATCTTTTTGCCGCCGCCGCTGTATCCGGTCAGAGAAAAGCAGGAGAGCAGCGTTTTTGGGGGGAGGATGCCAGCGGCAGTCAGCGGCGCGGTCAGCGCAATAAAGCCGCTGGCGTGACACCCCGGCACGGCGATGCGCTTCGCCGTGCGGATGAAATGCGCGTGGGTGGCGGACAGCTCGGGAAAGCCGTAGACCCATCCGGGCGCGGTGCGGTGCGCCGTCGAGGTGTCAAGCACCACTGTATCCGGATTTTCTATCCAGGAGACCGCCTCGCGCGCCGCCGCGTCGGGCAGGCAAAGCACGGCGATATCGGCATCATTCAGCGCGCGCGCACGGGAGCCGCTGTCCTTTCGCTGCTCCTCCTGCAGGGTGATCAGCGACAGATCGTCCCGCCCCGCCAGACGCTCGGCAATACGCAGCCCGGTCGTGCCGGCGCTGCCGTCAATAAACACTTTTTTCATGGCACAAAAACCTCCCGCCGCTTCTTTTTCGGCGTCCTTTCCCGCTGCGGGGTGCGGCGGGATCTGCTGAAATAATTTATTTTCCTGCATAATCATACACCTTAACCGAATGAATGTCAAGTATAAAATTCATTAAAATGAATATTTATTCAAGCGAGCAGAACGGTCGAACGGTTTTGAAAACAGCAAAAGCCACCGGTCAGACCGGTGGCTTTTGCCCGGAAATACAGACTTTTCCCGCTTTTTTTGATCACTTCAAAACAGTGCCGTCGGCAAGGGTGATCGTATAACCGTTAAAATTGATCGTGCCGTTATTCGTCAGACTGGTCAGCGTGCAGTTTCCCGTCAGGCTCCATGTGCATCCGCTTTCCACGGTAACGACCGCATTATTGCTGACCGCCGTGCCGTTTTGCGCGTTGTTGATGATATTGACGGTGCCGGTGAAGGTGCTGCCGTTTTTGAGCGTCATGGACAGCGTGGAGATCGTATCCACCACGATGCTGCCGGAAAGCGTCTGCGCATCTGCCGTAAATTCGACCTGCGCGCCGTTTTGACCTGCCGTGCCCCAGCCGCGGCTGGCGGAGTTGCCCACAACGCGCAGCAGACAGGCGTCTGTATCCTCGTTGGCGAGTTTGACCCCGGAAAGATCAAGCAGGCAGTGGGTGTTGGTGACATAGAACATATCGCCGTTTTTTGCCGTCAGACTGCCGCCGGTCATGGAGAACGAGGAGGTGCCGACATCGGCGTCGCCGCTCATGGACTGATAGATCATCACATTGTGGACGTTTTCGTCAGAGCTTGTGCCTTTGGTATCGCTCATGTTGCCGGTGACTGTGCAGTTTTCGAGCGTGATGGAGTTTTTGCCCTCGATCACAAGCGCCTCGGAGTTGTTGGCGGTCAGCAGGGCGTCGGCGATGCTGATCGCCGCCGTGGAGTAAACGGCGGGGGAGTTATACCCGTTGGAGGTGTAGCTGCCGCCGCTCACCTTTACCGTACCGCCGCCTCTGTCGGAGCGGATCGCCGCGGCGGAGTTGCCGGAGGTGTTGACGGTCAGATTACTGGCGTTGGTCGTGCCGCCGCCGGTGGTCTGGATGCCGCCGGAATTGTCCGCCGCGGTCGTGATGACCGAATCGGCGATATTGACCGTTGTGCCGCTGCCGTAGCTGAATACGCCGTTGCCGTTTTGGGCAGAAGAGGTTATCTTGGCGTTTTTGATCGTCACGGTCGCGCCGTTTGTGGCCAGCAGCGCGGCATTCACCCCGTAAAAATCGCCGTTTTCAGTGTTGGAGGTCGCCCCGGCGCTTTTATCGACGGTAATGCCGTCGAGCGTTGCCGCGGCGCCGTCAATGCGTAAAGCGTTTTCATCGTCTCCCGTGGAGACGTAGCTCGTGCCGCTGTAGGTTCCGTCTGCGCTGATCGTGTTGGCACTGTCGCCCTGCGTCACGGTATCCGACCCGCCGAAGCCGCCGTTGCCGGGGGCGCCGCCCGCAAGCAAGACAATGCTTGCCGTTTGGGCTTTTCCGCCGTCGTCAAAGGTGATCTGCAAAATATCCCCCTCGCGGATGTCGCTGACCTCTGCCGCTTCGGAATTTTTTACTACGGAAGCAGAGGAGAGGTCGACGCGGATCGTTTCATCGCCCGCTGTAAAGGTTTTTGAGGAACCGGGACCGCCGGACGGCGCATTGCCGCTGCTATCGCCGTCGGGTTTTTCGGGCGGAGTCTGACCGCTGCCGTCACCGTCGGGCTTTTCAGGCGGGGTCTGACCGCTGCCGTTGCTGTCGCCGTCAGGCTTTTCAGGCGGGGTCTGACCGCTGCCGTTGCTGTTGCCGTCGGGTTTTTCGGGCGGAGTCTGACCGCTGCCGTCACCGTCGGGCTTTTCAGGCGGGGTCTGACCGCTGCCGTTGCTGTCGCCGTCAGGCTTTTCAGGCGGGGTCTGACCGCTGCCGCTGTTGTCGCCGTCCGGCTTTTCGGGCGGGGTGCCCGGGCGGCTGCCGTCTTCATTTTCCGTCAGCTCACCGAGCTGAAGCGTCACGGTGGAATCCTCTACGGCGGTGACCTTTCCGGTTACGGCAGAGCCTGCATATGCCGAATTACCGGAATTCTTTCCGCAGGCAGCTAAAGAACAGCACAAAACCGCTGTACAGAACAGAGATAAAAACTTTTTCATACGGTACAACTCCTTTTCTTCGTCTGCGTCGGGGAATCGGCGTTCTTTTGCGTCATCCCCGACCTGTTGACTGTATTGTACGGCCGCTATATTGAAGTATGATTGAAAGAAAGATAAAAAATCAGCCTTTCGTGTAAAAACCGAAAGGCTGATCCCCTCATTATTTTTCAAGCGGAAGCTGTGCGGTAAATTCGATCTTGCCGTCGCGGCAGGAAAGCCCGATGCTGCCCTTGTGGGATTCGGTGATTGCTTTGGCGATGGCAAGACCGAGTCCGAAATGGCCGTCGTCGCTTCTTGCCGTATCCACGCGGTAAAACCGCTCGAAGATCTGCTTTTGCTGATCAGCCGGGATCTCGCTGCCCTCGTTGACGACCGAGAGCTTTGCACAGCCGTGCTCGGCTTTCAGGGTGACGGTCACCTCTCTGCCGTTTTCGCTGTGGCGGATGGCGTTGTCGATCAGGATGGATACCAGCTGTTTGAGCCGGGAAGGATCACCGCTCACAAAAATCCCGTCGGCAATATCGGCTGTCAGGTTAAGACCGTGTTCAAATGCCACGCACTCAAACGGAAGAAGCTCGCCGCTTACCAAACGGCTGAAATCGAGCCGTTCGGTCTGCGGGGTGACATTTTCCATTTTGGCGAGGTCGAGCAGCTGCCGGACAAGGCTGCCCATGCGCTCGTTTTCATACTGTATGTTCGCAAGCCAGCGGTTTTCCCCGATTTCGCGGGACAACAGCTCTGCATTGGCGCTGATCACG
>CAKUMQ010000065.1 GCA_934667845.1 uncultured Eubacteriales bacterium | reverse complement strand
AGGATACCCTCAGCCGCAATCAGGCGAAAAAGATGCTGGAGATCATTGCCGCCAAGGAGGGCGTGCGGTTTTTAGGCTGGCGCGAGGTGCCGGTGAACGAGGCGATCCTCGGCAAGCGGGCGCGGGACTGTATGCCGTATATCATGCAGTGCTTTCTCGAGCGCCCGCGCGAGGTGCGCCGCGGGCTGGATTTTGACCGCAAGCTGTATGTGATCCGCCGCGTGTTTGAGCAGAGCAACGACAATACCTATGTGGCGTCGATGTCCTCGCGCACGGTCGTCTATAAGGGAATGTTTCTGGTCGGGCAGCTCCGCCTGTTCTATGCCGATCTGATGGATGAGGACTACGAAAGCGCCATCGCCATGGTACATTCGCGCTTTTCGACCAATACGACGCCGAGCTGGGAGCGGGCACATCCGAACCGCCTGATCCTCCACAACGGCGAGATCAATACGATACGCGGCAACGCCGACCGTATGCTCGCCCGCGAGGAGACGATGGTCAGCCCGGTCATGCAGGAGGATATGGATAAGATCCTGCCGGTCATCAATACGGCGGGATCGGATTCCGCCATGCTGGATAACACGCTGGAATTCCTCGTGATGAACGGCATGGAGCTGCCGCTCGCCGTGATGGTGACGATTCCCGAGCCGTGGCGGCAGAGCAAGACGATCTCGCGCGAAAAGCGGGATTTCTATCACTATTATTCCACGATGATGGAGCCGTGGGACGGCCCCGCCGCCATTTTGTTTTCCGACGGCGATACCGTCGGCGCGGTGCTTGACCGCAACGGTCTGCGGCCCTCGCGCTACTATGTGACGGATGACGGCACGCTGATCCTCTCCTCCGAGGTCGGCGTGCTGCCGATCGACCCCGCCCGCATCGTGCAGAAGAGCCGCTTAGAGCCGGGGCGGATGCTGCTGGTCGATACAGTGGCGCACCGCATCGTGTCGGATGAGGAGTGCAAGCAGACCTATGCGACCCGCCGCCCCTACGGCGAGTGGCTGGATCAGAATCTGGTGCGGCTGTCGGATCTGCCGATGCCGAACCAGCGCGTTTTGCATTACGATCAGGCGCAGCGCGACCGCCTGTATAAGGCGTTCGGCTACACCTACGAGGATATCCGCAACGCCATCCTGCCGATGGCGCAAAACGGCGCGGAAGCCACAGCGGCGATGGGGACGGATATTCCGCTCGCCATGCTGTCGGAAAAGCACCAGCCGCTGTTCAACTATTTTAAGCAGCTGTTTGCGCAGGTGACAAACCCGCCTCTCGATGCGATCCGCGAGGAGGTCGTGACCGATACCTGCGTCTATGTCGGCTCAGACGGCAACCTTCTGGAGGAAAACGCCCGCAGCTGCTGCGTTTTGGAGCTGGAAAACCCGATCCTGACCTCGGCACAGCTGATGAAGATCCGCGCGATTCGCCGCCCGGGCTTCCATGTGGAGACGGTGTCGCTGCTGTACTACAAAAATACGCCGCTGGCGCGTGCGGTCGAGCACCTGTTTGTCACCTGCGACCGCGCCTATAAGCAGGGTGCCAACATCCTGATCCTGTCCGACCGCGGCGTGGACGAAAACCATGTGGCGATCCCGTCGCTGCTGGCGGTGTCGGCGCTGGAGCAGCACCTGATCCGCACCAAAAAGCGCACGGCGGTCTCGGTGATCCTCGAGAGCGCCGAGCCGCGGGATGTGCACCATTTTGCGACATTGCTCGGCTACGGCGCGCGGGCGGTCAACCCCTATCTCGCGGAGGAATGCATCACCGAGCTGATCGCGACCGGACGGCTCAATAAGGACTACCACACCGCCGTGAAGGACTACGGCTCGGCGATTCTGCACGGCATTGTGAAGATCGCGTCGAAAATGGGCGTGTCCACCCTGCAGTCCTATCAGTCCTCCCAGCTTTTTGAGGCGATCGGTATCCGCAAAGAGGTGATCGACCGCTATTTCACCAACACGGTCAGCCGTGTCGGCGGGATCGGGCTGGAGGAGATCGACGAGGGGGTGGAATACCGCCATTCCCATGCGTTTGACCCGCTCGGTCTCGGCGTGGATACCACGCCGGACAGCATCGGTGAGCACAAGCTGCGCTCGGGCGACGACCGCGAGGATCATATGTATAACCCGGCGGTCATCGTCGCCCTGCGCGAAGCCACCCACAACGGCTCGTATGCGCGGTTTAAGGAATACAGCGCGATGGTGGACGATGAGCGCAAGCCGCACACCCTGCGCGGACTGATGGAGTTCAGACAGGCGGAAGACCCGATCCCGCTCGAGGAGGTCGAGCCGGTCAGTGAGATCGTGCGGCGGTTCAAGACCGGCGCCATGTCCTACGGCTCCATCTCGCAGGAGGCACACGAGTGTATGGCGATCGCGATGAACCGGCTCGGCGGCAAATCCAATTCGGGCGAGGGCGGCGAGCGCCCCGAGCGGCTCGGCACGGAGAAAAACAGCGCCATCAAGCAGGTGGCGTCGGGACGCTTCGGTGTGACGAGCGCCTATCTGAATTCCGCACAGGAGATCCAGATCAAGATGGCGCAGGGCGCAAAGCCCGGCGAGGGCGGACATCTGCCCGGGAAAAAGGTCTATCCGTGGATCGCCGAAACGCGCTATTCCACGCCCGGCGTATCGCTGATCTCGCCGCCGCCGCACCACGACATCTATTCCATTGAGGATTTAGCGCAGCTCATCTTTGACCTGAAAAACGCCAACGACAATGCGCGCATTTCGGTGAAGCTCGTGTCCGAAGCGGGCGTCGGCACCGTGGCGGCGGGCGTGGCGAAGGCAGGCGCGCAGGTCGTGCTGATCTCCGGCTATGACGGCGGCACCGGCGCCGCCCCCGCCAGCTCTATCCACAACGCCGGGCTGCCCTGGGAGCTGGGGCTTGCCGAAGCGCACCAGACGCTGATGGAAAACGGGCTGCGCTCCCGCGTCATATTGGAGACGGACGGCAAGCTGATGACCGGGCGCGACGTGGCGATTGCCGCCATGCTCGGTGCGGAGGAATTCGGCTTTGCCACTGCCCCGCTGATTGCGATGGGCTGTGTGATGATGCGCGTCTGCCATCAGGATACCTGCCCCTGCGGCGTCGCCACCCAAAACCCGCTTCTGCGGCAGCGCTTCTGCGGCAAGCCGGAATATGTGATGAATTTTATGCAGTTTATCGCCGAGGAGCTGCGGGAGATTCTGGCACAGCTCGGCATGCACAGCGTGTCGGAGCTGGTGGGGCGTTCGGATCTGCTTAAAGTTCGTGAGCATACCGTGACACGCCGTGCTGCCATGGCGGATCTGTCCGGCATTCTGTACCGGGCGGAAGAGACAAGCGAGCCGCCGCATTTTGATCCCAAAAACGTGTTCGACTTCCATCTGGAAAATACACTGGACGAGCGGGTGATCCTCCCCGCCTTTAAGCAGGCGCTGAAGACCGGCAAGCCGAAGTCCCTGGATCTGGAGGTCAGCAGTACCGACCGCACGCTCGGCACGCTGTTCGGCTCTCGTATTACCCGCCGGTTTCAAAACAGCCTGCCCGCGGATACGTTCACGCTCAACTGCCGCGGCGGCGGCGGACAGTCGTTCGGCGCGTTTATTCCCGCCGGACTGACCATGCGGCTCGAGGGGGACAGCAACGACTATTTCGGCAAGGGGCTGTCGGGCGGCAAGCTGGTCGTGTTCCCGCCGCGGGAGAGCCGCTTCCGCGCGGAGGACAACATCCTGATCGGCAACGTGGCGCTCTACGGCGCGACGTCGGGCGAGGCGTATATCGCCGGTCAGGCAGGCGAGCGCTTCTGCGTCCGCAATTCCGGCGCCGCCGCCGTCTGTGAGGGCGTGGGCGACCACGGCTGCGAGTATATGACCGGCGGGCGTGCGGTCATTCTGGGACCGACGGGCAAGAATTTTGCCGCCGGCATGAGCGGCGGTATCGCCTATGTGCTGGACGAGACCCACGATTTTTACCTCCGGCTGAACAAGGGGCTGGTGTCCATGACCGATGTCTGCGAAAAGCACGACATCGAGGAGCTGCGCAGCCTGATCGAGCGCCATGTGGAGGCGACCGGGTCGGAGAAGGGCAAACGGATACTGGCGGATTTTGACGCGGTGCTGCCGCTGTTTAAAAAGATCGTTCCGAACGATTACAGCCGGATGCTCGGCATGATCAGCCGGTTTGAGGAAAAGGGCATGACCCGCCGCGAGGCGGAGTTGGAGGCGTTTTACGCCGTACAAAACGGAGAGGAGGCGTCTGACAATGGGAAAACCCACCGGATTTTTGGAATTTGACCGCTGTGAAAACGAGGCGGAGGATCCCGCGGCGCGCACTGCCGGTTTTGGCGAGTTTCACCATGAACTGTCGCCGGAAAAACGGCGGGAGCAGGGCGCACGGTGCATGAACTGCGGCGTGCCGTTCTGCCAGTCGGCGGTCTGCTTAAACGGCATGGTGTCGGGCTGTCCGCTGCACAATCTGATCCCCGAGTGGAACGACGAGATCAGCAACGGCAACTGGGAGCAGGCGCTTTCCCGGCTGACAAAGACCGCCAGCTTTCCGGAGTTTACCGGCCGCGTCTGCCCGGCGCTCTGCGAGGCGGCGTGTACGAACGGACTGTACGGCTCGCCGGTGACGGTGCGGGAAAACGAGCTGGCGATCATCGAATACGGCTACCGAAACGGACTGATGCAGCCGCAGCCGCCGAAGGTGCGCTCCGGCAAGCAGGTCGCTGTGGTCGGCTCCGGTCCCGCGGGGCTTGCCGCCGCCGACCGCTTAAACCGCCGCGGGCATGAGGTGACGGTATATGAAAAGGCGGATCGCATCGGTGGTCTGCTGATGTACGGCATCCCGCAGATGAAACTCGAAAAAGCGGTGGTCGAACGCCGCGTGAAGCTGATGGAGCAGGAGGGCGTGCGGTTTGTGACCGGTGTCGAGGTGGGCGCTGACATAGCGGCAAAGGAGCTGCTCGACCGCTATGACGCCGTCGTACTCTGCGGTGGCGCGGGCAATCCCCGCGATCTTGCCGTTCCCGGCAGGGAGGCGGAGGGCGTATACTTTGCGGTGGATTTTTTGACCTCGACGACACGGGCGCTGCTCGACAACGGGTTGAAGGACGGCTACATCTCCGCCAAGGACAAGGATGTGATCATCGTCGGCGGCGGCGATACCGGAAATGACTGTGTCGGTACGGTGCTGCGGCACGGCTGCCGCTCGGTCGTTCAGCTTGAGATGATGCCGCCGCTGCCCGAAACGCGGGCGGAGAACAACCCCTGGCCGCAGTGGCCGCGGGTGAAAAAGACCGATTACGGTCAGCAGGAGGCGATCGCGCGGTTCGGCGCCGACCCGCGCGTGTACAGCACGACGGTGAAAGAGCTGCGCATGGACGAGCAGGGCAGGCTCTGCGGGGTGGTCACGGTGTCGCTTGTCTTTGAAACGGACGAAACGACCGGCCGCCGCGTGATGCGCGAGGTGCCCGGCTCCGAGACCGAGCGCCCCTGTCAGCTGCTGCTGATCGCCGCCGGATTTTTGGGACCGCGCCCCGAGCTGCCCCATGCGTTCGGTGTGGAATGTACAAAGCGCAGCACCGTGGCGACCGCCGACGGCGGCTATGCCACCAATGTGCCGAAGGTGTTCACGGCGGGCGATATGCACCGCGGACAGTCGCTGGTCGTCTGGGCGATCGGCGAGGGACGCGCCGCCGCAAAAGAGGTGGATGCCTTTTTAATGGGGTATACGGATCTGGTATAACAAAGCCGGGCGGACGGAATCTGCCCGGTCTAAGGAAAGCGCCGGAACGCCGCCTGCGGGCAGCGCTCCGGCGCTTTTGCCCTGCGGGCGGCAGTCGTTTTCCGTCGAAAAAGAAAAGGTTGAATATTACCGCAAAAAATGGTATACTAAAAAGAGTATAAATTGCTCGGATCTGACCGAAAACAGGCGAAGGGAGTGAAAGGGATGGGCTTTCGGCGTTGGATCGTGCCCAAACCGGATAAGGAAGGCGCATCGCTTCTGGCGGAGGAATGCGGACTTCTTCCGTTTATCGCCCGGCTGCGTCATTCGCGCGGGATCCGCACGGCAGAGGATGTACAGCGCTTTTTGTGGGACGACGAAGAGGAAGACCCGTTTCTGTTCGCCGATATGGATGCCGCAGCGGAGCGGATCCAGCGCGCGGTGGACGAGGGCGAGTCAATGTGCATTTTCGGCGACTATGACGCCGACGGCATCACGTCGACCGTGCTGCTGTATCTGTACCTGCGGGAGCAAAATGCCCGTGTGCAATATTACATACCCCGCCGGGAGGAGGGCTACGGCTTAAACATCGCCAAGCTGGACGAGCTGGCAGCCGCCGGCGTGACCCTGGTGGTCACGGTGGACAACGGGATCTCCGCCATTGAGGAGGCGGCGCACGCGAAAGCGCTGGGGTTGGATCTGGTGATCACCGACCACCACCAGCCGCAGGAGACACTGCCCGATGCGGTGGCAGTGGTGGATCCTCATCGGCGGGACTGCCCGTCGGCGTTTAAAGATTACGCCGGTGTCGGCGTGGCGTATAAGCTGGTGTGTGCGCTGGACGGCGATCCGGCGGCGGTGCTGGAGCGCTACGGCGACCTGATCGCCCTCGGCACGCTGGCGGACGTGATGCCGCTGAAGGGGGAGAACCGCCGGTTGGTGCGGCAGGGACTGCGGCGCATTGCCGACGCGCCGCGTCCGGGCGTGCAGGCGCTGCTGCAGGTCGCCGGTGCGGCACAGCGGCAGCTGACCGCGACGGGGGCGGTGTTTACTGTTGCGCCGCGGATCAATGCCGCCGGTCGGATGGGCTGCCCGGACAAGGCGGCGCAGCTGATGCTGGCGGAAGACGCGGAGGAAGCCGCCGCTCTGGCGGACGAGCTGCAGGCATTTAACGTCCGGCGGCAGCAGACCGAGACGGAGATCCTCGCCGAGGCGCAAAAGCAGCTGTGGGTGCATCCGGAAAAGCAGCATGACCGCGTGCTGGTGCTGGCGGGAAAGGGCTGGCACCCCGGCGTGATCGGCATTATTGCGGCGCGCCTGCTGGAGCATTACGGCAAGCCCTGCCTGGTGCTGTCGGTCACGGAGGAGGGCATCGCCAAGGGGTCGGGGCGCAGTCTGCCGGGCTTTTCGCTGTTTGAGGCGCTGTCCGCCTGCAGCGATGAGCTGCTCGGCTTCGGCGGCCATGAACTGGCGGCGGGCGTGACGCTGCGGGCGGAGGATATCGACGCCTTTTCCGCGCGGATCAACCGCTATGCGGCGACGCATTTTCCGCAGATGCCGCTGCGGGAGCTGACGCTCGACTGCAAGCTGCGTCCGTCGCAGATCGACCTTGAAAAATTGCAGGTGCTGTCGGCGATGGAGCCGTTCGGCGCGGGGAATCCCGTGCCGCTGTTCGGGCTGTTTTCCATGAAACTCGACAATATTACGCCGGTGGGCAACGGACGGCATCTGCGCCTGTCCGTTTCGCGGGACGGCTGCCGCCTGTCCGCCATGCTGTTCAACTGCACGGTGGAGGAGCTGATCATCCCCTGCGGCTCGACAGTGGATCTGGCGGTGACGCTGGATAAAAATGAATATCACGGCGTGGTGTCCCCCTCGATCTATGTGAAGGATATCCGCTTTTCCGACCTTGATCAGGAGAAGATGATCGAGGACGAGCGGGCGTTTGAGCGGCTGTATCGCCGCGAGGGAGACCCGCGGGCATATACGGCGCCGACAAGGGAGCAGACGGCGGCTGTGTATCGCCTGATCAGGAGTGCGGCGCCGTTTAAAGGAACGCCGGATCAGCTTTTCCACGCGCTCGGCGGGCGCGCAGGCAGCTATACCGTTATGCTGACGGCTCTCGAGGTGCTCGGCGAGGCGGGGCTGATCCGCCGGGAGGATCTCGGCGACCGGCTGCATATCGACATCATGCCGACGGACACAAAAGCCGACCTGACCAAGACCCCGCTTATGCGCTATCTGAATAACGGAGACGAATCGGAATGATCCAGAAAGAAGACCTGATCTCCTCGCTCAAAGAGGCGGTCATCAAAAGTGATAAGCCATATGACCTGTTGGCGATCGACCGCGCCGTGGAGACGGCGTGCCGCGCCCATGACGGACAGCGCCGCGCCTCGGGCGAGGAATATGTCTGCCACCCGCTCAGCGTCGCGCTGATCCTGGTGGAAATGGGCATGGACACCGACTCCATCGTGGCGGCGCTGCTCCATGATGTGGTGGAGGATACGCCGATGGAGCTGGCGGATATCCGCAAGGCGTTCGGCGCCGAGGTCGCCGGTCTGGTGGACGGCGTGACTAAGCTCAATAAGCTGCCGTTTACCTCCCGCGAGGAGGAGCAGGCGGAAAATGTCCGCAAAATGCTGCTCGCCATGGCGAAGGATATCCGCGTCATCATCATCAAGCTCGCCGACCGCCTGCACAACATGCGCACGAGCGAGGGATGGGAGCCGCAGAAGCGCCGCGACAAGGCGAAGGAGACCATGGATATCTATGCGCCGCTTGCGCACAGACTCGGTATCCGCGCCGTCAAGGAGGAGCTTGAGGATCTGTCGCTGCGTATCCTCGACCCGGTGGCGTATAAGGAGATCGAGGAGGCGCTGGCGCTGCGCGAGGGCGAGCGCAAGGCGTTTCTGGAGGATATTCAGAACCGTCTGCGGGAAAAGCTCGGCGAATACGGGTTCAAGCCGTTTTTGTCCGGGCGGATCAAGAGCATCGCGGGCATATACCGCAAAATGTATGTACAGGGACACGCGTTCGACGAGATCTATGATATTTACGCGGTGCGGGTCATTGTGGATACGGTGAACGACTGCTATAACGTGCTCGGCATCGTCCACGAGATGTTCCGCCCGATCCCGAACCGCTTCAAGGATTATATCTCCACCCCGAAGGCGAATATGTACCAGTCGCTGCACACGACCGTGATCGGCAAGGAGAAGATCCCCTTTGAGGTGCAGATCCGCACCTGGGAGATGCATTACACTGCCGAATATGGCATCGCGGCGCACTGGAAATACAAGCTGGGACTCCAGAAGAAGGATCGGCTGGAGGAGCGGCTCGCCTGGGTGCGCCAGTTTATCGAGAATCAGAAAGATGTCGAGGACGCGGAGGATATTGTTCGCACGATCAAAACGGACCTGTCCTCGGATGAGGTGTTTGCTCTGACGCCGAAGGGCGATGTCATCACACTGCCGAGCGGCAGCACCGTGATCGACTTCGCCTACGCCATCCATTCCGCCGTCGGTAACCGCATGGTCGGCGCAAAGGTGGACGGCAGGATCGTGCCGCTGGATTATCGCGTCAAGACCGGCGAGATCGTTGAGGTGCTGACCACCTCGGTGCAGGGGCACGGACCGAGCCGCGACTGGCTGAACATCGTCAAGACCGGCGAGGCGCGCAGCAAGATCCGCACATGGTTTAAAAATGAGCGCCGCGAGGAGAATATCGAGCAGGGGCGCGCCGCTTTTGAACGGGAGCTGAGCCGCAATCTGATCCACCTGCCGGAGGATAAGATGCAGGAGCTTCTGGCGATCCAGTGCCGCAAGCAGCATTTTTCCACCGTGGACGATTTCTATGCCGCGATCGGCTACGGCGGCGTGCTGCTCTCGCGCCTGATGCCGCGCGTGAAGGACGACTGCGCCCGCCTGAACAAGGACGACGAGCCGGTGACGCCCGAGCGCATGGTCTCCGCACCGACAAAGCACCGCAGCAGCGGCGGCGTGATCATCGAGGGCATGGACAACTGCCTGGTCAAATTTGCCCGCTGCTGCAACCCCGTGCCGGGCGACCCGATCATCGGCTTTATCACCCGCGGCTTCGGCGTGTCCATCCACAAGCGGGACTGCATCAATGTGCCGGCGGATATTCAGGATGCCGCCGAACCGGGGCGCTGGGTGCGCGTGAGCTGGGAAACGGACGCGCAGCAGGTGTTCAAAGCCAATATTATCGTCGAGGCGCATGACCGCATGGCGCTTCTGGCGGATCTGACCAGCCAGCTGGCGTCTATGCGGGTGATGATCTACGCGGTGAATGTGCGGGAACCGAAGGACGGCAATACCGCGATCCACCTGACGCTCGGGGTGTCCGGTTTGGATCATCTGCAGAGCGTGATCGAGCGGCTGTCCAAAATTGACGGCATCTACACCATCAGCCGCGGCAGTTATTCGTGAGGTGAGAGCATGCGGGCGGTTTATCAGAGAGTGAATCGGGCGAGCGTGACCGTGGACGGCGAGCGTGTCGCCGCCATCGGCAAGGGCATACTGCTGCTTGTCGGTGTGGAGGTCGGCGACACCGAGGAGGATGCCGCGCTGCTGGCGCGCAAAACGGCGTCATTTCGCATGTGCGAGGACGAGGCGGGTAAGCTGAACCGCTCGGTGCTGGACACCGGCGGCAGTGTGCTTGCGGTGTCACAGTTTACCCTGTGCGCCGATACGTCCCACGGGCGGCGGCCGGATTTTCTGCGCGCCGCCCGCCCCGAGCAGGCGCTGCCGCTGTTTGACAGCTTTGTTCGCTGCCTGCGGGCAGAGGGGGTCAAAGACGTGCAGACCGGCGTATTCGGCGCGGATATGCAGGTGGAGCTGGTCAACGACGGTCCCGTAACGCTGATGCTGGACACCGCGGAATGGAGGAAGCGCCCGTGAATATGCAGATGCTCTCGCTCGGTGCGCTTGACACCGACTGCTACCTTTTGTGGGATGACAACAAGGAAGCGCTTGTGATCGACCCGGCGGACGAGGCGGAACAGATCCTGGCCTGTGCCAAGGCCCGCGGGCTTGCCGTGCGGGCGGTGCTGCTGACCCACGCGCATTTTGACCATATGCGCGCGGCGGCGGAGGTGCTGCGGCAGACGGGTGCGGTGCTGATGCTGCACGAGGCGGATGCGCCCGCGCTCTCCGATCCCGTAAAAAATCTGTCGGCGTGGTTTGGCTGTGACGTCCGCGGCCCGCTGTATGCCGGCCGGCTGCTGCACGGCGGTGACATGGTCTCGGTGGGCGCGCTTTTGCTGCGCGTGCTGCACACGCCGGGACACACAGTGGGCAACTGCGCCTATTATGACGAAAAAAACGCCCGCCTGTTTTCGGGCGATACCCTGTTTGCCGGTTCTGCCGGGCGGACGGATTTTCCCGGCGGCGACCCGGCGGCGCTGCGTGAATCGCTTGCGCGGCTGATGCAGCTGCCGCCCGACACGGCGGTGTACCCCGGCCACGGGGAAATGACGACGGTCGGCGAGGAAGCCGCCCACAACCCGTTTATAGGATGACATTGCGATGAAATTGTGTATGTGCGGTCACAGCTACCGCTTTGAACTGGAAAACATCTGCCGCCTGTTTCTCCCGCAGGAGCCGGTGACGGTCACGGAGCAGCCGGACGGTGAGGGACTCTGCGCCGTGACGGTGCGGGAGGTGTGCGGCGATACGGCGCACCTGTCGGTGCGGCTGTCGCTCGATGATTTCGACCGCGAGCTGACGGCGGAGGTGCCGCTCGACACCCCGAAATACGGGGACGAGTGCGAGCTTGCACTCGCGACGCTGCTCTACCGCCTGTTGTCCGCGCTGTTCGGCGTGACGCAGACGTGGGGCATGGTGACGGGCGTGCGCCCTGTGAAGCTGCTGCGGCGGCTGCGGCGGGAATACGGCAGCGAGGACGCCGCGGCGGACTATATGCGCCGGCGGCTTTTGGTAAGCGAGAACAAGCTCGCGCTCTGCCGCCGCACGCTGCAGGCGGAGGACAAGCTGCTTTCACTGTCGCGTGATAATTCCTTCAGCCTGTATATCTCCATCCCCTTTTGCCCGACCCGCTGTGACTACTGCTCATTTGTCTCCCGCACGATCGAGCGGGCAGCCAAGCTGATCCCGCCCTATGTGGAGGCGCTCGAACGCGAGATCGCCTATACGGGGCAGCTCGCGCGCGAGCTGGGGCTGCGGCTCGAGACCGTCTATTTCGGCGGCGGCACGCCTACGGCGCTGTCGGCACAGCAGCTTGAACGGCTGATCCGCGCGGTCAAGGCGAGCTTTGACCTGTCCGCCCTGCGGGAATATACCGTTGAGGCGGGGCGTCCCGACACGGTGACGGAGGAAAAGCTGCGGATGCTCAAGGCGGCGGGAGTCGGCAGGATCAGCATCAATCCGCAGACGCTGCGCGACGACGTGCTGCGCGCCATCGGGCGGCGGCATACGGCGGCACAGTTTTATGACGCGTTTGCCCTGGCGCGCCGTTGCGGGCATCAGAATATCAACACCGATCTGATTGCCGGACTGCCCGGCGACGACGCGGCGGGCTTTTCTGCGACGCTGGACGGCATATTGACGCTTGCTCCCGAAAGCGTGACGGTGCATACGCTGTCGATGAAGCGGGCGTCTAATCTGGTGGTGCAGCACCGCGCGGATTACCGTGTGCGGGACGATGCTGTGCAGATGGTGGCGCTTTCCGTCGAGCGACTGCCGCAGGCAGGGTATCACTCCTACTACCTCTATCGCCAGAGCCGCACGGTCGGCAATCAGGAGAATGTCGGCTGGGCAAAGCCCGGCTTTGAGGGGCTGTATAACGTCTATATCATGGATGAGACCCACACGATCCTCGGCTGCGGGGCGGGCGCGGTGACAAAGCTGAAGCTACCGCACACCGATTACCTGGAGCGGGTGTTCAATTTCAAATTTCCGTATGAGTATAATGACCATCTGGAGGAAATGCTTGCGCGGAAGGAGCAGGTGCGGGAATTTTATACCCGCTATGTGTTCGGCGGCGAGACGCCGACCGACCGCCGCGGAAATGCACCGGCGGAAGAATGATTTCACAGTTTATTCATGCATCTCTCCGTAAAATGCGGTATACTGTAGATACGATCCGATAAGGAGGGATTCTGTGATGGCAACATTTGAAGAAGTATTGGTCAAGGCAAAGACGATGGCGGAATCTGCCGGAAAAAAGACCGGCGAGCTTGTCGATCAGGTGCGCCTGAAAATGGATGTCGCTCAGACGGAAAAGGAACTGGCGACGGCATTTGAGGGGCTGGGTCGTCTGGTCTACGATGCACACCGCTCCGGCGAGGATATCGCGCCGCTGGTGGAGGACTGTGCGACACGCATCGGTGAGCTGACGGAAAAGGTCGAGGCGACCCGCCGGCAGATCGACGAGTACAACAAGGTCAGCCGCTGCCAGAGCTGCGGCGCCGCCAACCCCGACGATGCGCTGTACTGCAAACATTGCGGGACAAAGCTGGGCGAATAAGACGTATACAAAAAAGCGCGGGCGGTCGCTCCCTTTTGGGAACGGCCGCCCGCGGCGTTTGTGCGGAAAATTTTATGCGAAAAAATCAGGAAGCGGGCTTGTCGGCAGGCTTGGCCTTGTCAGGCTCGGTGATCTCGCCCGCCGCTTTCAGGCACAGCTTGCTGACGACGG
>CAKUMQ010000064.1 GCA_934667845.1 uncultured Eubacteriales bacterium | reverse complement strand
GTATCCGCCCCGGCGCGGTCTAAATACCGATAGGCGCCGCTGCGCAAAAGCGCCGTAACGCCGCACTGATCCAATGTGGCAGAGCCGCCCGTCGCCACCGTTTCACCGGGAATCAGCAGTTCCTGCACACGCGCAAGCGCCGCTTCGGCCGTCGGCACATATTCCGCCATCATGTTGCGCCGTGTAAGCTGCGGGATTACCGCTTTACACTGCAGCTCCGCCATTTTCTGCTGAGGTGAATCCATTGCCGGTTCCCCCTTTTCAGCCGTTCATAAATGCTTCGTATTCCGCCAAAACCTCTTCCGTTTCGCCAAACCGCTTCAGTTCGCCGTCGTGGAGCCACAGTACCTTGCTGCACAGATTGCGGATGGTTTCAGAACTGTGGGACACGATCAGCACGGTACGCCGGTCGTCCTGGATCAGCTCTTTCATTTTTTCATAGCTCTTCCGCTTGAATTTGACATCGCCGACGCTGAGCACCTCATCGATCAGCATGATATCCGTCTCCAAAATGGCGGTAATGGAAAACGCCAGCTTGGAATACATGCCGCTTGAATAGGTGGACACGGGCTTATCAATAAAATCCCCCAGCTCGGAGAAAGTGATGATGGATTCTTCCCGCTCGCGGATCTGCTCCTTGGAAAATCCGAGCAGCAATCCGGAAAGATAGATGTTTTCCCGTCCCGACAGCGTGCGCTCAAAGCCGACGCCGATGGACAGCAGGGAGATCGAGCGGCCGTGGATATCAATGGAGCCGGAATTCGGAGAAAACACACCGGCAATGGAGCGCAGCATAGTGGATTTTCCGCTGCCGTTTTTCCCGACAATGCCGACGATCTGTCCTTCTTCGATCGAAAAGCTGACGCCCTTTACCGCCGTAAACAGCTCCTCCTTTTTCTTTTTCCTTCCCGGCTGAAGAAAATGAAGAAGCGACGCGCGCTGAACCGTCTTATAGGTTATGACCAGATCCTTGACGTCGATCACGTTTTCACTCATACTCAGATCACCTTTACATAGCTGTTTTCATACCGATAAACGAGCCAAACACTGAAGGCGCTCAGTACAATACCGATCGCCGTCCATATGAAGATGTATTTATACTGCGGCGCAGTCTGATCGATCAGGATCTGCCGCAGAGACTCCATGCAGAAGGCGATAGGATTACCCTTCAGAAGAATACGGTTATACGGCTCCGGCACTGTGTTCTTGATGGAATAGAAAATGCCCGACATATAAAACACCAGGCGGAAAAGCGCCTGCATGATATTATAGAGGTCATCCACAAACACACCGAAATGCATCAGGATTGTGCTGATGCCGAAGGTGAGGAAAAACAGCACAAGAAACACAGGAATAGCATGCAGCATCTGCCAGGTATACGGCAGATGGAAAAACGGCATCAATACCACGATCAGCCCCAGAGAGATCAGCATTTTCACGCCGTTTTGCATCATGCGGGACATCACCAGAACATATTTCGGCAAATAGACCTTTGAGATGATGCCCGCCTTTCCGCGCACCAGCTTGATGGAGCCGAGCGCGTTGCGGTTGAAGAAATCCCAGACCGTCAGACCGCAGAACACATAGATCGGAAAAGCCTTTCCCGAAGATTTAAACACGATCACGGCGATGAACATGTAGACAAGCATGTACAGCAGCGGATCGAGGATCCACCACAGCCAGTTGAGGTATGAGGAGGCGACTTCCGCCTTCAGCGCCGAATTGGCGGAATAGCGCGTGTAGCCCCAATACCGTTTGACGTCAGAAAAAAATCGTTTCATGACAGCCTCCCTGCAAAAAACGGATTATATGAGTATACACCATTTTCAAAATATTGTCAAGTTTCCACAGGACAGCTCAGCGAAACGGTATGCCGTCCGGACCGAAAAGCGCCGTGCGCGTGACCTGCATCTGCACGTCACGCCCGAGAAAGGCAGACAGCGCCGCACGGATCAGCTGCGGATTGACCGTCTCCGCACTGCTGCAGGGTAAGGTCACCTCGAGGGTGCACCCCTCCCCGTCTGCCGTTAGCGCAGGCGATGCAAGCGCCGGCTTGATATCCACCGGCTTCATGGTCCCCTTTTTTGTCCGCTTCTCCACCGTCATGGCGGGCTGCTGCAGAAAAGCCGCCAGCTCCGCTTCGCCGCAGGAAAGGCGGAGACGATAGCGCGCAGAGGTCAGCGCGCCCGGCTTTTGCTCCGCCTCGTGGGCGGAAAGCACCGAAAGTCCCTCCGGCATGACGGCATTGAGCCGCGCGGCAAGCTCCCCGTCCGGCATATCCTCCTCAAGCCGCAGATCCATCGTCTCGCAGAGTCCCTCGTAGCCGAGCGACAGCGGCGCGGCAAACGTGATATACGGGTGGCGGTTGAAGCCCTCTGTGTACCAAAGCGGGATATCGGCACGGCGAAGCGCGCGGGTCATCGTCCGCATCAGATCGAGGTGGGAAATATATTTTGCCCGTCCGGTCTTGGAAAATTCAATGCGTACGGTCTTCAAAACAGACACCCCTTCCGAAGCAGGATGCGCCGCAGCCGGAGCATTTCTCCCGGCAGTTCGGCGTGGTCACGCTCTCGTGTGCGCGCTCGTTTTCGCGAATCAGAAACGCTTTTGTCACGCCGTAGTCGAGATGATCCCACGGTAAGATCTCGGTAAATTCCCGCTTCCGGTTGGCATAAAACGCCGGATCAAGCCCGCATTCCCGCATCACGTCCAGCCAGACGTCCAGGTGGAAGTGCTCGCTCCAGGCGTCGCGCTTGCAGCCGCGGCGGAACGCTTTCTCCATCACACGGCAAAGCCGCCGGTCGCCGCGCGCAAGCACCCCCTCCCAAAAGCTCGTCGAGGGATCGTGGGTGTGCAGCGCGATCTTTTTGGTGGTCACGCTTTTGGAAAGCAGCTTCTGCTTTTCGATCAACTGCTCCCGCGTGTCCATCGGCTCCCACTGGAAGGGCGTAAACGGCTTCGGCACAAAGCAGGACACACTGACCGACACCGTGACGCCCTTGCCGCGGGGCTTGTCCGGATTCTGATAATAGGCGTTGACGATACGCTGCCCAAGCTCGGCGATGCCGACAATATCCTCCTCTGTCTCCGTCGGAAGCCCCATCATAAAATACAGCTTCACCGCCGTCCAGCCGCCCGAAAACGCCTTGGTGGTCGTGCGCATGATCTCGTCCTCAGTAACGTTTTTGTTGATCGCATCCCGCAGCCGCTGCGTTCCCGCCTCGGGGGCAAACGTCAGCCCGCTGCGGCGCAGCACGTTGAGCTGATTGGCAAGCTCCTCGGAAAAGCCGTCCACCCGCAGCGACGGCAGGGATATATTTGTCTTTTTCTTCTCCGCCCAGTCGAGCAGACGGGGCAAAAGCTCGGTCAGCTTTGTATAGTCGCTCGTGGACAGCGAGGAGAGCGAAAACTCCTCATACCCCGTCGATTCGCACAGGGCGCGGCTCTGCCGGTCAATGGTGCCGACGGATTTTTCCCGCACGGGGCGATAGATGAAGCCCGCCTGACAGAAGCGGCAGCCGCGGATACAGCCGCGGAAGATCTCGCTCATAAAGCGGTCATGCACGATATCGGTAAACGGTACGACAAAGGATTCGGGATAATAGCAGGTGTCGAGATCCGCTATAATGCGCTTTTTTACCCGTTCGGGCGCGCCGTCTGTCGGCACAATCGAACGGATCCTCCCGTCCTCCTCATAGCTGACGGTATACAAAGACGGCACATACACGCCCTCGATCTGCGCCGCCTCGCGCAGAAACTGCGCCTTATTGTAGCCGTTTTTGCGGTGCTCTTTATACAGGTCGATCAGCTCGAGATCGACCTCCTCACCCTCGCCGAGGAAAAACACATCCACAAAATCCGCGATCGGCTCGGGATTGCAGGTACACGGTCCGCCCGCCACCACCAGCGGATACCGCTCGTCGCGCTCCTCTGCGCGCAGCGGCAGCCCGGCAAGATCCAGCATGTTCAGCACGGCGGTATAGCTCATCTCATACTGGAGCGTAAACCCGATAAAATCAAACGTGTTGATCGGGTCGCGGCTCTCAAGCGCAAACAGCGGCAGCTGCCGCTCCCGCATCAGCTGCTCCATATCCGTATCGGGCATGAAAACGCGTTCACACCAGATATCCTCCCGCTGATTGAACAGCCCGTAGAGGATCTTCATCCCGAGATGGGACATTCCCACCTCATACAGATCCGGAAAACAAAAGGCAAACCGCACCGAAACGGCTGCCGGGTCCTTAACAACGCTGTTTAATTCTCCGCCGCTGTATCGCGCAGGCTTCTGTACCTGTGAAAACAGCTCGTCCCATGCATATTCCACGCACATCCTCCTTTGCAGACGTCCATACCTGTATATCATACCGCATTTCCCGCCGTTTTTCAATCGTTTTCGCCGAAAAACAGCCAAACCGTCAAATAAACCGCCGTCACGAGAAGACTGACGTTATATCCGGAGGAAAAGAGCACGAGAAATGCGCCTGTATATAAGATCAGCAGACAGCCCACGGTCAGGCGGCGGCAAACGGTTGCGGCACGGGACGGCGACATGTGTAAAGCTAAACAGCTATACAGCATTTGTCCGCCGTCCAGCATGGACAGGGGAAGCAGATTGAACACGGCAAGCCCCAGATGGACGCCGCCGATCGCTGGGCAGCGGAAAAGAAAGGCGGCTGCCGCCCCGAGAAGATTCATGAGCGGTCCCGCCGCCGACACGGCGATATTCTGCCGGTAGGACAGCGGGCAGGCGCCGTCCTGCTCCATGCGGATCCCGAACGCGCCGAGCGTCACCATGCGCGGGCACGCACCGCAAAGCGCCATAGCGAGAATATGTCCGCTTTCATGCCAAAACGCCGCCGCGACACAGCGGCCGACCGGCGCTGCTGCCGGAGCGGACAACAGCACCACCAAAAGCGCAGGAAACAGCGGACTGAGCTGCCAGCGGATGCCGCCGAGCCGTACGCTCAGCACACGGTCTCCGAGCCGGTCGCCGCCGTGCTGCCGGTTGCCGATGCAGCGGTATCGGTCACAGCCGCCGTCGTTTCGGTCACGATCGGCTTGACGGTCGTCACCGTCGTATGGGTCGTGCCGTACAGCCTGACCGACATCTCTCTCATAAAGCGGTCGTCGTGCAGCGCCCCGCCGACTGTTCCGCCAAACCACTGAAATACCCCGCCGCCGATCAGGCGAAGCAGCAGCGTAAGCAACAAAAACACAGCGCAGAATATCCCCTGTGCCGCCATGATCCGCCATGCGCCGTCCCTTTTTTCGCTCGTCTCCTCCGGCGGCGCGTTTTTCTTCTCCATAGTATCTCCCTCCAAATTGTAAAGCCCCTTCGCTTTACACGAAGGGGCTGACGTTCCGGCTTACACAATGATGCAGATCAACCCGCTGCATCCCTCGTTGATGATCCGTTCCACGGTCTCCTTGATCTTCAGCCGCGCATCCGTCGGCATCCGATACAGCTTGCTGTGCAGCCCCTCATTGACGAGTCCGTAGAGCGAGGTGCCGAAGATGTTCGACTCCCAGATCTTCGACGGGCTTTCCTCAAATTCCCGCAGCAGGTAGCTGACCAGCTCCTCCGACTGCTTTTCACTGCCGACGATCGGCGAGACCTCGGTGGCGATCGTTGCCTTCATCATATGGATCGACGGCGCCTCGGCGCGCAGACGGATGCCGTAGCGCCCGCTCTGCTTGATGATCTCCGGCTCCTCGAGCGTCATCTCCTCCATGGCGGGCATCACAATGCCGTAGCCGGTGGCCTCCACCTCCTCGAGTGCCGGACGGATCTTCTCGTATTTTTCGCGGACGGCTGCCAGTTCAAGCATCTGCTTCATCAGCGCCGCCTCATCCGGGATCTCCAGTCCGGTCGTGTCGCTGAGCACCTGATAGAACAGCTCCGGCAAAAGGGTCACACACAGCGTTCCGCCGCCGCGGTCAAGCGCGGTCGCCGTCAGCTGTGCGGACTCGATATGCGGGCATTCCCGCAGTCCGGCGGCGATATCCTCAAGCTGGCAGACCCGCTCCCGTCCGGCTGCGGCGTCGCAAAGCGCCCCCATCACCGACCGGCGAACAGGGTCGTCGGCGGGCAGGCGCAGAAGCCAGCGCGGCAGCTCGACATCGACCTCTTTAAGCGGGAATTGCCGCAGGATCTGTTCGAGGATCGCGAGCATATCCTCCTCGCCCATATCCAGGCAGTTGACCGGGCAGACCGGCACGCCGTAGCGCTTGGTCAGCTCCCGCCCGAGCGCCACCGACGTCGGCGACGTCGGCTCCAGCACGTTGAGCAGCACGACAAACGGCTTGTTAAGCGCCGTCAGCTCGTCGATGACCCGCTTTTCCGCCTCGGCGTATTCCTCGCGCGGAATATCCGTGATACTGCCGTCGGTCGTCACCACAAGCCCGATCGTGGAATGCTCGGTGATGACCTTTTTGGTTCCCAGCTCCGCCGCCATATTAAACGGCACCTCTTCGTCAAACCACGGCGTTTTCACCATGCGCGGCGCGTTGTCTTCAAGATAGCCGAGCGCAGACGGGACGATATAGCCCACACAGTCGATCAGCCGCACCTGCATGGAGGTCTTGCCGTCGATCGCGACCGCGGCCCCCTCCTCGGGGATGAATTTCGGCTCGGTGGTCATAATGGTCTTTCCCGCCGAGGACTGCGGCAGCTCATCGGTCGCCCGCTCACGCTTATAGGTGCTCTCCATATGCGGAATGACCATCGTATCCATAAACCGCTTGATAAAGGTGGATTTTCCCGTGCGCACCGGGCCGACGACACCGATATAGATATCGCCCCCCGTGCGCGCGGCAATGTCGCTGTAAATATTACTCTGACTCATTGGCGCCATCCTCTTTTCCCTTGATCGGCATTTTGTCCCGCCGGTATTCTTGGTAAAGCGTATGACGACGACGCCGCGATTATGACAGCTTTTCCCCACGCAAAACGCCGCCGGCGAGCCAAAGCCCTCCGACGGCGGTTTTTGCAGAAAATACAGCGGACAGGCACGTATTCCCGTGCAAACGGATCATCCCTTTTTCCGGGTCAGCACGATCCCGACAACGCCCGCAATGAAAACGAGCGGCGCCGCACGCACAAATCCGTATTCAAACACATGGAACGCCGCGCCGAACACGGCGGTCTCGGGATCGCTGTAATCCCAGCTTTGGTACGGACTTTGCCAGAGCAGAAGCAGGACGGATACGGCGGCGATCCCCGCACACAGCAAAATGCAGAACCAACGAAGCAGGCTTCGTCTCCTGTCCTTTCGCCGGGCAAGCTCCCCGTTGATCTCCGCCAGCTTTTCGGCGATGACCGCCAGCTCATCCTGCCTGACCTCTGTCACGGTCTCCCCCAGCAAAACGCTGACCGGCGTTTCCAGCTCCTCGGACAGCCGGATCAGCAGATCCGCATCCGGCACAGACAGCCCCTGCTCCCATTTGGAAACAGTTTGCCGCACCACATTCAGCCTGACGGCAAGCTCCTCCTGCGAAAGCCCCTTCGCCTTTCGGACAGCCCGAATATTTTCACTCAGCATGATCGGTACACTCCTTTCCGTTTATGTCGTCCAGTATAGCCAAAACAGCCCGTTGCCGCAAGCAACGCTTTTTACCATAAACGGTCCGGCGAGCATTATTCCCATTCTCCGAAGGCGATCCGCCGCGCCGAAAGCGCCTCCGCCTCCTCCGGGCGGTGGGTGATCAGCAGCACCGGGCGATCGCTGTACTGCCGGCGGATCTGCACACAGAGCTTCCCCCACAGCGATTCATCCAGCCCCGTAAACGGCTCGTCGAGCAGCAGCACATCCCCGTCATAGGCGAGAGCGCGGGCGATGGCGGCGCGGCGCGCCATGCCGCCGGACAGTGCCGCCGGACGCAGCGCCGCCGCCTCGGTCAGCTCTGTGACCTCCAATGCGGCACGGACGCGCTCCCGTGCCCCCTCCGTCAGCGGCAGCGCCACGTTTTCCTCCACGGTACACCACGGCAGCAGGGCGTTTTCCTGAAAGACGGTGCTGCACCGTCCGACGCCGCGGATATGTCCGCTCTGCGGCGTCAAAAGCCCGCAAACCAGCCGCATAAATGTACTTTTCCCGCAGCCGGAGGGACCGTACAGGCAGACGACCTCGCCGTCCGCCACGGTCAGTGAAGCATGGGAGATTACCGGACGCTCCCCGCGCGAAAAGCAGAGATCTGTCACTTCAATTGCCATGCGTCTCCCCCTCTCCGTGACCCGAAACCACCGCCTTGAGCAGCTTTTCCAAAATAAGGCTGAGCACCACCACGACCGCCGTCCAGGCAAATACCTCCGGCGTTTCCAGATAGAGCTTTGCCTCCTGCAGCATACGCCCGACCGAGCCGTAGGGGCGGCAGATCACCTCGGCGGCAATGCCGGATTTCCAGGCAAGCCCCATCGCATTGACGCATGCCGTGCGGAAAAACGGCAGCACGGCGGGCAGGCGTACCCGCAGCAGCGTTTTTTTCCATCCGATCCGATAAACAGCCGCCATATCCAGAAGCGAGCGGTCGATCTCCGCCAGCCCCGATTCCACGCCGCTCCACACGAGCGGCAGCACCATCAGCACCACCATACAGGTCGGCAGCAGGTTCGTCGGGATCCAGATCAGCGCCAGAATAATAAACGACGCCACCGGAACGGCACGGATCCCGTGGCGCAGCGGACGCAGCAAAAGCGCCGCGATCCGCAGATGAAACGTCAGAAACGCGAGACAAACGCCGGCTACCGTGCCGATGAAGAAGCCGGACAGGATCCGCAGCAGTGTTTTTCCGACTGCCTGCCAAAATTCCGCCGTCAACGCCAAGCGGCAGAGCGTCTGCCCCACAAGGAGAGGACCCGGCAGCAAAAGCACCTGTCCCACCGCCAGAGAGAGCAGCTCCCACAGCGTCAGCCAAAAGGCGGCGACCGCCAAAACGCGCGCCGCCGCCTTTCCTTTATTACGGAGCCACATAGTAGAAATCGTCGCCCGGCACTGCGCCGCCCACCGATTTCGGGTCAGCGGCAAACAGCATATCAAAATAGCCGCCGATCGCCTTTTTCATATCCGCACCGTCGATATAGGTCAGTGCGCACTGCGGAATAGCCGCCTTGGCAAGCGCCGCCTTTTCGATGATGCCGTAGGTCTCGCAGTAGCCCGCCGTTTTTTCCACATCGGCGGTCGCCGCCTCCACAGAGGCTTTATATTCGGTCAGAAAAGCCGCCACCGTCTGCGGATATTTCTCCACCGTATCCGCCAGCGCAATGACGCAGCCCATCAGCGGCTGGCTGTCCGGTGCGATCTTCGCCCATTCCTCGCCCACGTCAAGCGCCTTGCGCAGTGCCGTATTCTTGATCTGCACCATCGTCGCCACGGGCTGCGGCACGAGGGCAACCTGCGCCTTATTGCTGACAAGCAGCGTCGCCAGCTCAGTGTTTTCCGTCAGGAATTCGAGCTTAACATCCTTGTCGGGATCCAGTCCGTTTTTCGTCAACAGATAGCGCAGCAAATACTCGGGATTCGCGCCCTGTCCGGTAGAATAGATCGTTTTTCCTTTCAGATCTGCCACCGAATGGATCGTATCGCCGTTCTCCAAAAGGCTCAGCACGCTGCCGGTGTTGATCGCCAGCATACGCACCTTGCCGGACGTTTTGGCATACAGTGACGCCGCCAGATTCGTCGGCACGGAGGCAAACAGCACATCGCCGTTGGTCAGCTTGGAGGCCGCTTCCTGCGGCGAGGTGCACAGCGTAAAGCTATATTGGTTTACAGACGTTTTGGCATCGTTTTGCGCCATCAGTCCGACAGCGCCGATTCCGGTCGGTCCCGCAATCACCGCAGTGGTCAGCACCGGCGCATTTTCCGCAGGCACACTCTCCGCCGCCGAGCTTTCCGGCGTGCTGTCAGCCGGAGCGGGCGTTGACGCGCACCCCGCCGCCAGACTGAGGATCAGCCCGAGCGCGAGCAGAAGTGCAAGCCATTTTTTCTTATTCATAGGATAACCTCCTTGTATCTCCACCGCCGTTTGGCGGTTTCTTCCAGATAGCCCTGTTCCGTCAGGTGTTCAAGAGCACGGTACAGGCTGGAGCGTCCCACATTCAACGTGCGGGCCAGCTCCAGCATTGAGTCGGAGGGAACAAACTCCCCGTCCGGCGTCAGGTGTTCGCGGATATAATAGAGCAGGCGCTCATCCGCGGAATTTTCCGTGCAATCCGCGATCCGGCGGTTTAAAAACCGGATGCGGCCGGTGAGAAAGGTCACATAGCTCACCGCAAAGCCCGGGCATTCACACAGGAAACGGCGCACCGTCTCCCGCGGCAGCCCGATCACGCGGCAATCGGTCAGCGCCGTCACGCGGCTGACCGGCGTATGCTCGCCGAACAGCGTCGCCGCGCCGCAAACGTCACCGGCAGCCAGACGGCGCATCACCACGGTGCGCCCGTGTCCGGATGTCGTCACCCGCGCCTGCCCGTCCAGCAGCAAAAGCAGCGTCGGCTCCCCCGCCGGCAAAAGCGGCTCCCCCGCCGGAATCTGCACCGGCTGCGGGAATTGCGCGGACAGCGCCGCCCATTCCGCCTCCGTCAGGCAGGAAAACAGCGCCATCTGACGGCATATATGCGTATCTTTCATGCTGTCCTCCTTGAAAGTGTCCCATTTGGGACACTTTCAGTATATCACAGGTCGACGGAAAAATCAAGAAAAAAGAACAATTTACTTTTGCAAAAAAATATGGTATACTAATCTCTGAAAGAAATTCGGTCGTCAGACCGCAAACCAACGGTAAATCAGGAAATGAGGGTATGTATGAAACGACTTCTCTCTTTTGCAGCCGCCGTGCTGCTGCTTTTGACACTGCTGCCCGCGGCAGTCAGCGCGCAAACGACTGTCACAGCCGCCTATGCCGACGGCAAGTTGTCGCTCTCATGGAGCGACCCGGCTGAGATTCTGAAGGAGATCAGCGACAGCAGCGGACGGCGTCACACGCCGCAGTCCTCCGCTCCCGGCTCGGCGGAATTTTCGCTCCCGCTCACGGTCGGAACGCATCACTTTACCGCTTTTTTTGAAAGCAGTACCTATGCCAATTTTTCCGTCACCGTCGAAGCGGTCGAGCCGGGCTTCCGCGTGGACTCCCTGTCGTGGAACAACGCCGCCAAAGAGCTGACGGTCCACTGGCAGGCCGATGTCGAGGTCACACTGCGCGCGATCACCGTCGGCGGCACGGAATATCCCGTCTACAGCTCCGAAAATCCGCTCACTGTAACGCTTGATACCCTCTCTCCGGGAGAGCATACGGTGCAGTACACCTTTGAGGCGCTCGGTGAGACCCACACGTTTTCCGACAGCACACACAGCTTCTTCTGCACGGGCGGCACCGTTTCCACCTCGATCGCGGTGTCGGCGGAAAACGGCGAAGTCGTGATCACGGTGACCGATGCTTTCGGTCGTCCCGTGGCGGGTGTCACCGTGCGGGTCACGCTCGGCTCCACCGACTGGCTCCCGCAGACAACAGATGAAAACGGTCAGGTGCGCCTGTCCGCCTCTCTGGCAGAAGTGACCCGCGTGCGTACGGATGATTTTGAGACGGACGGTACGGTTTATACCGGAGCCGTCTATGAGCCGGCTGCACAGTCCACCACCTCCAGCCGCACGACCTCGCCGGATCAGGAGGTCATTGCCACCACGGCCTCGACCCGCCGCTCGACCACCAAACCGCGTACATCCGGCACTACGGCAGCTACAACGGTGGTCAGCGGACTCTCCACCCATGTCGGCCCCATGACCACCGGAGCCGAGCAGGATCTGATCGCACTGAACCTCCTTACCGATGAGAACATGCTGAAAGCGCTGTCTCTCACCGGTGAAAAACTGGATACCGACGCCCGTCTGCTCGTCAGCCCGTCCCTGTATAAGGCTCTGGCTGCCAAGGGTAAGACCGTGCCGATGCTCTCCCTGCTTTCCGGCTCCCGCACCTTCTCCGTTGCACAGGCAAAGACCCTGATCTCGCAGGAGCTGAGCGATTATAACGCCCAGAGCGTGCGTGTGCTGACCATGGATCTCGGTATCCAGTTTTGGGATCAAAAAGCGGGAAAGGGCACACCGCTCGCCGATCTGCCCGAGGGGGAATACATCATCCGTCTCCCCCGCCCTGCCGACATGGCGGACTGCAACCGCTTCTATGTGGTCTCTCTCGCCGGTGAAACCGTCGGCGAGCCGATCGAAGCGATCGTTGAGCCGGAATACATCCAGTTCACGCTGTCCGATTTAGGTCCCGTTGCCCTGTTCGCCTGTGAATCGGATATGTCGTCCGCCGGACTGTATATCCATCCGGTCGCGTTTGTATTTCTCGGCATCGGTATCGCGCTTCTGCTGCTCGCCGCCGTGATGATCTATTTCTTCTTCATCCGCCGCGATCCGGCAGCGGCAGCCGCCGGAGATATGGATGTGTCTGCTGACGAAAACGCCGATATCCCCGCAGAGGATGGCGAAGCTGCCGATGAAAACGGTACGGCAGATACAGACGATGACCGCGTTTCGCTGGACATTTTCCTGCGTGACCCGTCCGACAAGGATGGACAGTAACTGCCGATAACAAGACCCGCACCGCCGTTTTTTCGATCGGTGCGGGTCTTTCGGTCAGTGCGCCTTTATCCGCCGTCTGCGGTATCCGCCTCCATACGGTCGCGATGCTCGCGCAGCCAGCGCCGCGCGGCGTCCGTCTCCGGGCAGTGCTGCCGGACAAGCTGCCAAAACTGCGCACTGTGATCCATATAGCGCCGGTGGCACAGCTCATGCACTGCCACATACCGGATCACCTCCGGCGGACAGAGGATCAGATGCCAGGAAAAATGGATACGCCCGCGGCTGCTGCAGGATCCCCAACGCGTTTTGGCGCCGGTCACGCCGACCGACTGCACCCTCACCCCGATCTCGCGGGACAGCATTTCGACCAGCGCCGCGCACACCCGCGCCGTCTCTTGCCGCAAAAATGTCTCCCACGCCCGCCCGGGCGCAGCGGCGGGCAGCCGCACGATTCCCCGTTCACGATCCACAGAAAGGGCGGCATCCCCGGTCAGCAGGAGCGTGTACTCCCGCCCGCCGACCGGCCACACGGCGCCGTTTTCCACCCGCAGCGGCGATCTTGCCGCCGCGAGCGCCTGCCGCTGCTTTTCGGCGATCCACGCCGCCTTTTGCGCAAGAAATTCGCGGATCGCCCGCTCTGACAGGCGGCGGGGCGCACGCACGATCAAACGGCCGTCCGGCAGGACCTCCAGCGCGAGTGTCCGCCGTGCGCTGCGCCGGATCTCCGCCGGAACCTGTATCTCTGTTTTGTCCACTGCCGCTCACCTTATCCTTTCCGTTCGGAGGAATTGACTTGTATTATGTTTACGTTCTCCGGTGTAAGGATGATACGCTTTACACCGGACTCGCCTGCCATCTGTGCCGCCGCATGAAGGAGCATCAAAGCCGCAATGCCCGCTGCGCACGGTATACCCG
>CAKUMQ010000063.1 GCA_934667845.1 uncultured Eubacteriales bacterium | reverse complement strand
GCCGGTAATTCCACTTTGCCGCGATCTCGCGGATCAGTCCGCTGTTGCGGCTCATGATCAGCTGCATGGCAAGCGGCGAATTCGGCAGATTGCTTTCGACATACTGTGCCGCGACCTCGTTTTTCGCCGCCTCTATCGTCATGTTCTCGTTGTAGCTTTCCTTGCAGTTCTGTTGATACTGCTCCGCCACGCTGTCAAGGTTCAGGCTCGGATTCTCCGCGCGGATCGCCGCATCCACCTCTTCCAGCAGAGCGGCGTGCGCCTGTGTCCCCTCCGTGCTGTGCAGCGTCTCATGTGCCAGCAGGGCTTCAAGCGGCTTGTTGGCATCGGCGGACAGGAATACCACGCCGCCCGCCTCCTGCGCATTGACGCCGCTCGGCAGCACACCGGGCTTTACCCAAAGCACGGGTGTCTGTGTCGCCTCTGCGAAAAGCGCGACCTGCTGCACAGTCTCCTCCGTCACTGCTGTGCCGGGGGCGAGCTTCGCATCCTCGGCTATATCGAGGCTTGTGTCTACATCGGTTCGACCGGCGACATCCTCCGACAGCCACACTCTGACCGCTTCGCCGGAATCCAGCGACGCCTGATAATAGTTGTAGTCGCTCTTGGCGCGATAGCCGTTGATTCCGTCGATGATCCCGCCGAGCATACCGCCGGACAGACCGCCGAGCAGAGCTGCATACAGCGCCTCCTCGCTCCACAGCTCGCTGATGTCCCAATCCTGCGCCTCTCCCGTCGCTGTGTAACGGAACAGCGGGTCAAGTACCTCCTGCAAATATTCCTCGGTCGCTTCGCCGAGAAAGTTCACACCGAAGTTTGCCGCGAACCGCCCGACGGCACTGTTCACATTCTTGGCAATGGCTTCCTTCGCCGTGTCCGCAAGGTCAATCTTGCCGTTTGGCCCCGGCAGAACGCCGACCAGTGCCTCGGTCAGATATTCGGAAAGCCCGTTGATCACGCCGTATTTTGTGGCTTGCTCCTTGGTCATGCCCTCCGCAAGCGCCTGCTTGTACGCCCCGCCGCCCGCGCTGGTGGACATCAGGACGGTCTGCAAGCCGGGAAATCCCGTCGCATAGCCCATCGCCATGGCCGGTAGCTGGTTTGCCGTGGTTTTCACGAGATCGAACACCGTTTTCCCGACGCCGGAGTTGATAGACTCCCGCGCCGCGCCGGATACGGCGTCAATCGGGTTGTTCAGCGGCGTGCGCCCGCGCAGAGCGTCCGCAGCGGCGGCATTGCCCGCTATGGCATCCGTAAAACCGGAGACGGCGGCAATGCCCAGCTTGCCTAAAAAGCCCGCGTTTTCGGCGGCATCCCGCGCCCCCGGGAGCGCACGGGCGGACAGTCCCAGCTCCTTGCGGTACTCCTCCGCCTCCCCAATCCCGCGATTTTTGACGAGATAGAGATACAGCGCCCGCTCGTCGTCCTGCATACTCTTCATTTCGTTTTCGCGGTTTAACTGCGCGTTCCGGTCTCCTGCGAGAGAAAAGGAATAGTCCCGCAGCTGCTTTTGCACATCCGCATCGGCTTGCAGGGAAAACATGGTCTTGCGCGCATTTTTCGGGCTGACGGCATCGACCGCCGCCTGCATGGCTTCCCTGCGTCTCTGCCGGTTCTGCGCGGTGTATTCGCTAAACGGTGTGATCTCGGTCGATATGGTCGGCGCTGCCGTGCCGCTTTGCGGCGTCTGTGCCCCGATCGGCGTGATCTGCCGGGAAAGCTCCGGCTGATCGGCAGCGTCAACCGCTGCGCGCATTGCCTCTTTCAAAGTCGGCTTTTGGGACTGTTCTGATTTCGTCCGACGTGTATAGGTCGGACCCGCCTTGGATACAACCGTCTGCTTTGTCGTTGCCGATGTCGTCGTTCTCTCCGCTTTTTCAACAGCTGCGCGCATGGCTTCTTTCAAGGTAGGTTTTTTCGCCTGTTCGGGCATGTGATCGCCTCCTAGTACTTCATGTACGTTCTCCGCGCCGCTTGCGCTCCTGCGCGCGACATACCAATGGACATCATGCCCTCTATCTGCGCATCCGGCGATGTGCTATATAGCTTCATGATCTCTTCCGCAGCGTCCAGTTGATCCATCTGACCGTCGCTGACTTTCTTCTGAATATTTTGCAGTTTGTAATCCGTTACTTTGCTGTCTGTATAGGTGTCGCTTTCTTTGAGGTTGGTCAGTTCAAGCAGTATCCGCCGCGCCTCCGCCTTGGACATGCCCTCGTTCAGCAGCTCTTTTTCGATGGCGGATGTGGTCATGGTGCGCCCTTTCCCGTCGGCGAAATAGGAGCCGTCAAGATAGAATTCATCGTTCCAGTCAATGTTTCCAAGAGTACCCTCCTTGACCTTTCCTTTTTCCACATTGCCACCACCGATCGCATTGAGCAATGACCCGAGACCTGCCGGACCGTTCCATGTGTTTTTCGTCTTTTTGAACGTCATCTGCGAAAACGGCGTATTTACCGTGCTGCCGTCCGTGGTCGTGTAGGTTTTCGCCGTCTCCCCCGTGCCGGTCTGTGCCTGACCGCCGCTGAGGGAAATGCCGTACAGCTTCTGCATGAGCTGATCCGCCTGCGCCGTGTCGCCGTTTGTCTGCTTGAGGATAGCGAGATACGCATCCTGCAGCATCTTTTGGTTTTCCGCCGCCTGTTTGGCTGCTGCCTGCTTTGCCTCGGCTTCCGCCTTATACATGGCGGCAACCTTATTGTCGTAGTCGTTGTCGATCTCGAGAAGTGCCGCCTGCCGCGCCTGTTCGTTGGCGAATTTTTTCTCCGCCAGCTCCGCCTCATACTTCGCCACAAGATCATCATACGCCGCAAACGTCGCGTCGCGGGCATCCTGCTGCTGACGGGTCAGCGCGGCATCCTGATTGCCCCGGGCAATGGATATGGCGGTCTGCTGGGTGCGGTTTAATCCGCTGTCCGAAAGACCGCTGTTTGCCATGGCCTCGTTGGTCTTGCGGCGGTTTAAAAATTCCTGCGCGGCGGCAAGGTCGTGCTGATCGCGGTACTCGCGGTTTTGCCGGTCAAGCTCCGTATCCCGTGCCTGTGCGGCATTGTCTTTTACCGTCTGCGCTATGCCTTGCAGTGCATCCGCATACGAATCGTACCCCCGATTCGCCTTAACCTTTGCGCCCTCTTTATCCTTTTGCCATTTCTTTTCCCATTCGCTCGCACTCGTTGCCATGGCTTTCCTCCTCTTTTCTCTTGACATTTTTACTGCGGATAATTATCATATAATTATGGAAATCCTATCTTTTCCCCGAAAGGAAGGAGTCACATGAAGCCCGAATACGATTTTTCCGCCGCGCGGAAAAACCCCTATGCCAAAAAGCTCAAAAGACAGGTCACCATCAACATCGACGCGGATACAATCGACTATTTCAAAAGCATGGCCGACCGTTCCGGCATCCCTTATCAGACCCTGATCAACCTGTATCTGTCCGACTGCGTGACAAACCGGCGGCAGCTGCACACCACATGGAACTGAGTACGGCGGAGAGCAAAGCGCTCTCCGCTTTTCTCATACCCTATACGACAGCACAAGCCCCTCGACGTACATATCCCCGGTGTTTTCCACCCGGACGGCAAAGCGGCGGCAGCGCATATTCGGCGTGATCGGCTCGGTGCGGATAAACTGCGCCGTCCACATGGGCTGCGCCTTTTCCGCCGTCACGCGGTAGCTGTCCTCAAACTCGCCCTTTTCGGTGATATACGTCAGCTTGGCATTCAGCTCCTCCGTCTGTCCGAAGCCGATATACAGGCGGTCAAACATCTTTTCCCTGTCCGGTCTGTCCATGTCAAACAGCTTGGTCGTAAACCGGCAGGGGATCGGCGTTTCGGTATACCCGCCCGCATAGTCGGCGGTCTCGTCCCCGCCGTCGCCGAAGGTATAGGCGGTCAGCTTGCGCAGCATTGTGCTGTCGGCTTCGTTCTGCAGGGTAAACCACAGCGCCCCCGCGCCGCTATCCGACGAGCCGAGCACGGTGATGCTGCTCCCGTCAAGCTGCGGAAACGTCCACACATACCACGCCATGCGGCTCTGTGCCCGCTCGTCGTTTCTGTGGCTCGTGTAATAGCTGTAGCCGTATTCCGCCGTGTCAAGCGCATAGCCGGTCGTGCCGCCGTTTTCGGTCACAAGCAGCACATAATAATCCCCGTATACCGCCGCATGGACCTGCGCCATGCTGTGCGCCTTGATCTTCCGCTCGATCAGCCCGCCGACGGGGCGCACGTTCCTTTGGTTATACTCGCTCGTATACACAAGCGTCCACACCTTGCCGGCGGAATCCGCCCAGATGAGGCGGTTTTGCATGAGCCGTACCGTATGCGGCAGATCGCACCCGATATTGCCGGACAGCTGCGCCAGCGGGAATGTCGCATCCAGCGTCGACACGTCGACCACCTTGCCGCTGACCACATCCTCCGCCGTGACGTTGATGCCGTCGTTGTAGGTGGTGTAATAGATCTCCCGCTCCTTGAAGATCACGAGCGCATCCGACTGCTTGCCGAAAGCGATGATACTGTCGGTTGCCGCACCGACGGCGGCGTAGTTGTTCTCAGAGAAGTAAAACGGATCGTTCACCCCGCTCCAATACACTTTGTTGCCGCTCGCCAGAAACAACCTTGTGCCGCCGTTTATGCCGCTTTTCGTGCCGCCGAACCACGCATAGGCGTTCGCCTGCATGGCGGAAAACGCGGGGGAATAGTCGCGCGCAGAGCCGGTCACGCACAGGTTGTTTGACGCGCCCTCCACCGCGGGCAGCGCCGCCGACAGCTCAACATAGCCCTCTATGGACAGCTTTGCCTTGACGGTCGTCTTGTTGTTGTTCTCCGCCTTGAATACGTTCGTCAGCTGCCACGTCCAGGTCTCCGTACCCACGGTATAGGTCAGCGTCGCGGTATCCGGCATCATCAGCGTCGGGAGGTAGTATTTGGTCGACTGCGCATCCGTGTTGTAATATGCGCGGTATTTCTCCGTCAGTACGCTGTAGCCCTCGAGCAGCGCCCCGCCCGGTGCATCCGCCCCGACGACTGACCGCCCCTTGCCGTTAAACATCACGACCGGCACATACGGCTTCAGCGCCGTCACCGTGATGCCGTCCTCTGTCACCCGTATGCCGGAGATATACCGCCCCATCGTGCCGCCGTGATAGGCGATGGCATCGTATACCGCGCCGTTTAGGCTGCTGCCGTAGGGCACGAGCAGCGCATTCTGCGCCGACAGGGTGCCCGATCCGATATAGCAGCCGTCCGCGTCAAAGGCGTAGAGGTTATACAAAAAATTGGGGTACATTCCGCTGAGCGTATAGATCAGCGTGCAGCCGGACGGGCAGCGGCACATCCGCGCGCCATTCGCCGAATATGCCTCATAATCGCCCGTGTAGCCGACCTTGCCATCTTTGTGCGGGACCTTCATGCCGGGACGGGTGCGCAGCGCGCCATCCTTAAACCACAGGTTGTTGACGTCGGTCAGCTGATTATCTTCGACCGCACTCAATGCGTCGCGGTAATTGACCCCGCCGCGCAGATCGGGAATGTTTACCCGCGCCCGGCGGCTGTGTCCCATTGCCGGAAAGCTCATGTATAATCCGCTCCTTCCCACATATCGACATAGCCGATGCCGTCTGCCGCGACCGTGCGGCTCTGGTTATACAGCCTTGCATACAGCGTCTGACTGTCGCCGTCGCTCTCCGACTGCGCAAACAGCATCGCCACACCGTAGATCAGCGCATTGCGGCAGATATCCTCCGTCAGCGCAAACGTCTCGTTGATATCCCGCATAGGGGAAAATGTCCCGGCGGGATGCCCGAGCCGCCACAGGTCGGCATAGATCTGATTGAGGATGACGAGCGCCCGCCCGAGAAATTCCTGCGAATTCGCGTTGTCCACCTGTCCGTTCTGGTCGGTGTAGTTGAGCAGCTGCAAGGCAGCCTTCAGGGCTTCATTTCCCGTCATTCTTTTTGTCCTCCTCGACCTTTTCCACCGCGCCCGCATCGAGCAGAGCTTTTAACAGCTCCTTCATCGTGCCCGAAAACACGGTATGCGGCTCAATGCGCACGGTAAAGGCTTTTGTTGCCTTGTATTTCGCCATGATCAGCACCTCCCTTTACACTGCCGGCATCACTTCCGGCGTCTCTGCCACCGGCGGCTCCTCCGGTATTGCAGTTGACTGCACAAACGGGTTTTCCTCCGGTGTGGGGACGGGCGGCATCTGCACTGCAGGCGGCATGTCCGCGCCCTCTTCCGCTCCCTGCGGCGGAGCGCTCTCCCGCTCCAGCCGGTCAATGATCGGCGTGACATCCTTGATCATGCCGCGCGGCATCCGCTCAAGATATTCCTTGGCGTTGATGATGCCCGCCTCGAGCAGTCCGTCCAGCGTGCGGATCGCGGCGGCTTCGCTCCACAGCGTGGATGCGCCGACGTCGATCTTGCAGGAGATCAGCACGTCCTTGTACCGCTCACCCGAAAACGGCATGTACCAGGTGCCGAGATCGTCCTCGACCTTTAAGGCGCGGTCGCCGTACTTCTGCACCCAGAACTCCGCCCAGATGCGTGCCACGTCCTCGATAAAGGCGTAAAACGCGTTCTGCACGACCTGCAGCGGCATGGTCGCCGCCTCGCGCACCGCGATGATGGCGGACGTGTTATCCGGGCGCATGTCGCCGAGCGCGGCATCGTTTGCGCCGGAAGTAGACAGCGTGTTGTTCATTAGGCTTGTGATGTTGTTTTCGAGCTGTGCCGCAAACTCCGGCGGCTTCACATAGTACACCGCCTGCCCGATCTGCGCCGGGTCGCCGTCTACGTTGATGATCAGCCCGGGGTCATTGGTGACGGGCTGCCGCACGATATTACGGTTGACGACCGTGATCGGCATACCCTTGAGCATGAGCGCCCACACATTCGCTGAGAGCATGCGGTTGATCGCGATCTGATTCGGGATCAGATAGGTGATCTCGCTCTCGCCGTAGGCACAGTTGTCCCGCTCCTCCCAGACGAATTTGGCAAGCGGATACAACCGCACGCCGAGATCCCATGCCTTGCGCACTGTCGCCTTTTCCGTGACCTGTACCGCCCTGATGGTGTAGGCGGTGCCGTCCTCGTTCCACTCTTTCCACAGTTTCGTGAGCACGGTCGCCTTCTGCGCTTCCTCCTGCTCCTTATCGGCAAGCGTTCCCGCCATGTACTGCGTTTCCCTGTCGGGGCGGATGCTGTCGATCTCCGCATCGGGACGGCGGTTTTTCCGCGCCGTGCGTCTGAGCTCGCCCACGCTTTTCCGCTGCGCGATGATGATGTACGGCTGGCACTGCACGTCCGGTTCGGCGGTGTCGCCGAAATAGACGTTTTCAATGTCCAGCACCTCGCACTGTATATCGCCTTTAATGGGCGTTTTTCGCCCGTTGTCGGCATACAGCCCCGTCTGTACGTTCTCGTCCCAGTAGGTGTATAAAATGCCCGTTCCGGTGCGATAGGCGCGCTTTAGCGCACGGGTTTTCAGCTCGTCGAATTTCACCCGCTCCGCCGTGACCTTCCAGTAGTCCGACAGTGCCGACATCACAAGCACGATCTCCTCGCCGCTTTGTTCGCCCATGCGACCGATATCGCCCATCGGGTCATCTGTCTGCCATTCCGCGACGCCCTGCCGCACCTGCCGCGCCCGCTTGCGCATCTCTATCGTGCTGGCGACGCCCTCGGCGGAATAGGTGACAGACACCGGCGACGCGGTCAGCACGGCGGTCTTGTATTCGCCGATGCGCTTGATCACGTTATAGCGGGCAAGCGGACGGTTGCCGACCTTTGCCCCGTGCCACTGATCGCCCACATACATCCGCTCATTCAGTCTGTCCTGCTCATACATGCCGCGCGTACCCAGCGAGTTTTTATAATTGATCCCCGAGCGGTATTCACAAAATATGCGTTCCGGCTCATAGGGCTTTTTTTCCGCCATTTATGCGCCCTCCTCGTTTTCGATCACGAATTCGGGCACGCCCTCCGGCTGCTCATCCTCCGGCTCTATGATCGTGTACCCCTGCCGGAGATATGCGGCAACGGCGCTTTCGTCGTCCGTCTCGCGGAATATGTGTCCGCCCTCATTGACAAGCCGTGTCATATGCCCCCGCTCCTTTCCTGTTCATTCCAAAGCCCCCGGGAGACGGCTGTTGACCGTCACCCGGGGCTGTGCGTCATGTCAGATCAGCCGCCTGTGCCGCCGCCCGCGTTCTGCGTCGCCTGGGCGTAAGTATAGGCGTAGATGCCCGTCTTGTACGGGTTGTTGATAAACGCGTCGTAGTGGATGCGGTAGTCGATCTTCCACGCATCCGCCGTCTGGTTCTCGTCGGGGGAGAAAATGCGCGTGACCTCATGCTTGCGCACCAGCTGACACGCCGCTTTCGGCAGCATCAGCATGCCGATATGCTCCGCCGCCGTGGTCTTGGCAAAGCCGCCCGCCGTCTGCCCGGACGTGGTGCCGTCGTTGAACGTATAGGCGGTGTACATCCGCGAGCCGGACACGGGGATGATCGCCACGTCGTTGAGCGTCTTGACCTTGGTATTGATCTCGCCGCGCTTAAAGTCGGACACGACGATCTGCTTCGAGATCGCGGTGGAGTTGCACATCGCCGCCCACACCTTGGAATCGACGAAGCAGACGAGATTTTCGTCGAAATCCAGCGCATCGCCGATCTTGGTCTGCGCATCGTTGAACATCTTGATAATGTCCGCTTCAAGCGTCGAGGACGTGCCGACGGATACCGTCTGGCTGTTGGTCTTGGCGTATGCGCCGAGCTTGGACAGCACATAGGCGTCCACCTCCGGCACCGACTGGGTGCGCACGACCTCCGCCGCCGTCTTGCCCGCGATATCCGCAATGCCGGTGTCGCTGCTGTCCACGGCGTCGATGGAGAACGTGCGCGCACGATCCATCGACAGCGTCACGGTGCGGCGGGATACGGTCACGGCGCCGCGGCTGAAGCCGGTGTCCTTGTTGTAGTTGGCGAGACCCGCCACGGTCAGCTCGGGAATACTCACCGTCGCCGCGTCGATGAATTTTGCGCCGAGGTCGTTGTCGGCGAAAAAGCCGGTCACGGCCTTCTGCACGATCGCCTTGTCGAGCTGGTCGGAAAATTGCGTTTTAAACGCCAGTGTGTTGATTGCCATGTTTATTTACCCCTTTCCTGTTTACCGCCCCAAACCGCCGAAAAATGCGGCGGTAAAGGCTTGTATGTCGCTGTCCTGTTCTTCGGGCTGTCCTTTGAGGCTGCCGGTCGATGCCTTGGCGGCTGCCTGCTGCTTTTCTGCCTCTGCCCGGGCGCGCTTTTGCTCCCCGAGCTGATACCGCAGCACGGCATCGAGCAGGGACAGCCCCTTTTCCTCGGCAAGCCGCCGCGCCGCCTGCGGGATCTTCTCCATCGAGGTATATTCGGGCATCTCGGCTTTCAGCTCGTCCAGCTGTGCCGCCAGCGTCTGCGCGCGGGACTGCTCGTCCGCCTCATCCGCTTCCCGTTCCCGCTCCTCGACGGGCTTGTATTTTGCCTCCCGCTCCGCCTTGCGTGCCGCGAAGATCTCCCGGGCAAGGGCTTCTTTGCCCTCGCCGAGTTCGCTCTGCAGCTTTTGCAGCTCCATGCTCTCGCGGCTCTCAATCAGCGCCGAGGCAAGCTTGTCCACGGAATCATACCCCGACCCCTCCGCCAGCCGGGACAGGCGGTTATACGTCCCCATGAACGCATCCCATTTCAGCCCCTTCTGCGCGAGTGTCTGTGCCTCATCCCGGGAAAGCCCCTTTGGCTGCTTGTTGAATTTTACGGTCAGAAACGGCGCAGCGTCCTCCGTTTCGCCCGGCTCGTCTGCGGCGGTGTCGGCTCCCTCTGTGGTGACTTCGGTCGCTTCTTCCCCGCTCGTTGCGGTCGTGTCCTCCCCGGTCTCGGCGGTGACCTCCTCCGGTGCGGCTGCGGTGTCCTCCGGCATCTCTGCCGTGAGTATGCTTTCGTCCATTTATGTATCCTCCTCTCCGCTGTGGTGGGCGGATCGCTGGTCATTGGTTGTCGCCGGTATAGCTGAAGAAGTTTTCGGTATACCGCTTTTCTGTCTCTGCCTTTTTCATGGCTTCTTTATCCGTCTCCGCTTTGGCGGGTCGGTCTCTCGCCCCGTAGTGTGTGCCTGCGAAAAAGGCGGCGGCACAGGCTAAAAAGCCCAGCGCGCCCATGAAAAATTCCGTCATTCGTCCCACCTCCCGATATTGCTGTATCGTCCGTCTCTGTATATCAAGCTGCCGTTTGCGCCCCGCTCCATGCCGCGCGGCACGTCCTTGACCGGGCGGAAATATACGGCATCCTCCATCGCATAGCGCAGGGCGTCCATCAGGTGATTATCCCGGTCGACCGGCTTGTTGATGCCGTCCTCCGTGCCCGCCTTTTTGTCCCAATGGTAAGTGGACAGCTCGGCGATCGTGCTCTTGCAGGCGGTGTGTACGATCATGCGGTATTCCTGCAGACTTGCAATGCCCGCCCGGATGCTGTCCGCCCCCTTGGCTGCCGCCACAACACGCCGGATGCCGAGCCTACGCAGCTCCTCATTGGACTTAGGCTCGGCGGCGTCTGCGCGGATCTGCTCCCTGTCCACACCCTTTTGTGTGAGCATGCGGGCGATATCGCTGTTGAGCATCCGTGTTTCGCTGTGCTCGTCGTAGATGTACAGCACCTTGTCCACCGGATTGACCGCCGCCGCGACAAAGGCGGTCGGGTCGTTGGTGTAGCCGTAGTCCAGACCGAACACGCATTTATATTTCCACCCGTCCGCGCCCTGCAATATGTCGTGGATGTCAAAGGCGTCGATCGTCCAGTTCTGATAGATCAGCCCCTCCTCGACGCCCCAGTTGCCGAGTCCCGCCACGTCATAGCGCCGCGGGTTATTCTCCCGCATCCGCTCGAATACCTGGCGGTCGGCATCGGACAGCCATTCATTGCACAGATAGTTGGTGGTCATCGCCAGCGTGTCCGCGTCCGGATGGTCAAAAAACCGCCGTTTCAGCCAGTGCGTCCCGCTCCACGGGTTGAATGTCAGTGTGATCTGCTTCCACAGTCCCGCCGGGCAGTCACCGAGCAGGGATTCCGCCAGCATCTCAAAATCGGATTCCCTGTCGATCTCGAATGCCTCCTCGATCCACATCCAGCAGATCACGCCGTTTTCCGCGGCGATGGAGGTGATCTTCAGCGGATCGTCAAGCCCGCGGAAGAATATCTTCTGCCCCGTCGGGATATAGGTCATCTCGAGCGGCGATTCCCTAACCCGCCACAGGTGCTCAGAGCCCAGCCGTCGCATTGCCCATTTGAGCTCCGCAAAGCAGCTGTCCCGCAGTGTGCGGTAGGTCTTGCGGATGACCAGCGCATTGGCAAGCGGATATTTCATCAGGTGATAGATCAGCCACAGCGCCGTGGTCTTGGACTTCTTTGACCGCCGCGACCCCTTGACCACGCGATACCGACCGCGGAAAAGCCAAAAGTCGCGGTATCCCTTGCCGATGACCTCCGGCAGGCGGATCACGTTGTATCTGCCCGCGTCATTCAATGTCCTGCTCCCCCTCAAATTTGGGCGTCTGCACATCTACGCTGACTTTATCCTGATACATGCCGAGATGCTTACCGAGCAGCTCCAGCGCCTTGTTGGCGCCCTTGCTGTCAAACGTGTATTTTCCCGTTGCCAGATATTCGTGCGCTTCGCCGTCCCATTCCTCGACCGGCTCCGGCTCGCTGCACTTCTGATATACGCTGACAAGCTGCTGCACCACATAATCCTGTGATACCGCAAGCCGCTTCACCTGTTCCGCCTGCAGCTGCCGCACCCGTGCGCGGATGTTGTCGCGGGAGAGCATACGGCTCGCGTGGAACCGCGCCGAATCCTCGCTGTATCCCGCCCGGATCGCTGCCCGCGTCCCGTTGTAGTCGATGATGTACTCCTGACAAAACCGCTCCTGCTTCGCTGTCAGCCCGCTCCGTTTGTTCACTTTCTCCCCCTCCCCGGATATAGGATTGCCCGCCGTCTCCCCGCCGGCTATTATGTCCGGCACTTCCAAAAAACGCGGGGCAGGTTCCCCCGCTCCGCGCTTGCTCACTATATATATTTTAGCATGTATTTTTTCCCCGGGCGGACATTTTGCATTTGAACGCAAAAAGTCCCGGGCGGCGAAAAACCGCCCAGGGCTGTTGTATCTCTATAACGGTGCGCGCACGCCCGCGCGGGGGCGTTGTTGACTTTTGTCGCCCGGTTCAGATCAGTCCTAAGTTGATCGCGAGGGCATACAGGCAGCGGGCACGCCATCTGCGCAATGTCCGTTGCTCTGTCATCGTCCCCCTCGGCCACACGTCGCGCGTGATCTTACACATCACCGCTTTTCTGTACTCCTCCGGCACGGTGCCCAGCGCCCGCTCCACGGCGTCTATATCTCTGGACAGCCGCTCCAGACGCAAAGCACGCAGTCCTGTCGGATCGGATATTCCGGAGCCGCCGCCCGATCCACCCCTTGCCGGTGTGGCATACAATATATCGCGATAGTCCCGCACCATGCGCTCATAGTCCCTCGCCACCGACAGCACTCGCTTATACACTGATTGCTCCATCCTGTACCGCTCGATCCGCGGTTGATAATCTCTCACGGTATCCCTCCTAAAAATTACTGATCCCCAATATTTACATGCCAAGCACCACCGGCTCGCGATTGAGTCGGTGGTGCTTTGGTTTACTCGGCGTTCTTTGCCCCGATCCAGACGAAATGCTCGCCCGCCGGGGTGCAGTCCCAACACGGACACGGATGCGGGCAATCGTCGCAGTCATAGTCGCAGTCGCAGCCCCTCTCCCGCGCCGGTATGTCCTTATGCTTGCAATAGTCGCAGTTGTTCGGGCTGAGCCGCAGGCAATCCAGCAGCGCATCCCGCTCCTTTTTTGTTTCTATGAGCTTTTCCGCCAGCTCCCCGGCGGTGTATTTCTCTGTCAGCATATAGACGCTCCCTACTTTCCAATTGATCGTATGTAATCTCCGGTGAAATTCCTCCATGGTCTCCCCCTGCGCCGTGACGGCACGGCCGCAGCGCTCACAGGACCAGCTTTCCGGCATGTCATCGCACGCCATGATCCAGTTTCGCCCGATGTCCCCGCACCCCGGACAAACCGTCCCGAATTCTTCCCGCATTTCGTTCATGCTTTGCTCCCCGCTTTCTTCAGATAGTCCTCCGGGCAGGTGATCCGCCCGCTGTCGATTCCCGCCACCACTGCGCCATAGGACGGCATATGCCCCGTTTTGGCGGCAATACCGTTGGCAATGCGGATAATGTCCCGGATGCTGTACGCCGCAGACAGCTCCGGCTTGCGGTTTTTGGTCTTTTTCGGCGGAGATGGCAGCTTAAAGCGCGGAGAGCGGCGCGCCGACTTGCGCGGCGCCCGGCTGCACGCCTTGCTGCAGTATTTGCGCTGTGCCGTCGTCAGCGGCTGCCCGCACACCACGCACCGCCGCAGACGCTTACACCGGGGACACGCCGTGCACCCGCTCCCGACTGTTTTTCCGTCCAGTCGGCACCGATTCCCCGTGCTCGTGTCAAA
>CAKUMQ010000062.1 GCA_934667845.1 uncultured Eubacteriales bacterium | reverse complement strand
AACTTTTTTGAGATTTTTTGAAAAAATCTCGGAATGGATGGGATAGGATTGATTTAAGGCAATTATACCTGAAAGCTATGAATAAATCCATTGCTTTTCGTGACAGCAAAAAATAACGGGTATCCGGCTTTCACCAGATACCCGTTATTTCGTTGCCAACCCTGCCTGACAGATGCCATAATCGTAATTTTTAGAATTACTGTCTTATGAGCACCCATGCTGTGCTGCGGTCTATGACCGGAGCCGTCATCGACTATGTGATCACCGGGATCGACCGGGAGAACGACTGCTGCGCCGCATCCCGAAGGCTTGCATTAGCGATTCGCCGCCGCTCGTTTTTGAAGCTTGCACCCAAAACCGGCAAAAAAGTTTCCGTCAATATCCTGGCGGTCGGTGCGGTGCATCTGCTCACCACCTGCGGCGGCTTTGACATGACGCTGTCTCAACGGGATCTGTCCTACGGGATGATCTTCGATCTGCGGGAAAAGTATCATCCCGGAGAAACGCATACAGCTGTTCTGAAAGAATACGATGCCGAGAGCAAAACCCTGCAGGTATCCGTAAAGGAGGCGGAGCCGCACCCATTCGACGGCGTGGAGATACGCCACCCGTTGAATTCCCGCCGGGCCTCCGTCATTTCCGGCAAATACAAAGGCGGCGTATTCTGCAAGCTGGAGGAAAATCTTGACTGCCTGTGTACATATTCGCAATATCAATACGACACCGATTTCCGTATCGGCGATCAGGTGATCGTCGTTGTTACGAAGTACGATTATCGTCGGAAGCTCGTATACGGCAAGATCGTTGCCAAGTGGTAAGAACGGGCTGCCGGATCATCAGCCCGGCAACCCTCTTTCATCGGATACGGAAAGCCGCAGCCCTGCTGATAAGGCACTATGATAGATCATATCTTGTGTTATTCTGTTGCCCATGAGAGATATAACTTCTTTTGCTAGGTTTTTGCGTGATTACTTAACCTTGGTACATAACACCCTATCTCCCCCTTCTTTCACAGTACAAAAAGCACATCTCCCCCCAAAAAATACCGGTCTCCGCTTAAAAATACAGTTGCCGGATCAATATAAAGGTGGTAAAATGGCGGTACAAAAAAGGAGGGGTCTCCCGTGCTGTTTTACCTGAATATGATCGATCTGCCGGAGGACAGAGACAAGTTTGAGGCGCTTTACCGCAAGTACAGACAACTGATGCAGTATGCGGCAAATGAGATCCTGCAGGACAATTATCTGGCGGAGGATGCCGTACACGCAGCTTTTTTGAAAATAATTCCGCGTATAGGCAGGATCGGCGAGGTGGACTGTCACAAAACAAAGGCTTTTGTCATTATTGTGGCTGAGAACGAAGCAAAGAGAATCTACGCGGCACGCAGGAGACAAAACACGATCGCTTTTGAGGAAGTACAGGAGGATCTGGTGGATCATGACGGCGGGGTGGAACAACTGCTTGCCGAGCTTACGGCCGAGGAGATCGCCGCCGGGATCGAAGACCTTTCCAAGCTGGACAGCGATATTCTCACGCTGCGGTATATTCACGGATTGACCGACAAAGAGATCGCGCGGCTGCTGAATATCCATGAGGCGGCTGTCCGCAAGCGGATAGAACGTGCACGGCGGCGGTTGGCTGTGCAATTGGGAAGGGTTGGTGAGCGCCATGCAGAAACAGTCGGCTGCCGATGACAAATTGCGGGCGGCACTGGAATTGTATATGGAAAAGCAGCTATCCAAGCTGCCGAAAGACGGGGAATGGGAACCCTATACATTCTCTCCTGCATTTGAACGAAAAATGGATCGGCTGATCCGCATACAGCGGCTTCCCTTTTCCGCCATGATCAACACCGTGGGCAAGCGGGTCGCGGTCGTGTTTGTTGCGGTGTGTCTGGCGCTGACAACGACAGTATTCAGTGTAAAAGCCCTGCGCGAGCCGGTCGTCCGCTTCTTTATGGAGGTCTATGAGGAGTTTTCGCGAATCATCTTTCAAAAAGACGACAGCGATGTGTCGGCCATGGAGCGGATCGAACAGTATTTTACGCCGCAATACCTCCCGGACGGGTTTGCTCCGGTATCGGAAGTGCAGTATGATATTATAGCAAAATACAAATACTGCGACAGTGACGGCAGAGGCATATCTTTTGAACAGACCTTAAATAATGTGAAAATTAATGTTGATACGGAGGGAGTCACTGCGGAAAACGTGACCGTCAACGGTAAGGATGCCGTATATTACCGGAACAAAGGCTATGACAACCTCATTTGGAGCGACGGAACCTATATATTTAGTCTTTCCCTCCCTTCTGCATTGGGGAAAAGTGAGCTTTTGCGTATAGCAGAGTCCGTAAAATAATTTTTTTGAAAAAATTTCGAAAAACCTGTCACAAATCGTCTCTTTCTCGGGTTATAGTTTATGGAAGGGCAAATTGCAGCCAGAACTATCGCAGAGAAAGAGGTGATTTTTTATGTGGAAGAAAGCCATTGCCGTTTTGGTATCCATGATGCTGTTGTGTACGTCGTTTTTGTGTGTGAGCGCGCAAACCGTTTCTTCGGGCGATTCCGAGATTGCACCGCTTTTACAGTATACCAACAATTATAGGACGACATTGTCCGTTTCCGGCGGACAGGCTTCATTGGTAGCCGATTTCAATGGATATGACGGAATCACGACCAAGGTAGTCATCACCATGACGCTGCAAAAGAAAGGCTTTTTGGGTCTGTGGTGGTCGGATGAGGCCAGTTGGACAGAGACTTTCTATAGCTATGATGCAATGATGTACCGCAAGCACAGCGTCTCCGACGGCACCTATAAGGTGAAGGCGGAGTATGTGGCCTACAGCGGTTCAAAGAGCGAGACCATTACAGACTACAGTGAGGAGATCAAGAAATAAGCGGTAAGCCCGGGCTTTTGCTCATCATACATTTTCATACAGCCTGCAATTGCCGGTCCGCTGTATGATGAACAGCCTGACGAAAATACCACCTTGTGTTTCCCCGACATAACCGAAGATGGAGAGAGAACCGTCGGTCGGCAGGGACACCCCTGTCTGTAACCGAAAACTGTACGAAAATACCTAGCCGGCACCTGTATCCGTTCTTGCCGGCCGACGGGCTTCACCGTCTCCGGTATTTCGGGCGACACTGTGATGCATTTCATGCGGAAAGAGAGCAGAAAAGAGTTGGAGAAGTTGAGGAACATAAAACGCACGGCGGCGCGGCTTGGCCGGTGGACGCTGGTGGGTCTGACGGCGGCAGCGCTCGTCACGGGGTGCGGGATCGCCCCGGCGACGCGCGTGACCGAAGCGGGGCAGATGCCGCTGGTCCTGTCGGCGGGCGATATGACGCTTGAGGAGCTGTCGGCGGCGGAGCTTGTCATGGAGGACATTCCGGCGACGCTGACGGCGGATGTGCTGGAGAGCAACGGCAGCGTCAACCGGCTGTATGAGCAGGAGACATCGCTGAGCTCCGTGCTGTATCAGAATCGGGACGGCAGCAAAACGGAATATGCGTTTGCCGCCGATGTCAAATATCTGGACGAGGCCGGGGCGGTGCATGACAAGTCGCTGGCGCTTTCGACCGATATTGCCGACGAGAGCTGTCAGGGATATGCCTATTCCTGCGAGACGAATGAGACAAAGGTGTATTTCCCCCACCGGCTGACCGCCTCGACGGGGATCGTGATGACTGTGGGCGGCGCGCGATTGGAGCTGTGTCCCGCAGATGCCGCGGCAGAGGCGCCCGACGGGCAGGTGACCGCACACGGCACAGCAGGCGGAACGGCACAGCAGGCCGTGACCTATGCCCACGTGTTCGGGGCGCAGACCGCTCTGCGGTACACGCCGACGCTGACCGGCTGCAAGGAGGATCTGATTCTCTCTGCGCGTCCGGAGCAGAACCGCTGGAGCTTTGTTCTTCATACCGACGGGCTGACCGCTTCTGTGGCGGAGGACGGCGGCATCGTGCTGACCGATCCCGACACGGGAGCGGTCAGCGGCGCGTTGACCCCGATCTATGTCTATGACAGCGGCGCGCTCGTCCATGAGACGTTCGATAACCGGTATGAGCTGACGCCGATAGACGCGGAGAGCTATGCGGTGACGATGGTGGTGGATAAGGAGTTTCTGAGCGACGAAAATATCGTCTATCCCGTGACCGTGGATCCGTCCTTCAGCGGCGGCCCGTACAAAAGCGATAAGTCGGGGATCAACGATACCATCGTCTACAGCAAGCGGCCGAACGGCACCTCCGGCTCGAACCACTACGGAAATATCGGCTATGTGGACTCCTCCTACGGGATCGGCTATGTGCTGATGAAATTTCCGGCACTGAAGGAGACCGCCGCCTATCGGAATCCGCAGTACACCATCACCAAGGCCGCCGTCAGTGTGACGAAGGTGGGCGGCTCCAACGGAGTGTCCGCCAATGTCGGTGTATACGAATATAACGGCGCGGCCTGGGAGGAGAAAACGGCGACATACAGCGGCGTGGCGCCGACCGCCCATGCGGTGAACCGGCAGTGCCTGACGGCAATGCAAAGCAACAAAAAATACGAGCTGACGATCACAGCCCTCGCGCAGAAATGGAAAAAGACGCTCGATCTGCTCGGAAAGGGCATTCTGCTGAAAAACGACACCAATACGGCCAAAGCCGACTATAACCGCGTGCTGGCGACCCGCGAATATGCCGAGAACCGGGATGCGACCGCGCTGCCGTATATCTCGATCACCTATTCCTATACGGCGGAGACAATGAAAGCGGGAACCTATTATCTGGAGTCGGTGAAAACGGGCGGCTATCTCACGCGGGAAAGCTCGGGGAACGTGGCGCAAAACGCCTATTCAGGCGGCAGCAAACAGCAGCGTTGGGTGCTGAGCGCGGTCTCCGGCACCTATTACCGCCTATCGCCCGCCGACAATACCTCTCTGGCGCTGACCGTAGAGGGAGCCAGCGCCGCCAACTCCGCCAATATCACGACCGCCGCCTGGACGGGCGCCGCTTCGCAGAAATGGCAGTTTGTCAAATATTCCGACGGCAGCTACAGCCTTCTGCCGCAATGCGGAAAGGGCGAGCGCGCCATGTCCGTGGACGCGAGCGCGACCGGCCCGGGCACCAACATCTTTACCTATACCAATAAAGGATATTCCCACTACCGGTGGTTCTTGTCCTCCCCGACGCTGGCGGTGACCGGCGTGAGCATGAGCTCCGCCCTGCTGTATGAGGGGCAGAGCGTGACGATCAAGCCGACGGTCAAGCACAGCGGCACGGGGAAGATCCCGCCGGTCACCACGCGCCTTGTGGTGAAGGGTCCGGCGGGCAATACAGTGAAGGATGAGCGCAAGACCTCGGGAAAGCTGGCCTCGGGCGGCACGTTCGTGCCGGGCTTTACGCTCAGCTCTCTTGCGGTCGGCACCTATACCTATACCGTCACGGCGGACACCAACGGCTATACGACGGTGAACAGGACCGGCAGCTTTACGGTATACAAAAAGTCGGATCTGACCGTGTCGGTGCAGAACGGCGTGACCAAGGGCTTTTTGGGGGCGGAACTGCCGATCGTCCTGACGGAGCGCAACGGCGTTTCTCCGGTCGGCGCCCATACTGTCGGCCTGTTCGTGACCGACAGCACGGGGACGGTCGTTTATGAGACGTCGGCGGCGGTTCCCGCCATGAACGCACAGTCAACGGTAACGAAAGAGCTGAGCTGGCGGCCGATCCTGGCGGGACAATACACGGTCTGCGCCATGGCGGACTTTAACGCCGCGATCCCCGAAAGCAATGAGGCCAACAATACGGTATCCTTCACCGTGACGGTGTATGCGGACGTGCATGAGCCGGACAACGACACGCCGGAGGGCGCAGTCAGGCTGACGCCGGACGAAAACGGCACGGCGGAGGCGACCGACAGCCTGCTGTATGCCGAGGGGGACACGGACTGGTTCTTTGTCGATGTGCCGTCCGGCGCCGTCTTTGCGGAATGGAAGCTGGAGAGTACGGCCGGACGCCGCTGTTCTCTGGAGATCTATCAAAAGCAGGCGGACGGGACGATGAAGCTGTGCCGCTCGGTGAGCGGTGAGATGCCGACGGAGTATCTGCGCGTCAGGACCGACGATTGGCCGGGCGCCTGCTATGCCAAGGTCAGCGGCGCGGCGGATACAAGCCCGTACCGGCTGTCTGTCCGGCTGTGCGGAGAGGAGGCGGCGCAATGAACGGAAAGACCGGGCGCTTTATCCGCACCCTTTCGGCGGTGATGGCCGCCGTTCTGCTGCTCCAGTTTGCGTTTCCCGCGCTGGCCGAGAGCCTGCCGGAGACGGTGCAGACGACAAAGGCTCCGGCAGCCTATACGACCTCCCGCATCGTGATCGAGCTGGACCGGACCGGCCGGATGTCCGCACAGGAGGCCGAAACGGCGGTCGGGAGCATCGTCGGCTCCGCGGCGTTTTCCGCCCGTGAGGAGCTGATCCCCGGCCGGTATATCTGCGTGGATATCGGGGACTGCGCCAAAATGCCGGAGACGCTTATGCGGCTGAACGCCTCGGACGCCGTGACCGGTGCTTCGGCGGACGGCGTGATGCACACCTGCGCCGGAAACGGCGATCCCGACGCCGCGCTCCCGTCCGCGCTGATCACACCCGCCAACGCGCTGGTCGATCAGCCCGCGGGCATCACCGTCGGCCTGCTGGATACCGGCGTGGACGCCGGCGACAGCGCGCTGACCGGCCGTCTGGATCGGGAAAACGCCCGCAGCTTTGCCGCGGACGGCGACACCGCGCACGGCACGAATGCGGCGCGGATCCTCGCGCTGGCAAACGGCGTGACGATCCTCCCGCTGACGGTCGTGGACGGAAATACCGGCACCTGTCAGCTCTCGGCCGTCATTCAGGCGATCGGGTATGCCATGGAAAAGGGCGTCGGGCTGCTCAATTGCAGCTTCTGCTTCGATGAATACAACACCCCGCTGAAGGATCTGATGGAGGACAGCGGCATCCTGTTCGTGGCGGCGGTCGGCAACGGCGGCGACGGCAAAAAGAGCTATCCCGCCGCCTACGGACTGCGCAACGTGATCGCCGTCGGCTCGGTGGATGCCGACAACCGGACGGCGGACAACGTGTCGGGAAACAGCGTGACCGTCTATACCACGCCGCGCGCCGAGTCGGACGCAGAGATCGGCGGCAATTCCTTCGCAGCGGCGACGGTCACGGCGACGGTCGCCCTGATGCGGCAGGCGGCGCCGATATTGGACGACGCGATGATCCAGCAGGCGCTCGCCAAGGCGGATCCCACGGCGGACGGCGTGAAAACGCTGGATCCGTCGGCGTGCGTGACCTATGTCCTGCCGTATGCCTGTCTGCAGGACGGCAATGTGCAGAAGCTCGCCGCTCTGGACGGAAAAGGACTGAATGCGGCGTCGGCAGCCGTTTTGCAGCGGCATCCGACGGCGGAGGGACTGACGGAGACCGAGTGGACGACCCTGCGGGAGCATTTTGAGCTGTCCGCCGACACCGTGCAGATCCTGCGCGAAACGGCGGCGGAAAATGCCGGTGCGGCGCTGCCGCTGATCCCGCTGCTGTATGCGGGGCTTACCGCCGACCGGCAGGGCGTCACCGTGCGGTGCTTCCTGCCGGCTCTGCTGACGCAGACGGCGGACGCGATCGACGGTATCGAAGAGACCGGCAGCGCGCTTGACGCGCTCGGCGTATCGTCCGCCGATGCCGCCGTGATGGCCGAGCTTACGGAGTCCGGTCATACGCTGTCCGCGCTGCTGGGCGCGTATCTCGTCACACGGATTACGGGCGGCGACCTGCGCACGGCGGTGCGCGCCGCTGATGAGACGACGGACGCCTATTCCGACGACGTGCGGGCTGCCGTGGAGGCGTATTCCGTCAGCGGCAGCTATATCGGGAGCTGGTTTGCCCGCGAGAGCACCGGCTTTTCCGCCCTGCGGGCGGCTGTCGCCCGCTATACGGCGCAGCGGGGCGTGACCTATGCCGACGGCGCGCTGACGCTGTCGAATGCGGCGGCCGACCGCATGGAGCTGTATGCCCGCTATCCCTTTGCGAATGCCGGAAGCTGGCCGGTCGGCGAATTCTCGGTCAACAAGCTCACCGGCGAGGCGGGATACAGCCAGACGCTGACATCCTTTCTGAACGCCCTGCCCGAGCTGACGCTCACCTATGACCCGCAGGCGGCGGATATTATCTCCGATGTCGGCCCCGCCGCCGACCCGTCTGCCGTGACCTACTACGTTTCCGACGGCAGACAGGCCTATCGCGCGATCGACGCCGGAGAGCTGCCCTACTACCTGACCGCCGACTGCCGCCTGACGGCTGCGGAGACGGTCGGAGCACCGGCCGCCAACTTCTATGAGCGGCTGTACGGCCTCGGCGCGGGCTGGCGGCTGAACATCCCCGCCATCGAGACCGACGGCCTCATCCTGCACGGGAGCGACGGCAGCAAGACCGCCATGACGGACAACGGGGACGGCACCTACACGCTGTACGGCCGTCTGCCCGACACCTATTCCCTGACGGCGGTCTCCCCGGCGGCTGCGGACGGCACGGCCTTCTGCTATACGGATCTGTCGCGCGACCGGTATTTCTTCGACGCATCCGGCCGGTTCCTGAAAAAGGAAAACGAATACGGGCGGACGCTGACGGCTTCGTATGACAGCCTCGGCCGGTTGAGCGCGCTGACGGAGGGGAACCGCAGCCTGCAATTCGTCCGCACCGTCAGCGGCAATACCGAGGACGTGGCGGTGATGCTCGTCAGCGGCGCGCAGAGCAGCTGCCTTGCGCATATCCGGAAAATGAAGGACGGCACGACCGGCGCCTATCTGCTGACGTCGGTCTCGGATGCCGTCGGCGACACCACCTCCTTTGGCTATGCCAAGCAGACCTGCGCGGTTCTGACGAATTATTGCAGCGCCGTGACCGAAGCCGGGGCGCATACGGCCGTCACCGCCTATCTGACACAGGTGACGACGCCTCTGGGCGCCGTACATACCTTAAGCTACGAAAAAGCCGTCAAGGCCTACGGCGCGGCGGGCGAGCGCGACTATTACCGCGCGGAGTCGGTCTGTGTCAACGGCGAGCTGCTGTCCTCCTTCGGATACCGGATGGGCTACAGCCCCTTCTTCCCGGAGGTCAGCCGGTTCACGACGACCGACACCCTGTGCTTCTCGCGGGTGAACAACAACCGTTTGGATGCCCGCAACTGGACGCTGTCGGACGGCCGGTGCGCCTATGCCGGTGTGAACGTCATGGAGTCGGAGGAATACCGCGAGTACATCTGCTTCGACGGCTTTACGGGGCGTGAGCTGGGCACGGCGGTGTACCATGAGGACACGCCCGCGGAGAGGACCGAGACAGAGGCGTGGGACTGCCGCGGCAACGCCATACGCACCCGGTCGTACCTCTATGTCGGCGGGACGCAGGCGGCGCAGCAGGTCGAATCCGCCCGCTGCGACCGCTACGGGAATCCGCTCTTCCGCGGCGTCGATCTGCTGTATACTGCGCCCTCCGGCGTGTCGGTCCGGCTGCCGCAGTCGTATACCCGCTATGTCTATGACTACAGCCGCTCGCTGACGACGCCGGTCGAGACGCTGACCTATACGGGAACGGACGAGAAGCAGAACACCCTGCTCAGCTCGACGGTGAATCAGATCGAACGCGTCACGATCGGCGGCCGGACGGTCGAACAGGTGGCGAAAACGGAAAAATACAAGCAGGACCGCATAAACGGCATGCCGCAGCGCATCCTGCAATCGGCGTCGGCATACACCTATGACGCCCTCGGCCGCATGACGGCGGAGAACAGGACCGCCCTGAAAAACGAAAAGACCTACGCCGAGGCGCTGGCGGCCGGAACGGCTCCGGACGCCGCCGAAAGCTATACGCAGACCCACACGACCTATGTCTACGACGACTATGACGACCCGGTAAAGACCACCGTTACGGGGATCCACGCGGCAGACGGCAGCGTGTACCGGCTGGTCACGGAGCAGGAATACGACTTCCGCGGACTGCTGACGCTGACAAAACCCGCCTACCGGACGGACGACGCGGGGAATGTGCTCGACAGCTATGCCGGCAGCATCTCCGGCACGGCGTATACCTACAACGGCCGCGGCGAGTGCATCCGGACGGAAAAGCCGGACGGCACGGTCGAGGAGACCGTCATCGAAAACCGCCTCCCCGACGGGGAAAAGGACATCGCCGGAAGCCCGTATGCGGGCATCCTCAACCGCGTCACGACAAAATCGAGCGGCGAGCCCGACGCCATCACGCTGAAGGACTCCCGCGGGCGGGCCGTGGCGACGAAGAAGAAAATGGCGGACGGCACGGAGATCACGCTGACCGAAAGCGAATACGACGCGCACGACCGCCTGCTGACGCAGACGGAGTACACCAAAAACGACTGCACGGAATACACCGTGACGACCTATGCCTACGACTGGCAGGGGCGCGAGATCTCGAGCGCCAGCGAGTCGTTCGGCGAGGACGGACAGCAGACCGTGACCGGGACCCAAACGGTCTACGGCGCCGCCGTCGTGGCGAAAAACGCCTATGAGACCGTGACGGTGACGGATGAGCTTTCGGGCGTGTCCACCACGTCCTACACCGACGGCGCGGAACGCACCGTGCTGACCGTCACCGCCACGGACGGCAGAACGGTCAACGAATTCGGCGTGTTCGGGGCATACGGCGAGGTTCTGCGGCAATGCGGAGACACCGCGATGTCCACGGAATCGAAGGCGGATGCCGACGGAAAAGAGACCACACAGGTGTTCGGCACCGGCGACAACGCCACCGTGCAGGAATCCCAGCACGACGGCAACGGCGCGGTCGTGGCGGGCGGCACGAAAAAGTCCAAGTCCTATTCCGTCTATGACGAGCTGGGGCAGGAGATCCGCGTCGAAACGGATCTCGCATTGGATGCCGACGGAAATCCCGTCCGCTCGGTCACGGAATACACCTATGACGGCCTCGGCCGCCGCATCCGCCAGCGGACACTGGCGGACGGCGACGGCGGCAGCGCCGTCTGGGCTGTGACGGAATACGGCTATGACGCGCTCGGCCGCCTGATCTGGGTGGATGAGCAGGAGAGCGCCGACGTCCACCACGTCACCCGCTACGCCTACGACGCGGCAGGGCGCAAAATTGCCCAGCGCGAGGGATTGTCCGCACAGCCGCTTGACAATTCCCCCGAATCGTTGTATAGTGAGACGGAGGGAGGCCGCCTGACCGTCTATACCTACGACGAGGACGGCAGGTTCACCTCGATCACGACACCGGACGGCGGCACGGAGCGCTATACCTACGACGACGCCGGACGGATGACCGAAAAGGTGCTGGCAAACGGCCGCCGCATGACGTATGTATACGACGTGGCGGGGCGTCTGGTCTCGATGACGGGAACCGACACGTCCGGCTCGGTCACGCATGTGACCACCTATGACGGGCAGGGGCGCGTCAGGGACAAGCAGGACGAAAACGGCGCCACGCGCTACGCCTACGATCAGGACGGCAACATCCTCGCGGAATCCCGTATCGAGGGCGGAAAGCTCATCAGCCAGAACCGCTATACCTACACCGTGGACGGCAGGCAGGAGCGCTATCGCCTGTTCATCTGCGCGCTGACCGTGCCCGCATCCCCCGCCGACGGGTGGGAGCTGTCCGCCGTGGACGCCGCCTATGCGGCGGATGTCTCGCTTCTGCGGCAAGACATCGCCTATACCTATGACAATCAGGCGCGGCTCATCTGCGCGGAGGACGGCGTGTCCGGCTCCGTGACCCGCTACACCTACGACAGCGAGGGCGCGCTTGCGGAAAAACGCGCGGCGCAGCGGACAAACGGGGTCGAGACCCCGATCTACCGGCAGGAATACACCTACAACCTGGCGGGACTGATCACGGGCATCCGCGAGTTTGCGGGCAGCGACACCGCCCCCTGCAAGGTCGATACCCTGACCTACCGTCGGGACGGGAACCTTGTGCGCAAGGTCAGCGGCGATACCACGGTCGAATACGCCTACGACGCCCTCGGGCGGCTGGCGGCGGAGACCGAGTTCTCGATCGGCACGCAGGTGCGCCGCGACGTGTACACCTACACCGCCGCGGGCGACCGCAGGACAAAAACGACGACCACCGGGGAGGACGGCACGCAGCGCGTGAGCTACGGCTATGACGCGGGCGGGCGCCTTATCTCGGAGGATTGGGCGCAGAAGGGCGCGGGCGAATCCTATGACCCGCTTCCCGAAAAGGCCGTGACCTACACCTATGACGCGTCCGGCAATCTGCTGACCAAAACCGTCGGCAGCGGAGACGACCGCGTGTGCGTCGCCGCCTACACCTACGACAGCCTGAACCGCCTGAGCGGCGCCGTGAGCGCATCGGTCAGGGAGATGCCCGACCTCATGGACGCGGGCGGCGTGACGCTGCAGCAGGTGAAGACCCAGACGGTCGCGTTCCGGTATGACGCCAACGCCCAGCGCATCGGCAAGACCGTCACGCTCGGCTATGCCGCGGACGGCGAGGACGCCGCGCTGACCGCCGAGGTGCGCCATGTCGTGAACGACACCGCCGCGGCGTATGACCTGATCACGCAGGACGGCGCGACCCGCGAGAGCAGCTATCTCTTCGGCACCAAGGGCGCCGACGGCGCGGCGCAGTTTGAGGCGCTGTACACCGGCGACACGCTCTATGCCGCCGTCAGCGACGCCCACACCGACGTGGTCGGGCTGCGCACCGTCTCCGGCTCCACGGTCGAATACGCCTACGACGCGTTCGGCAACGAGCTGTCGGCGGCGGAGACCGCGGTCTACAACCCCTATCGCTATGTCGGGCAGTATTACGACAGCGAGACCGGCCTCTATTACCTCCGCGCGCGGTACTACGACCCCGAGACGGGGCGGTTTACGCAGCGGGACAGCTATCAGGGCGAGGTCAACAACCCGCAGTCGCTGAATCTGTACGCCTACGCGACGAACAACCCCGTGCGCTTCCTCGACCGGTTCGGGCACATGAACTACCTGACCCAGACCGGCACACTGTTCAGGGGCATACTGTCGGGCGTCATCAGCGAGATCGCCGGCCTGTTCAACATCCAGGGCTACATCGACATGGCGAAAGCCATTTTCAGCGGGCAGCTCAATCTGAAAACGCTGTTCGCGGGGCTGGCGGACAATCACTATGTCTATGTGCTGATGCACCTGTGGGTGCTGAATCCGTTTAAAAGTGCGTCCAACAATGACGTCACTGAGATGGGCAAGCATATCGGCGGCATCGTCTATGACATCGCGTCCGTGCTGATTGGTGCGGCGGCAGCAAAGGTGCTGTCGATACTGAAGACCACCAAGATCGGGGCAAAGATCGCAAGCACGCTGTCGAAAGCGAAGATAAAGGTTGCTTCGACGGCAAAGAATGTTGCTGCCCGCGCCAAGGCGGCAGCAAAGGACATTCGGAGTGCGTTCAAACGGGGAGCATTAAAAAAGGTAGGGCATCATCTGTTTCCCAAATATTTGGGCGGTCTCCCCAAACAGCGATTGGCTAAAATGTATGCTTGGACTCATCGACGGCTACATAGCGACTTGAGTAAATTTGAAGGTGGCTGGTTATATCCTAAAAGGGGAGGATATGACGGCCGTGCAATACGAAAATTGTATGGCGATCAGGCAATTGTTAATGGTCTCGTCAGATTTTATTCACAGCCACAATATAGTCATTTGCTGGAGGATTTTCTGAAAGAAGCAGCGAAGCAATAAAATAGAAAAAACCATTATGCAGGAAAGGAATGAGAAACATCGAGACCAAGCTGTTTATTCATGTGCCGTTTTCCTTTCGGAAAACGCTGAAGCCCTTTTCCAAATTCGTTCTCTACACGACCTATTCGCCGGAGAAGACTCTCGGCTATGCATTTTTGCAGCACACAGAGGCATACAGAGAGTTTTCCGAGACATTGACCCGTATGCAGATACCGTTTACGGTGTTTCGGGAGGAAACGATCTAT
>CAKUMQ010000061.1 GCA_934667845.1 uncultured Eubacteriales bacterium | reverse complement strand
CATGCCGCGGCGCTCAAGTCGATCGGCAATGTGGCGTTTCCGCTTGCCGCGGCGCTCGCGCTGGTGTTCACCGTGCGTTACTGGGTCAATTGCCGTTATGTGATAGAGGTCGAGTACAAGGGTGAAAACCTCGGGTATATCGACCGCGCCGAGGTGTTCACACAGGGGGCGGCGCTGGCGTCCGACCGTGTCGTTTCGCTGAACGCCACCGCCGATGAGGCGAAAGCCCCTGCGGCTGCCCAAACGACGGTCGCCAACTCAACGCTGGCTGCGGCGCTGAAAAGCAGCGACGGGCTGGCGCTTTCGCAGCCGACGCTGCGGCTGACCGCCAACAGTGAGGCGACGCTGATCGACGCGCACACCGTCTGTGACCGCATTCTGCAAAATGCGGGCGAGTCGATTTCCGAGCTTTCCGGGCTGTATATCGACGGCGAGTTTGAGGGCGCGATCAGCAGCCGCGAGACGCTTGACGGTATTCTGGAGAGCATTCTCGCCTCCTATTCGGACGGCAGCGCCAATGAGCGGACGGAATTTGTGCAGTCGGTGGAGATCGTGGACGGATTATATCCCACGTCGGCGGCGATCAGTCCGGTCGATCTGAAAAAGCGGCTGACGGCTGAACAGATCGTGGATAAATATTACGAGGTGCAGGCGGGCAATACGCTCAGCGGCATCGCCCGCAAGCACAATATGACGCTGTCCGAGCTGCGGGCGCTCAACCCGACCTACGTCACCGACTCCATTCATATCGGCGACAAGCTGCTCGTTCAGCGGGCGCAGCCGCGCCTGCAGGTGCAGGTCGTGCGCACGATCGTCTATGAGGAAGAAATTCCGTTTGAGACGAAAAAGACCTACGATTCCTCTAAGTATGTAACCTATTCGTCGGTGCGCTCCTCCGGCAAGGTGGGCATCCAGAAGGTGACGGCAGAAGTTGTGTATCTCGATGGTATCGAGCAGTCGCGCAAGGTCGTCAGCACTAAGGTGACGCGTCAGCCGACAGACCGCGTGCTGGTCGTCGGCTCGAAGGAGATCAACCCGAACGCCTCCAAGGGTGAGGCGACCGGACGCCTGATTTGGCCGCTGCCCGGCTATCGTCTGATCACATCCGATTTCGGTGCGCGTGAGTCTCTGCGGGGATATCGCGGGCATAAAGGGATTGATATTTCCGGCGGCGGCGTTTACGGCGCTTCCATCGTGGCGGCGGACGGCGGCCGGGTCATCGAGGCGGGCTACCACTGGAGCTACGGCAACTATGTCCGCATCGACCACGGCGGCGGACTGGTGACCATGTATGAGCATTGCAGCAAGCTGCTCGTGCAGCGCGGCGATTCCGTCAAGCAGGGACAGGTGATCGCCAAGGTCGGCTCGACCGGCTACTCGACCGGTGCCCATCTGCATTTTCAGGTTGAACAAAACGGTAAAATCGTCAGTCCGTGGAAATACGTCAGCCGTTAAGGCTGCGAGGATGGCGAAGGATCCCCGGCGGGTATGGCAAAAGCGCTCCCCCGTCGGGGAATTTTGCCGTTTGGTGTGAGTGAACGGAGGAGGCGTGATTGTGGCTGTAAATCGCCTGATCGGCATGCTCTGCGCGGGGCTGATCCTCGCAGTCTGCGCCTTTGCGGTCATGGAAGCACCGGCGTGGTCCGGCGACGCGCCCATGCCGGCGGTGTCCGGTGTGACGGGCGGCGGCGAGGTGTGCCTGAATACCGCCACCGCCGAAGAACTGATGGCGCTGCCCGGGATCGGGCCGGTGATGGCGGCGCGCATCATCGACTACCGCGAACGCCATCACGGGTTTGACTCGCTCGAAGAACTGATGCGGGTCAACGGGATCGGCGAAGCGCGACTGCGGGCGTGGAGCCGGTATATGTATGTGGGAGAATGGGAGGAGACGTCGTGACAAAGGTGCTGTTTGTCTGTCTGGGCAATATCTGCCGCTCGCCGATGGCAGCGTGTATATTCCGCCAAATGATAAAAGAGGCGGGCTGCGCCGCACAGTTTGCGGTGGATTCGGCGGGAACGAGCGATGAGGAAGAGGGCAACGGGATGTATCCCGCCGCAAGGGAGATCCTGCGGCGGCACGGAGTCGCCGTGCAGCCGCATACCGCGCGGCAGATCACGGCGGAGGATCTGGCCGGGTTCGATTACATCCTCGTGATGGAGGAAAAGAACCGGCGGGCGCTTATGCGCCGGTTCGGTCGGCTGCCGGACAGTGTGCAGCGGCTTTTGTCGCTGACGGAGCAGGACGGGGATGTGGCAGATCCGTGGTACACCCGCGATTTTGAGACGGCTTACCGCGACATTGAGCGGGGCTGCCGCGCGCTGCTTGCCGCCTGCGGATACGGCGGGTGATGTGTCCGTCATTCTGTAAGCTGTGCGGAGACGGGCGTGGCCTGCCTGTATGGATGGGGTGATGTTTATGTCGGATTCCTGCCGGGATATACCGTTTTTCATGTCGGAGGTGAGCAGAGTCTCCGAAAAGCTCTCCGCGTATCAGAAGCATCGCAGGAAGCTTCTTTGCGAAGCGGCGGACAGGATCGTTCGGGAGGAATGCTCCTCCGGCGGTGACTGCCTGCGGCAGGGGTATTATCACCCGAGCATAATCGCGGATATTGTCGTCGGCGGCGTGAAGCGCGGGAAGCTGCTGAAGCGGATCACGGCTCGTAGCAAGCCGAATTTCCGCTATGGATTCGATGCGGACGACCGTTTGATCTATGCGGAGTCTCCCTATAACCGCGAGGTCATTATTCACGAGGGACAGACAGATATAGGCCTGTCTTTCGATAAGGCGGACAATGTGGCAGAGGGATATTCCGAGGCACTATATGACAAGGGGAGATTACAAACCTACGCAGAGTTTACCGCAGCGTATGTGCAGGTCGATCCGGTCATCAGAAGAAGAATCACGGAATGCAGGCGGGAGGAATATACCTACACAGAGGAGGAAATGATCGTTGACTGGTATGATTGCTTTTTCGGAAAGAAAGGCACGCCCATTTTCAGCCATGACCGGTATATTTTCTGTGTGGAAAACGGTTTGCTGAAAACATACACGGTCTATGAGTATGGCGCGGACGGCTGTTTGAAGGACAGTGTCGGAAACGGACGGCAGTTTGACGTGTATATAGAGCGAAAAATTTGAACGCCGAAAAGCATCTGCCCGGCTTTGGACCTGACAGAGCGGGCGATGTTTTTTGCCATGCCGGTTTTCCGGCATGGCTCTTTACTTTTTCGGAGGAGTGTGATACAATACAGTGAAATGCCGGAACTGTCGAAAAGAGGAGTTTTGCCGTATGAGAGCTATTGTCACCGTGATCGGCCCCGATCAAAAGGGGATCATTGCCGCTGTCTGTGCCGTTTTGGCGGCGCGGGGCGTCAATATTGTGGATATCAGCCAGACCGTGATGCAGGAGTTTTTTACCATGACCATGCTCACGGATCTCACCGAGGCGACCGTGCCGTTTGACGAGGTGCGGCAGGCGCTTTCCGACGAGGGGGAAAGGCTCGGGCTGTCTATCCGTATCCAAAACGAAGATATCTTCAATGCCATGCACAGGATCTGAGGTGCCGCTATGCTGACTCATACCGATATAATGCAGACGATCGACATGATCGATCATCAGCATCTGGATATCCGCACGATCACGATGGGCATCTCTCTGCGGGACTGCGCTCATTCCGATCCGAAGATCTGTGCGCAGAAGATCTATGACAAGATCACCAAAAGCGCGGAAAAGCTGGTGCCGACCGGTGAGGCGATCGAGCGGGAGCTTGGGATCCCGATCGTAAACAAGCGTATCGCCGTCACGCCGATGGCGATCGCCGCCGAGGCTTGCGAAACCGAGGATTTCGTCCCGTTTGCCCATGCGTTGGACCGTGCGGCGGCAGCCTGCGGGGTGAATTTTATCGGCGGCTTCTCCGCTTTGGTGCATAAGGGCTTCACGTCAGGCGACCGCCGCCTGATCCGCGCGATTCCGCAGGCGCTCGCCGAGACCTCGCTTGTCTGCGCCAGCGTCAATGTCGCTACGACCAAGGCGGGCATCAACATGGATGCCGTGGCGCTGATGGGGCGGATCATCAAGGAGACGGCGGAAAAGACTGCGGACCGCGGCGGCTTCGGCTGCGCGAAGCTGGTGGTGTTTGCCAACGCCGTCGAGGATAACCCGTTTATGGCGGGCGCGTTCCACGGTGTCGGCGAGCCGGAGCGGGTCATCAACGTGGGCGTGTCCGGTCCCGGCGTGGTGTGCCATGCGTTAAAGCAGGTCAAGGGGCAGCCGTTTGACGTGGTGGCGGATACGATCAAAAAGACCGCTTTCCGCGTGACCCGCATGGGTCAGCTCGTGGCGCAGGAGGCGTCGGCGCGGCTCGGCGTGCCGTTCGGCGTGGTGGATCTGAGTTTGGCGCCGACTCCCGCTGTCGGCGACAGTGTGGCGCGTATTCTGGAGGAGATGGGGCTTGAGGTTTGCGGCACCCACGGCACGACGGCGGCGCTTGCCCTGCTCAACGATGCCGTGAAAAAGGGCGGCGTGATGGCATCAAGCCATGTGGGCGGTCTTTCCGGCGCGTTTATTCCCGTGTCGGAGGACGAGGGCATGATCGCCGCCGCCTCATCGGGTGTGCTGACGCTGTCCAAGCTGGAAGCCATGACCTGCGTCTGCTCTGTCGGTCTGGATATGATCGCGGTGCCGGGGGATACCTCGGCGGAGACGATCTCCGCCATTATCGCAGACGAAGCGGCGATCGGCGTGGTCAACACCAAGACGACGGCGGTGCGCCTGATCCCCGCCCCGGGCAAGCATGTGGGGGATACCGTGGAATTCGGCGGGCTACTCGGCAGTGCACCGGTCATGCCGGTGCATCCGGAGAGTGCGGCGGACTTTGTCGCCCGCGGCGGCCGCATCCCTGCCCCGCTGCACAGCCTGAAAAACTGATACCGCTATTGCCGAAGGAGGGAGAGGTATGGATTCCGCTTTTTTTGCGGTGCTGTCCCGCATGAAAACGATTCGCCGCTGGGCGCTGATGCGCAACACGTCGCCGGAAAACATCTGCGAGCACTCCTATGATGTCGCGGTGCTGTCGCACGGGCTGGCGCTGCTGTCTAACGCCCGTTTCGGCACGGATTACGATGCGGAAAAGTGCGTGCTGCTGGCGCTGTATCACGATGCGCCGGAAATCTTTACCGGCGACCTGCCGACCCCCGTCAAATACAAGACCGGGCAGATGCAGGAGGCATACCGCTGCCTGGAGGAGTCGGCGACGCAGCAGCTGATGGAAATGCTTCCGCCGGAGCTGCGGGAGGATTACCGCCCGCTGCTGATGCCCGATACCGACACGCCGGAATACCGGCTGATGAAGGCGGCGGACAAGCTGTCGGCACTGATCAAATGCGAAGAGGAGCTTATGCAGGGCAACCGCGAGTTCCTTTCGGCGCGGCAGGCGCAGGAGGAGGCGCTGAGAGCGCTGCCGATCCCGGTGGTCGGGTACTTTTTGGAGACCTGCCTGCCGGCCTACCGTGCCACACTGGATGAACAACGTCAAAAAGGAGAATGAAGTATGAGCAGAACAAGCGGACGCCGCAGAAAAAGGAGCAGCGCACGGGCGCGCCAGCGCGCCGTGGTCTCGGTTCTCGCTGTGGCGATGGTGGCCGGCGGCGCGGCACTTCTGGCACACGCGATCACGCTGTTGACCGCGAAAACGCCTGCCGAAAGCAGTGAGCCTTCCGATACCGTGACCACTACACAAGCTGTGGTGTCCACGTCGGCCTCGTCTGTGGTGACAACGACTGCGCCGACAACGACGGTGAAAACGACCTTCGGTACCTCCTATGTGCTGAACACAACGAAGCAGACGACAAAGCGGACGACACAAAAGACCGGAACGTGGGCGACGGCTCTGCCGGTGGAGGGACATTTTGTGCAGGATCGGTCGACTGCGCCGTGGAATCTGGTGTTGGCAAACCCCTGGAATCCGCTGCCTGATTCGTTTGACGATAATATTGAAGTCAAAGGCGGTCTGCGCGGCAACAGCAACGAAAAGGTGGATGTGCGCGCCTATGAATCGCTCAAGGCGATGCTGAATGACGGCAAACAGTACAACCTGCGTATCTGCTCGGGCTACCGCACGGTGGAAAAGCAGGCGTATCTGTTCAACAACCGGGTCAAGAACAACATGAACAAGGGTATGAGCCGTGAAGAAGCCGAAAAAGAGGTGGCGAAGGATACGGCGCGTCCGGGCACGAGTGAGCATAACACCGGCCTTGCGGCGGACATTCTGGGCGAATCCTACAACCACCTGTCCGAATCCTTTTCCAAGACGGACGCCTATAAATGGCTGATCGCGCACTGCGCCGACTACGGCTACATTCTGCGATATCCCAAGGGCAAAGAGGGTATCACGGGCTATACCTATGAGCCGTGGCATTACCGCTATGTCGGCAAGGAGGTCGCGTCGTATATTATGAAAAACGACCTGACGCTTGAGGAGTATCTTGAGCAGCAGGCGAACTAACACGGATAGAGAAAAACGGCACTGCCGGGGATTTCCCCGGCGGTGCCGTTTTTTTGTATGCCGAACGATCAGCGATGGGCGTCGAGCAGCTGTTGGATCTTCTTGTGCGGGTCGAGCAGCTGGGTGACGGAGATATTGTGGTTGAGCGCGGCAATGTAAAACGCGATATACTTCGACATGTCCACCTCGTGATACCACTCGCGGGAGAGCAGCTCGGGCGACTGATAGGTGAGGTTCGTGCCGAATACGCCGGAGATCATGCCCTCGGCATAGGCTTTGTCGAAGCTGTCCAGACCGTTTGTGAAGATGGGATAGGTGCTGTAGCAGTAGATGTTGCCGGCGTGGCGCTTTTTCAGTTCTTCGGCGATGTCGAGCATGGATTCGCCGGAGGAGATGATGTCGTCGGCGATGAAAACATCCTTGCCCTCGACCGAATTGCCGAGATATTCGTGCGCGACGATGGGGTTGCGGCCGTTGACGATCACGGAATAGTCACGGCGCTTGTAGAACATACCGAGATCGACACCGAGCGAGGAGGCGTAGTACATGTTCCGCCCGATCGCGCCCTCGTCGGGGGAGATGATCATAAAGTTATCGTGGGTGGGATGGAAGTTCGGGATGTTGTTGAACAGCGCCTTGAGCACCTGATACGACGGCATCACGTTGTCGAAGCCCATCAGCGGCACGGCGTTCTGCACGCGCGGATCGTGAGCGTCAAAGGACACAAGGTTTTTGACCCCCATGCTCTGCAGCTCCTGCAGCATGAACGCGCAGTCGAGCGACTCGCGGTAAGTGCGGCGGTGCTGGCGGCCGCCGTAGAGCAGCGGCATGATGACGCTGATGCGGCTGGCTTTGCCGCCCGCCGCCTGAATGATGCGCTTGAGATCCTGATAATGGTCGTCCGGAGACATCCGGTTCTCGCTGCCGAAGTAGTTGTAGGTGCAGCTGTAATTGCCGACATCCACAAGAATAAACAGGTCGTCGCCGCGAATACTTTCGGTGATCAGACCCTTGCTGTCGCCGGAGGAAAAACGCGGGCACTGGTTGCCGACCTGGAACGTATCCACGTCGAGACCGCCCATTTTCGCCCATTTCACCAAATAGGCGTTGACCTTTTCTCCCAGAGAAGCGGCGCTCTGCATCGAGATCAGCTTCAGCTCTGCCACATTTTCCTGCTTTCCGAAAATATTATCGGCTGTAATCACTTCGGACATGCTTCATTCTCCCATCCTTTTGTTTTCTCTATCAAGTATAGCATATCCCGTCGAAAAATGGTAGGGTAAATCCCCGGCAGCCGCCGCAGAAAAAAAGAAAAATTACCGGCCGCTAACTATGGACAATGCACAATTCTTTGTTATAATAGGGATAGGAACAAAAAGGGGGATTGTCGGTGATTGATCTGTCCATTCGTCCGGAGAACGCCATACTGGCGGCTGTGGACACGGGGGAATATGATGCCGAGGCATCCATCGCGGAGCTGAGGGAATTGGCGGCGACGGCGGGTGCGGAAGTTGTCGGCGTGCTGATCCAGCGGCGCGAGGCGCCAGTGAAAGCGACGTTTTTCGGGTCGGGACGGCTTGCGGAGCTGGCGGAGGAGGCAAAGGCGCTCTCCGCCGATCTGGTGATCGTGGATGCGGAGCTGACCGCGACGCAGCACCGCAATATCGAGGATGCGCTGCCCTGCCGCGTGGTGGACCGCACGGCGCTGATCCTGGACATTTTTGCCGCCCGCGCCCGCTCGGCGGAGGGGCGGCTGCAGGTGGAGCTGGCGCAGCTGCAATACCGCCTGCCGCGCCTGTCGGGCATCGGCACGGCGCTGTCCCGCCAGGGCGGCGGTATCGGCACGCGCGGCCCCGGCGAGACCAAGCTCGAGACCGACCGACGGTATATCCGCCGCCGGATCGCGGCTTTGCGCGAACAGCTTGCCGAGGTGGAGCGCGTCCGCACACAGCGGCGCGACCGCCGCCGCCGGGACGGTATCGTGACCGCGGCGATCGTCGGCTATACCAATGCGGGAAAATCCACGCTGCTCAACCGTCTGACCGATGCCGGGGTGCTGGCGGAGGATAAGCTGTTTGCCACGCTTGACCCGACGGCGCGTGCGCTGAAGCTGCCGGATGGGCGGCTCGTGATGCTGGTCGACACGGTCGGCTTTGTGCGGCGGCTGCCCCATCAGCTGGTGCAGGCGTTCCGCTCAACGCTCGAGGAAGCTACGGAGGCGGACGTGCTGCTCGACGTTTGCGATGCGTCGGACGCCGAGGTAGAGGAGAAGCTGCGCGTGACCTGTGAGCTTCTGCAGGAGTTAGGCTGCGGCGATACGCCGGTGATCCACGCGCTGAACAAGTGCGACAAGGCGGAGACGGTCCCGGAGGTGCCGGGCGTGTCCGTCCGGATCAGCGCACTGACCGGCGAGGGGCTGCCGGAGCTTTTAGACGCGCTTGCCGCGGCGCTGCCGCCCGATCGGCGGCGGGTCACGCTTCTGCTGCCGTTTAAGGAGGGGGCGCTTGCCGAGCAGTGCCGGCGCGAGGGCGCGGTCGAACAGGAGGAATATGTTCCGCAGGGACTGCGCATGACGGTGACGCTCGGCGCGCGGATGCTGACGCTGTGCCGTGATTATGTCGTCGGCGACGATGAACAGGGCGGCGAATAAAGGAGGGAAAGCAGTATGGACGAACGGACGATATTGGCGGCGGTGGATCATACGCTGCTGGATCCCGCGGCGACGTGGGAGCAGATCAAAGCCGTTTGCGACGATGGGATGCGGTATCACACCGCGACCGTCTGTATCCCGCAGAATCGGGTGCGCCGCGCGGCGGAATATCTGGCGGGACGGCTGCCCGTCTGCACCGTGATCGGCTTCCCGACGGGATGCCAGACGACGGCGGTCAAATGCGCGGAGGCGGCGGATGCGGTCAAAAACGGCGCGGCGGAGCTGGATATGGTGGTGCCGCTCGGCCTGGTCAAGGAGGGGCGCTATGCGGAAGTGACCGCGCAGATCCGCGCCGTGAAGGCGGCGGGCGAGGGGCGGCTTTTGAAGGTGATCATCGAGACCTGCCGCCTGACAGAGGAGGAAAAGCTCGCACTTTGCACGGTCGTATCCGAGGCGGGCGCGGACTTTATCAAGACCTCGACCGGATTTTCGACGGGCGGTGCGACCAAGGAGGATGTGGCACTGCTTGTCCGGCATGTGGCGCCCGGCGTGCGCGTCAAGGCGGCAGGCGGTATCCGCACGCTTGCGGATGCCGAGGACTTTCTGCGGCTGGGCGCTGCCCGGCTCGGAACCAGCGCCGTGGTGCGCCTGATCAAGGAAAAGGAGATGACAGTATGAGTTTTTCGGTACCGACCCCGCATATTGCGGCAAAGCCGGGCGATTTTGCCAAAACCGTGCTGATGCCGGGTGATCCGCTGCGGGCACAGTTTGTGGCGGAGCAGTATCTGACCGATGCGCGTCTGGTGAACACGGTGCGCGGCGTGATGGGCTACACCGGATATTGGCAGGGCGTTCCGGTCTCGGTGATGGCGAGCGGGATGGGGATTCCCTCCATAGGCATCTACGCCTATGAGCTGTACAACGGCTACGGTGTGGACAATATTCTGCGCATCGGCTCGGCGGGGGCGCTGCAGCCGCAGGTGCATGTGCGCGATCTCGTCTGCGGGATGAGTGCCTGCACCAATTCCGCCTTTGCCGCGCAGTTCGGACTGCCCGGCACATTTGCGCCGACGGCGTCTTATCCGCTTTTGCGCACGGCGGCAGATCTCGCCGAGGAACGCGGTCTGCGCTGCCATGTCGGAATGCTGCTCTCCTCGGATACGTTTTACGGGGACGACGGCGATCTGCCCGCGGCGCGGCAGGCCAATGCGCTGTGGGCGAAAATGGGTGTTCTGGCGGTGGAAATGGAGGCGGCGGGGCTGTATATGCAGGCGGCGCGCGCCGGAAAACGGGCGCTTGCGCTCTGCACAATTTCCGACAGCCTTGTGACCGGCGAAGCGCTTTCCTCCGCCGACCGGCAGACCGGCTTCGGGCAGATGATCGAGCTGGCGCTTTCGGCGGCGGTCTGTTGGGGGTGACGGGATGAAGCGGATATTTTTGATCGTGCTGGACAGCCTCGGCATCGGCGCGGCGCCCGATGCGGCGGAATTCGGGGATATCGGCGCCGACACGCTGGCGCGGATCAGCCGGTCGTCCCGTTTTTGTATTCCGACGCTGAAAAAATACGGGATCGGGCATATCGACGGGCTGTCCTATCTGGGGGTCGACAGACCGCTTTCGGCGGCGGTCGGCAGACTGACCGAGCGCTCGCGCGGAAAGGATACCACCATCGGGCACTGGGAGCTGGCGGGGCATATTTCCGACCGCCCTCTGCCGACCTATCCGCACGGATTCCCCGAGGAGGTGCTCGCGCCGTTTCGGCAGGCGACGGGGCGCGGCGTGCTGTGCAATGCGCCCGCCTCCGGCACGGCGGTGATCGAGCAATACGGCGAGATGCACCGGCGCACCGGCGATCTGATCGTTTACACCTCGGCGGACAGTGTGTTTCAGATTGCCGCCCACGAGGAGGTCGTCCCGCCCGAGACGCTGTACGCCTATTGCCGGGCGGCGCGGAAGATCCTCACCGGGCGGCACGGCGTGGGGCGGGTGATCGCCCGCCCGTTTATCGGCACGCCGGGCCACTATACCCGCACGGCGCGGCGGCACGATTTTTCGCTTCCGCCGCCCGCGGTGCTGCTGCCCGAGGCGGTCAAGCGGGCGGGACTGCGCAGTATCGGTGTTGGAAAGATCGGCGATATTTTTGCGGATGTGGGGCTGACGGACTCTGTCCGCACGACCGGCAATGCCGACGGGCTTTTGCAGACGGAAAAGTGGATGCAGACCGATTTTACGGGGCTGTGCTTTGTGAATCTGGTGGATTTTGATATGCTGTACGGGCATCGGCAGGATATCGACGGCTATGCGGCAGCACTGTCGGCTTTTGACGATTGGCTCGGCGCACATCTGCCGCTTCTGCGCCCCGATGATGTGTTGATGATCACCGCCGACCACGGCTGCGACCCCGGCGATGCCAGCACGGATCACACGCGGGAATACACGCCGTGGATGCTGTTCGGTCCGCGGGTACGTCCCGTCAACCTCGGCACGCGTGCCACATTTGCCGATGTGGCGGCGACGGTCGCCGGGCTGCTCGGCGTGCCGCTGGATACTGTCGGCGTCAGTGCGGCGCGGCAGGTGATAAAGGAGGAGCCATGACAGCGGAGGAATTGCTCGACTGCGCGGAGACCGCCCGAAAGGCGAGCTACTGCCCCTATTCCGGCTTTGCGGTGGGGGCGGCGCTGCTTGCGGAAAACGGGCAGGTGTTTTTAGGCTGCAATATTGAAAATGCGGCGTTTTCGCCGACGCTCTGTGCGGAGCGCGTCGCTGTCGCCAAGGCGGTCAGCGAGGGCGTGACCCGCTTTGCCGCATTGGCGGTCGTCGGCGGCGCAAGGGAGGCGGCGGGCGGCTTCTGCCCGCCCTGCGGAGTCTGCCGCCAGCTTGTCCGCGAGTTTGCGGCGGATACGCTGCCGGTTTATCTGCGCGGCGAGGACGGCGGCGTGCGGGAGTATACGCTCGCGCAGCTGCTGCCGGTCAGTTTTTTGCCGGCAGCATTGGAAAGGGGCTGAATCGGGTATGCATATGGTGGAGCTGATCCGCAAAAAGCGGGACGGCGGCGTGATGACGGCGGAGGAGATCGCGTTTCTGATCCGCGGCTATGTCGCGGGCGATATTCCGGATCATCAGGTGTCTGCGTGGCTGATGGCGGTGTATTTCCGCGGGATGAACGCCGGGGAAACGGCTTGCCTGACCCGCTGCATGACGGAGTCGGGCGAGACGCTTGATCTCTCCTGCTTCGGCAGACTGTCGGTCGATAAGCATTCAACCGGCGGCGTCGGGGATAAGACAACGCTGATCGTGGCGCCGACCGTGGCGGCACTCGGCATGAAGATGGCAAAAATGTCCGGGCGGGGACTCGGGCACACCGGCGGCACCGTGGATAAGCTCGCCGCCATCCCCGGATTTCACACGCAGCTGACGCCGCAGGAGATGATCGCGCAGGTGGAAAGGATCGGGGTCGCCGTGATCGGTCAGACCGAACGCCTGACGCCCGCCGACCGGCTCTTGTATGCGCTGCGCGACGTGACGGCGACGGTGGACAGCCTGCCGCTGATCGCATCAAGCATCATGAGCAAGAAGCTCGCGGCGGGCGCGCACAACATTGTACTGGACGTCAAGACCGGTTCCGGCGCGTTTATGCACCGGCGCGAGGATGCACAGCAGCTGGCACAGGCCATGACGGATATCGGCACCGCCTGCGGCCGCAATGTATGCGCGCTGGTGACGGATATGGATGTGCCGCTCGGCAGCGCCGTGGGCAATGCCCTGGAGGTCAACGAGGCGGTGCGTGTGCTGCGCGGTGAGGGACCTGCCGATCTGTATGAGGTCTGCGTTGAGCTGTCGGCGCAGCTTGCGCAGATGGCGCTGGGGCTTGCCTCCGATGAGGCGGTCCGGCGTGTGCGGGCTGTGCTGGCGGACGGCAGTGCCTTTTCCCGCTTTTTGCAGTGGATCGAGGCACAGGGCGGCGACCCGGCGAGCGTCAGCCGCCCGGGCGGTCTGCCGCACGCCGAAATAGCTGTTCCTGTCCTTGCTGCGGAGGACGGGGTGCTGCTGCGCATGAACGCGGAAGCGGTCGGACGGGCGGCGATGCGGCTCGGCGGCGGACGGGAGAGAAAAGAGGACGAGATCGACCCGGGTGCGGGTCTGCTCCTGCACAAAAAGCCCGGCGAGTGTGTGTCGGCGGGCGAGCCGATCGCCACGCTGTACACCTCCCGTGCCGAACGGGTCGGGGAGGCGCGTGAGCTGTTTCTCTCTGCCTGTGCGTTCGGAAAACAAGGGATAAGCCCTGCATTTTTGCGCGTTCGGAGGAAACCGGTATGAATAAAAGGACAATCGGCGAATATCTGTGGATCTCTTTCGGAACGATCCTGCTGACGGCGGGCGTATATTTTTTCAAGATTCCGAACGGCTTTTCCACGGGCGGGGTCAGCGGCATCGGCACGCTGCTCGGCAAGCTCACGGCGCTGACGCCCGCGACGTGGATCGCGGGGATCAATCTGCTGTGCCTGCTGCTGGGCTTTTTGGTGCTGGGGCGGGAGACGGGCATCCGCACAGTGTATTGCAGTCTCCTGTTTTCGGGGCTGACCAAGGTGTTTGAGCTTTTGTTTCCGCTCGATGTGCCGCTTACCGATCAGCCGCTGCTGGAGCTGATCTACGCCATGCTGCTGACCTCGATCGGCTCAGCCGTGATCTTTCACTATTCCGCCTCGTCCGGCGGGACGGACATCATAGCGCTGATCCTGAAAAAATACACGCACCTTAACGTCGGCAAATCGCTGCTGTGCGTGGACTTTGTGATAGCGGTCTCTGCCTTTTTCGTGTTCGGCATACAGATCGGGCTGTTTTCCGTGCTGGGGCTTTTCTGCAAGGCATTTCTCGTCGACGGAGTCATTGAAAGCATGAACAGCTGCAAGTATTTTATGATCATCACGACGCATCCGGACGAGATCGCCGCCTACATAATGCAAAATCTTCATCACAGCGCCACACTGATCAAAGCTGTGGGCGCCTATTCCCATGATGAAAAAACGGCGCTGCACACGGTTTGCCGCCGGATCGAGGCGGTCAGACTGCAAAAACGGGTATATGAAATTGACCCCGAGGCGTTTGTGATCATCACCACCAGCAGCGAGATCATCGGCAGAGGCTTTAGGGGAGTGTAAGCACAGCACGGGGGAAATAACGGGAATTTGAGTAGGAACATAACCCATGAAACGATCTGTACGGGAGAAATTTCTGAACCCGGCGGTCATGCTGTTGCTCGGGCTGCTGCTCGGCGCGGCTTCGCGCCTGTTTGATTTGTATACCGCTCTGCTGGGCGACATATTTTCGCGGATGGCAATCTGGATCCTGCTGGGCACGCTGATCGCCGTATACAGCCCTACGAAAAAGCGCGCCATGCTGAACATTCTGCCGTTTTGTCTCGGTATGCTCGTCACCTATTATGCGGTGGCAATCCTCACAAAGGGTGTATACGGGCGGGCGTATATCATCGGCTGGACGGTTTTTGCGCTGTTTTCGCCGCTGCTGGCGTATCTGACGTGGATGACCAAGCAGCCGGGCGTTTGGCCAAAGCTGATCGCAGCGGGCGTTTTGGGCGTGTCGCTGTATTCGAGCCTGTTCCTGTTCGGCGGGTTTCATCTCTACGATGCCG
>CAKUMQ010000060.1 GCA_934667845.1 uncultured Eubacteriales bacterium | reverse complement strand
GGACATACTCCAGCTCCACAAAATTGTGGCTGTGTGAGGTGGACGGCACATACAGATCATCCCGGTTGAGCATCATCACTTCATCGGGATGGCAAAATTCCAACATTGTCCGCATCATATGTCTCAGTCCTTCTTTGATGAAAACAAATAAAGTGTACACTTTTTTGAGGTATAGATATAGTTTAGCACATTTTCCAAAAATGTCAATATCGTATTTAATTTTTGGGGGTTATGCTCGTGAAACAATTACAATTTACCACTTTCCGGGATAAAGTGCGCGGGGGCTGGTTCGGCAAATGCTTAGGCGGCTCTGCCGGCGCACCGGTGGAGGGATTCAAGAAGGTGGAGGGCATCTCCGGATTCCGGGAGATCATCGACGTTACGCTGCCCAACGACGACCTGGATATCCAGCTTTTATGGGTCGAGCTGCTCCAAAAAAGGGGTCCGTATTTCGATATGGACGATATGGCGGCGCTCTGGAAAGAAAAATGCACCTATTTCTTCTCGGAGTACGGCTATTTTATGAAGAATTACAGCCGTGGGATCCGTCCGCCCTATTCGGGCGGGTTTAACAACCCGTTCTTCAAGGAGGGCATGGGCTGCCCGATCCGCTCGGAGATCTGGGGCATGGCTTTCCCGGGCAACCCCGACCGCGCGGCGGATTATGCGCGCATGGACGGTCAGCTGGATCATCAGGACAACTCCGTGTGGGGGGAAATGTATCTGGCGGCAGCGGAAAGTCTGGCGTTTTTTGAATCGGATATGTACGCCGTTTTAAAAACTGCCCGCCGGTTCATTCCGGAGGATTCCAAGCTCGCCCGCTGCCTGGCGGCGGTGGATGCGGATTATTTTTCCGGCAGACCGTGGGAGGAAACGGCAGAGCGCATACGCCGCCAGTTCGGGCACCCGGATTTTACGAATTCGGTGCAGAACCTCGGATTTACCGAGCTTGCGCTGCTCTACGGCGGCGGCGATATGGAAAAGACCCTCAATCTGGCGCTGTTCTGCGGGGCGGATACCGACTGCACCTGTGCATCTGCCGGGGCGCTGCTCGGCATACTCAAGGGCTATGACGCCATGCCGCAGGATCTGCGGGATATGGTCAAGGATAGCTTTGTTATCGGGATCCCGGTGGAGCGCACCGACAATACGCTGACGGCGCTGACGGAGGATACGCTGCGCATTGCCTGCGGCATTGCGCAGAACACCGCGTTCAACCCGGAGCTGACTTTTGGGGATATGCCCGCTTCGTTTGCACCGCTTGGCTGGGAAAAGCCCGCGCCGGCGGTGACGCTGACGGCGGATTATCCTGAAAAGCCCGCCATCGGCAGAGAGGACCGCACGGCGGTGACGCTGACGCTGAGCAATCCGCTTGCCGTGCCGCTGGCGGCGACGCTGACGCTTACCTCCGATAACCCCGACATCGTCTGGGACGTGCCGCAGGAGACGCTTTGGCTCGCGGCAGGGGAGACGCGGGTGCTGACCAGCGTGGCTTCGACAGGGGCGATCGACCGGCTGCCGCAGACCAACCTGACCCGCGCCGCCGTGATCGCTGCGGACGGGGAGGAGGTCGCCTCCTGCACATTCGGGCTGGCTGGCGCCTGGCTGTTTACCGTATACGGGCCGTTTTGCGACCAGATGCGCAGCGTACAGGACTATACGCTGCCCCCCTGCCACGGTGAGGGCTGCAACCTGCCGACGCTGGAGGCGATGGTCAACAATGAGGTTATGCTGGATAAGCCCTATCTAGACGAGGAGGCGCTGATCGCGGGGCGGCAGTCGGCGGAAAACGAGGCGTGCCGTGCGGGCTTTGTCAACGCTTATGAGGATCTGATCCCGCTTGACGACTGCATCCATATGGAGGGGCAGCTCTGCTGCTATCTTACGACCTCCGTGTGGTTTGCCGAGGAGACGCAGGCGTGGCTGGTGATCGGGCATAACGATGGCTACCGGCTGTATGTCAACGGCGAGCCGGTGCTGGAAAAGGATGAGATTCGCTTCTGGACGCCCTACAACAGCGTGGCGCGCCTGATGTTCAGAAAGGGTGAGAACCGCATTGTGATCAAGGCGCTCAAGCGCACAGAGCACTACCTGTACAGTATCGGCATCCGCACCTCGCGCCCGAACCGCTATCACCACGCCTGCCCGTGGCATACCGATCTTGTCACCGGTCTGCCGCAGACGGAGGTGACACCGTGAAGAAAAAGTCGGGCGTCATGCTGCTGGCGGCGGCTGTGCTGGTCTCGGTGTTTCTGGGACTCGGCATCGGGCTGTCGGTCGGTAAATCCGATGAGGAGGTCTACGACCTGTCTGCGGGGCTGACCAAGGAGGAGGAGCGGCGGTTTGCCAACTATCTGAATCTGCCGGCGGACAGCGGGCTGGAGATCCACCTGTGGAAGCAGGACGGGAAGATCGTCGGCATGATCCTCCCGCTCCGCCAGCATGAGGAGACGACGGAGGAGCTTGCGCAGATCCGGCAGAAATCGCTTCCCCTTGCGATTCTGTCCAAGATCGTGCACCGCTATCCGGATGCTTCGGTCTCGCTGCGCAGCAGCGAGGGGCTGACGGATAAGGAACGGGAATGGGCAAAAGCCATCTGCTTTTTGCCGTGAATGACCGCGAAAAAAGGCGAACATACAACGATCCCCCCGTGCAGCACACGCTGCGCGGGGGGATCTCTGCATGGTGTATTTCTGCGTGGGGAAGGATCAGATCCTGTCGACCCAGACGATCTCGGAGGCATGGTCGCCGGACAGACCGCGCACCCAAAGCCCCTCATTTAGCTCGCTGCCGAGGGCGGTGACGGTCTGCTCGGTGCGGTCCTCAAACGTGCAGGTGAACATGCCGTCCGGCTCAAGCCCGGGCAGGGCAATGCGGCGGTTGTCTCCGCCCTCCGCGCGCACCGACGGCTTGAACACCAGCAGTGCGCCGCGGGCAATGGCGGGGTTATAGAAGAAAAAGCCGTCCCAGTCCACGCCGTTTGCCATCGGCAGCACATGGTAGACATCGCCCTGCCGCAGGATCGGGCGCATCCGCTCCCGGTACAGGGCGAGATGGCGGACAAGCTCAAGGTAATAGGGCAGCGTTTCCCGCCGTGCGCGGTCGATCGGTCCCAGTCCCAGATACATTTCCATCGGCATGGAGGACTGGATGGCACCGAGAAAGCCGCTGCGCAGGGCGTAGCGGATATAGGGCGTGTTGCGGAAAAATTCCGTCACGCCGGCGCTGTCGTCGGGCGGCATTTTGCACTGCGGGACGATGTCTGCCTTGATCTGCACGGGCGGGATCATATAGCTGTTGGTGTAAAACGTGCGGCGGTGGCGCAGCGCTGTCGTGCCGTCCTCAGAGGTGAACACGTTGATGCGCTGCAGCGTGGAAAAATCCTTGAGCGCCGCAGCACCGGCACAGTGCTCGTAGCGGAAATTCGGGCGGTTGGCGATCATGTAGTCGAGTATTTCCAGCAGCCCCTCATGGTTGCGGTAGTCAAACGGCTCGTTTTCCAGCTCAAAATCGCTGCGCCAGGTGTCGAAGCCGTAGTCAAGCGAGCGGGAGAGCAGCGCTTGCTTTTCCTCTTCGCGTCCCTCTTTGGTGCCGATGCGCACGCGTCGGTAGGTGTCGCTCATCCATAGACTGAAGCGCAGCCCGTTTTCGGCAAGGATTCGTCCCGCCGTCATGCCGTGAGGCCATTTGAGGGGATCGGGGTTCCAGTGGGTGATCTTTTCCATGTCGGAATCCGGCCAATTTTCTATCAGCGGACAGGTGCCGTCCAGCCAGGCGATGTCGATCTTGCCGATCTCAAAGCCCATCTGCTTTAACGGAAACAGGGTCAAAAATTCGCGCAGCTCATCCTCTCGCTGCGGCAGATCGACCTGCGTCAGCGGCTCGGCGGGGTTTTCCCGTACCGAACGGGGCAGCTTGTGCCAGAACCAGCGCTTGAACTGGTTGCCCGCCGCGTCAAGGTCGCCGACAAACGCCCCGAGGTAGGCGGCGGGGAAGGCAAGCGGCTCGCCGTCCGGCACGGTCAGCCGCCCCGCGTCCCAGAGATAGGTCTCGTGGGTGATCTGCCGCGGATCGTCCTCGCACAGATCCATAAAGCGTCCGAAGGCAAATTCATGGCCGATGTAGACGCCGCGCCCGGCGGCGGAGCGGATGACCTCAAACGGCAGCATCGGGTAGTTGGTCGGGATGTCGTTCGCATATTCGTTGCAGACGTTGTGGGAAAAGGCGGTGTTGTGGGCAAACCAGTGCTCCAGCACGCCGGTCTCCGCCAGCGGCTCGCCGGGAAAGCGGGAAAAGCCGAACAGCTTGGAGCGGGTGAAATTGTACAGCCGTGCCTCGTCGTCAACGGCAAAGGCGAAGCGGGCGGATACCATGTCGCGGTAGCGCACGGTGAGCGTTTCGCCCGTGCGGTTTTCAAGCGTGAGCGCCGCTACGACCGGCCCCTCCTTTTCCGTGTCGGCGGACAGCCGCCACACGGCGGACAGCCCGGCGGCATCGGTATAGCGCGCCGTGACGGCGGCGCCGTCTCCCGTCACGCTGTCAAGCCGCCACTGCGGCGCGTATTCGCCCTGCGCCGTCAGCACGGCGCGGGGCAGAGGAAGCGGCGAGGGCTGCGGCATGAAGTCCCAGCCGTCGCCGGCGGCGGTCAGGCGGCTGAGCAGCAGCCCGTTTTCCGCCGCCGTCACTGTCAGCGAGACGGAGCGGGTGGACAGGGAATACGTGGACATGGGGGATTCCTCCTTTTTCTTTCAGCCTACGGGATGAAACTCCGGTTCGGCAAATTCTGCAATCACGGTGACAAAGCCGCTTTGTACGGCGCTCTCGGGCAGCAGGACATGTTCGCCGTCACCGGCGCAGGGGATGCCGTTGACAGTGACAGCGGCGGCGCGCAGCCCGAGCGGGTGGCGGAACCACACCTCGACAGGCACGGTCAGCCGCGCGGGCGTTTCGGCGGTGAGCGTGATCGTGATGCGGTCGCGGATCAGGTCGGCGCGGTAAGTGACCGACAGCGTGCCGTAGGCGGTGGCGGCGCGGGTGAGGGCGAGCGGGCGCTCATAGGTCACGGTGTTTTCCACCCATTCCTGCGGCAGCAGACGGCAGAGCGTCAGGCAGCCGCGGGCGTCGTCCTCAAACAGCACGGCGCGCTCGAGCATCCGGCGGTAATTCGCCATCGACAGGGCGAACGGACAGGGCTGGAACCACTGCTCGCGGCGGTTGATCCCCATTTGCTCTACCATCATGTAGGTGTCGGGGTCGCAGCCGTAGCGGCGGGTCAGCTCCAGGATCTCCTCATAGGCCGCCCAGTCGCCGCGCATGGCGATTGGCAGCAGGAAGTATTCGTTATAGGACAGCCCGTCGTTGTCAAACGGCGGCAGCCCGAGCAGCTTGCGCGTGTCCTGCACCGCCTCGCCTACGTCGCGGCCGGAATGGTGCGCGCCGGGATAGAGCGGTTCGCCGGAGTCAAAGTCGATGCGGTCACAGAGCAGACCGAGCGCGGAGTTAGCCGCGGGCATGCTCAGATACGGGATGTCCAGCGGCACGGTGCAGAGGGTGCAGGCGTGGAGAAAATGGCGGATGCCGCGCTTTTCGGCTTCGCTGCGAACGATGACGTGGTCCTTCAGCGGCAGCGGGATGCCGTTTTCATCCCAGGCGGTGATGCGGTCGCGTTCAAGCGGCCCCATAAAAAGATAGGCGGAAAAGTCGTAGTCCTCGGGGTGCTCGGGCATATCCTCCGTGTCTAAAACGGCTGCGTCAAGCGCATGCAGAAAGCAGGAGAGATAATCCTCTGCCTGTGCCTTGACCGTTTCGCCCTCCGGCACGCCGCAGGCGATCAGCGCGTCGGCAATGGCGGACAGCCCGTAGAGCGTCCAGATGTCGGTGTAGAACCACTGGACATGGGTGGAGGAAAAATCGCTGTCGGTGCTCTGTCCCGGAGGCATTAAGCCGTAGCCGTGCTGACGGGCAAACGCCTCCGTCTTGGTGGACTGCCGCACCGCTTCGACCCAGCGGCAGGCGGAGAGGATGCCGTCCTTGTGGGCGAGCAGCCAGTCGCGGTCACGGGTCAGGCGGTAGTGGTCGGCGATGGCGCGCAGCACGCCGCCTGTGCTGTTGAGCCAGGCATGCACCGTGGTGCCGGTGAACGCCCGGCCGACCTCGGGCGGCGGCAGGATCGAGGGGTCGTGTACGCCGGGTGTCGCGTGACCCTGAAGCACAAAAAATGTCTCCAGATAGCGGGCGGCAAGCTCATGATAGCCCTGCCGATCCAGCATGCCGACGACCCAGCAGCCGCTTTCCTGTGCCCAGATAAATTCATAGAGCGCGTTGGACAGATGGGCATAGCCGAGCGTTTGGTCGGGATAGCCGTCTGCCCAGCCGGCGATGAGATCGCGGCCGTACAGCGCGGGATCGCCCTTGTTCTGCCAGTCGAGCAGCATCAGCGTGGCGGCGGTCTGCATCCGCCATGCCTCGCGCAGCGCCGTGCCGGGAACGGAAAGCTCCGAGCCTTCGGACAGGCGGGCTTTCCACAGCGCTTCGGCGCGGGCATGCGCGTCGTCATAGGACAGCTCCCGCAAAAGCGCCGCTTTTTCCTCCGGCAGCGGCAGATAGGGCACGGTCAGCTCGATGACCGCCGTGCCGCCTGCGGGCAGCTCGCGCGCAAAGCGCACGCGGTGGGCGATATGGGTGCCGTCGGCGTAGCTGCCGCCGCTGCCCTGCTCATAGGTAAACGGCTCGGGGCTGTACAGCAGCACGCCCTTGCCCTCGGCAATCAGGCAGTCGCCCGCCTGCCGCAGCGGGTAGGGATAGGGGGCGGGCTCCCGCTGCTCGTCCAGGATCTCATAGATCACATCGCGGTGGAGAAAGGTCTTCCAGTAGAATTTATCCCAGTCGCCGTCGGTGTCGATCGGCGGGCGGAAGCAGTTGCACAGGGCGAATGACAGCACAGCCCTGCGGGGCGTGCTGCCGGGATTGCGCAGAATAAAGCGCAGATGTGTAAACAGCACCTCTTTGCCGGTCCTGACCGTGTCGGTCTCCGGCATGAGGCAAAAGGCGTGTTCCTCCCAGACGATGCCCTGCTGTTCGGTGCGGTGGACGGCGACGGGCACCTCCGGCTCCCAGCTCTGGAGGGCGCGGCAGCCGTCCTTGCCGAACAGCTCAAACGGTTCGCCGAGCAGCGGGATCAGGTACAGACCGCTGTGCTCGGGAAATGCCTGCACCTCCATCTCCTCATAGGGGCAGATCAGGCAGCCGTTGCGGAATGTAGCTTCACAAGGGTGCTCCGGCACGCCGATCAGCTGCTGGCTGCGGGCAAAGGGTGCCGGGGGCTTGATATGTCTCATTTTTCGATTCCTCCTGTCGGCAGGTTTAAGGAGCAAACGCGGGGGAACACAAAAAAACTGACGAAAAACGCAAAAAGTCCCCTTGTTTGCCGCCCCGGTATCTGCTATAATGGCCGTATCATACCGCGTGACAGCGGATTTGTACATGCAGGAAATTCCGAAAAAAGATGGAGAATATTCCGCTTGAAAGGGAAGGGTCCTATGCAATATGCGATCCTGAATATGGAGCATCTCTACCACGTCCGGTTTGCCCGCCTGTCCGGGCTGCCGCTGCCGCAGGAGCCGGAGGGGCGGATGCTGAACCGGCTGCTGTATCTGTGCAGCGGCAGCTTTGCCGTGACACTGGCAGGGGAGCGCTTTACGGCGGCGCGGGACACGCTGCTCTTCCTGCCGCCGCAGGTCACGGCGGAAATTTCCTCAACGGACAACAAGGGGAAGGTACTGGAGATCGGCTTTTTCCCGCCGCCGTTTCCGTTGGAGGAAAACCGCCTGTGCAGTGAGGAGGAGCATCTCTCCGACCTGCGCTATTATGCGCTCGACGGCGTACAGGAGCGGCTTGCGCATATTCCGCTGGTCACGCCGCCGTCCGCCGCCTGCCGCTACCGCCAGGCGGCGGAGCGGATCTGTACGGAGCTGCTCCGTCCGGCGCCGGGGACAAATCTGCTGGCTGCCGTGGGGCTGCAGCAGCTGCTTGCGCAGATCAGCGCCGACAGCGCTGCGGAGAGCCGTCGGACAGAGCAGGATACCGGTCGGTTTTCGCCGACCGTCAGCGCCGTCTGTGATTACCTGAATGCCCACTACGCTCGCCGCATTACGCTGGATGAGCTGAGCGAGACGTTCCACATCAGCCGCAACTACCTGTGTACCCTGTTCCGCGAAACAACGGGCATGTCCATCGTGGAGTATCTAAATGCCTGCCGTCTGGAGCTGGGAAAGGCGTATCTGGTCAACACCGCCTATTCCGTCCGCGATATTGCCCAGGCGACCGGCATCGGCGACGAGTTCTATTTCAGCCGTCTGTTCAAGCGACACGCCGGTATGTCGCCGTCGGCGTTTCGCGTGAAGTTCCGCGCGGACTGATTGGCAAAAAAATTAAATGCAAAAGGAGAGTATGACGTATGCATGGTATTCCCGATCGGTTTATTCTGTCCACATTTGAGGCGATCCGCGACGACAAGGGGGATTGGCGGCGGCTGCTGTCCGCGACCGCCGAGAGCGGGATCGACACGGTGGAGCTGGTGTTTAAGGACCGTGAGCTGGTCACGAAAATACTGCCCTGCTTTGCCGGCACGGGGCTGAAAGCGATCGTGCAGGACCGCGTGATCGGCGGCATCGGCGACGAGCCGGCTGATCCCGACGGGGCTGCCGTTTCGGAAACGCTTGCCCATTACCGCCCGTATGACGACGTGATCGCGGGTTATTATCTGTGGGATGAGCCGACGCAGGAGATGTTTCCCCTCTGCCGCAGGCTGAATGAGCAGTTTGCGGCGGCTGCACCGGAGAAATGGCGGCTGTTCAACGTGTTCCCGAGCTATGGGGTCTACGGCTGGGATGCGGCTGCCTATCGCTGGGAAGACAACACCTACGCGCGGTATGTGGAGGACTTTCTGGACACCGCCGCCCCGCCGATGCTGGCGATGGATCACTATCCGTTCCGTCCGCTTCCCGGCTCATTGGTCAGAAGCGACCTGTGGCGGGATGTGGGGCTGTGCAGCCAATGCGCCCAAAAGCGCGGCATCCCGTTCTGGTTCTATTTTCAGGGGGTGGATATGGAGAGCGGGCTGCTCGGGCGGCTGACCCCCGCGCATATAGCGGCGCAGATGGGCGGCGCGCTCGCCTACGGCGCAAAGGCGCTGAGCTGGTTTTGCTCCATGGGGGTGCTGACCGATGTCGAGGGGGAGCGCATGCCGGAATATGCAGAGCTTTGCCGTCTCAACCGCCGTATCAAGCGGATCGGTCAGGCGCTGTTTCCCCGCACGCGGACGGCAGTCTCGCACAGCGGACTGAGCGAAGCGGAAAACGCGTCGTATTTCGCGCTGCCGCCGTCCGCTCTTACGGCAGTTTGCGCCCTGCCGGACGGGCTGCTCGCCGCGGAATTTTCGGGTACGGCAGGGGACGGCGGCGCGCTGCTGCTCGTCAACAAGGAGACCACCCGCCCGGTGTCGGGGGATATCTGCTGGGCGAGCGGGCAGGAGCTCAGTGCGTTTGACGCCGAAACCGGCACGTTCGGCGTCTGGCATACGGCGGCAAAGGAGCCGCTCACGCTCCTGCCCGGCGAGGCGCGCCTGTGGAGATTCAGATCAAACATATAAAGGAAAGTAAAAGGGGAGAGGCTTCCAAAGAAGTCTCTCCCCTTGGTTTTTGGCTTTATGGTGCCGTCATGTCGAAAAGACGGGTCTTGCCGTCCCAAAAACGCGCATAAGCCGTCAGCGCGTAGTAAGCCTGTTCGGTCGCCATGCCGTCGGCTTCGATCAGCTCGGCGGAATGGGTAAAACCGTCCTCCAGCGCGAAGTCACACAGCGCGTCCGTTACGCCCCTGCCGTTCTTTACAAAGCGCGCATCCTTCTGCGGGTCGATGCCCAGCGCTGTCAGCGCAACGATCACCTGGGCGCAGGACTCGCTGTTTTGGCTGCCCCAGCTTGCAAATCCGCCGTTGTCCTCCTGAAGGCGGGACAGGCATTGCAGCGCCGATCCGACCGCTTCGCTCACATCTGCGCGTTCGCGGTAAGGGGCGAGCGCTGTCAGCGCCATGCCGGTCATATCCGGGTCGGAGACGCCTCCGGTAAGGCTCCAGCCGCCGTCATCCCCGCGCGCCTGCAGGATCAGACCGATCAGTGCATCGCGTGTCGTCTGTTCCTCGCCGGGCTGTGCGGCGGGAATTTCGTAGCCGCCGCAGTCGAATGCGATGAGCGCCCAGATCGGGCCGTTGATGCCCTGATAGGAGACAAATCGCAGATCTGTCAGTCCCTCCAGCAGATTCACGCCGCCAATGCTTGTCACGTCGCCGCCCGCGGCGGTCACGCCGAGGATGATGCGCGAATTTTCCGTGGATCTGGAGCGGTCGAGCCGCGCCGTTCCGATCGAGCGGACATAGTCCCCGACCTTTTGCAGATAGCGCTGCGCGGCGCTGTCCCCGAGCAGTCCCGAGCGGCTCAGACCGATGATCGCCCATTCGCCGCCGACGGAGCCGACACCGTGATCCTCCTGCGCCGCAAGCACCTGTCCGGTGCGGCGATAGACGGTCTGCCATGCCTGCTCTGTACTGCAGGCGCAGAGCAGAAACAGCAGTGCGAGAAATACGGAGAAGATTCGCTTTTTCATGCTTCCTCCCTTACAAAAACAGCATATATTTCAGGCGTATCCGGCGCAAAGGACCGGAGCTTTTCCATGTCCTGTTCCAGATCTCCTCTTTCAGAGCGAGCAGCGTTTGCCGCTGCGACTCGTCCATGGCGTGCGTGCTGAAGCGGGCTTCCTGCCGGATCGCGGCGGCGCTGCGGTAGCGCTCGCGGAGATCATCGTCCACAAAGTCGGCGTAGTCCGCCGGGGCGCAGTTTTGCGGCTTCAGTCCCTGTGCGCGCAGAATGTCCGTGATGTAATCATAAATGGCGCAGATCGCGGCGGGAAGATCGTCCGAGAGGAAGCCCGCCTTACGCCCGGCTGTCTTTTTCCGTTCCCAAACGAGCCAGAGCACGAACAGCGTAAGCAGCGTCGCCGCGGCAAAGATCGCCAGAGCCAGCAGAATTTCCAGCCGGTGTCTGAGCCAGAGATCCAGCAGCGTAGGCTCCTCGGTGTCGTCGCTTTTCGGCTGATCCTCTGTGTTTTCCGTGGTGCGTTCGTGCGGCTGCTGACCGATCAGACCGGAAATATCCCGGTATGTCTCCGCCTGCTCCACGGCGGAGAAGTACGGCGGCGTCACCTCAAAGGGCAGCCAGCCGACGCCGTCCTGATAGTATTCCACCCACGTGTGTGCCGCCGTGCCGGTGAGGGGGAGCGTCTGTCCGGCGGAAAGGGGCTGTGCGTCCTGCCTGGTGATGAGAAAGCCCTCGACATAGCGCGCCGGAATGCCGTAGTAGCGGAACATCATCGCCGCTGCCGTGGCATAGTGAATGTCATAGCCCTTCTGCGTCCCGTCCAGAAAGCTCAGGACAAAATCGATCCCGTCGCCGACGGGGGCGACGTCTGCCTCCTCATAGGTGATATATGTGGTGAGATAAAAGAGGATGTTTTGCTTCGCGCTCTGGTAATCAAAATGCGTTTCGCCCTCGGCTGTTCTGTAATCGCCCAGCTTGTCCGCGAGGTAGCTTTGGATGTCGGAGGGGAGCGCAGTGTAATTCTGATAGGCGAAGGTGTTGTAGACAGCCTCATTGCGCAGAAAGGACGTATCCCCGGACGCCTGCGCAAGCGCGGCGTTGATCTTTTGGTACTGCGTGATCAGTCCCGTACCGGCAGAAAGCGAATAGCGGCGCTGCCTGCGCAGCCCCCGCGCCGGAAGTGCACAGTCGCCCACGGCGGACGCCTCCGGCCCGTCGCTTTCTGGCAGCAGTTCATAGGGAGCGTAGAGATATTGGGCGGAAAGCCCGACGTTTTCGACCGTGAGCGTGTTTTCCGTCTCCAAAAGTTCCGGGAGTACGGCTGCCGCCGCACCGGCAAGCTGCGTCTGCGCATAGAAGCCGTCGCGGTGCAGCCAGTAGAAGCTGTCCGACGCGGGATAGAGCGTCTCGGCGTCCAGTGTGCGCCAGCGGTTGTTTTCATACGTCTCGCCGGTGAAGCCGCGCAGATAGTAGGAGGCGGGTGTCTGCATGGTAACGTACAGAACCGTTTCCTGCGTGGGGCGGCGCGCACCGACGCTGCGCAGATCGCCGTTCGGCAGTCCGGCGGCGGTATTGTCGCCGTAGCGGAGCGTCTGCACCTGCTGCTGCGCCCACATGGCGGCGCGGTCGAGAAATGCGGGCTTTGCGCTCTGCCAGCCGTTCAGCACCAGCGCCGCCGCCAGAATACACGCGGCGGCGCGCAGCCAGGCGCCGGTGCCGTCGCTCCCGCCGAGAAATAAAAGAAATGAAAGTAACTCGGTCAGCGCCGCAACAAGCAGCCAGCCCGCCGTCAGGCGCGGGGCAAAGAGCAGGCACAGCGCCGCCGTCAGTGCCGTCTGACACCAAAAGCCGACGGCGCTGCGGCGGGACAGTTCCGCACACCAAACGCCGGTCAGCGCACCGAGCAGACACAGCAGAACCGCCGCGCCGCGCTCGTCCGCGACCGTGAACAGCGCGGTATTTCCGGCGTGCAGATGCTTCCAGACGTCGAGCACGCCGTTGGTCAGTGCCGCCAGCCCGCTGAGAACGAATCGGCGGAGGATCACCGCTGCGGCTGCGCAGCCGGAGAGCCAGACCGTCGGCGCGATCCGGGTGTGTTTGCGCCAAAAGGCGGTGCTGACCGCCGCAAGGACAGCGGTGATCACGGGCAGCAGGAGCTTTTCGGCGGGGAGAAAGGCGTCCGCCGTCAGCCAGACGAGCGCCGCCGCCAAAAGCGCCGCGGCAAGGCAGGCGCGGAGGCGGGAAAGAAGATCGTTACAGGACAAGAAAAACATCCTCCTCCCGGTCCGGGTGTAATACGGTCACAGTGCCGCCGTCCGCGACGGGAAGCTCCTCCTGCCTGTCGCGCAGCGTGAGCAGCACGACATGCGCATAGTCCGGTATGCCGCGTGTTTCAACCCAGCGCTGTGCCGTCGTTTTTTCGTCCGGCACGATCTGTGCCGCCAGCAGCTCAGCCAGCGCCTGCGTCAGCGTGTCGTCGTTTTCCGCCTGCACGCTGGCGATGCAGCCCTGCATACGGTCAAACCATGCGATGCAGTGCGCAAAGCCCGCCGCTGACAGCGCCGCCGAAACCGACGCGGTCAGCTCGCCCAGCGCCTCGCAGGCGGCGGGCGCACAGGGCGCAGCCACGCTGTTGTCCATGAGCAGCAGAACGGAATGGCTGACCGGCAGACCGAGCTGACGCACGATCACCTCGCCGGTCTTTTCCGTCAGCTTCCAGTGGATGCTGCGCACGCGGTCGCCGGGGACATATTCACGCAGCGCAAAGGTCTCGCTGGGATCGTCGCCTGCGTGGTGCATGGAATATTCGTCGCTGTCCAGCTCTGCGGCTGCGCGGTCGGTGAAGACCAGACGCACCGGCTGCAGCGTTGGCAGGACAAGGCAAAATGCGCGCGCTTCGCAGGGGATCTTCCTGCCGTACAGACCGAACAGGTCATAGACCCGCACATCCGTCGGAGAAAGAGCGAGCTTGCCGCAGCGCTGCGCGGAAAATTCCGCCGAAACACTGATCTTCTGCTTTCCTGCAATCGAAAGGCGCAGGCGGCGTTCTTCCGCTTCACCCGTCAGAAGATTGCGGCAGCCAACGCGCAGGCAGACCGCCGCGCAGCTCAAAAAGGAGCCGTTTTCGACGGTGAGCTGTGCCTGTACGGGCGCGCCCTTCCGGGCGGAAGGCGGCACCAAAAGCGAGAGGCGCAGACGCCCGGCGATCGGCGCTGTCAGTGCCAGCTCCGCCGCAGCGGCGGCGACGCTTCCCGCCAGAATGCAGCCCGGCATTGCGCTTTTGCTCAGCGCCCAGATGAGAAGCCAGACAAGAAGCCACAGCGCATAAAGGATCCGATGCATGACCATGGCTCAGATGTGATCCGGGCGGCGCACCTGATCCAAAAGACCGGTGAGCACGTCCGCCGCGGCTGTGTCGGAGATCTTCGCCTTGGGGGCGAGGAACAGACGGTGTGCGCAGACGTCGATAAACACGTTCTGCACATCCTCGGGAAGCACATAGTCCCTGCCGTGCATGAAAGCGCGGCTCTTTGCCATGCGGCAGACAGCCAGCGCGCCGCGCGGGCTGACGCCCAGGAGCACCAGCGGGTGCGTGCGCGTGGCTTCGGTCAGCCGCGTGACATATTCCAGCAGGCTGTCCGCCATGTGGACAGCCTGCGCCTGCTGCTGCATGTCCAGCAGCGCCGCAGCCGAGGAGACCTCGCGCACCTGCGTCAGCGGGTCGTCCTGCTGGCGGTCGCGGAGAATGTTGACCTGACTTTCAAAATCGGGATAGCCCATCTCCAGTCGCACCATGAAGCGGTCGAGCTGCGCCTGCGGCAGAAGCTGCGTGCCTGCGGAGCCGACGGGATTCTGCGTGGCGATGACGGCAAAGGGGGCGGGCAGCGGATGTGTTACGCCGTCCACCGTCACCTGACGCTCCTCCATAGCCTCCAAAAGAGCAGCCTGCGTCTTGCTGGAGGTGCGGTTGATCTCATCAGCCAGCAGCAGATTCGTCATGACCGCGCCGGGCTGATAGATAAACGTCCCTTTCTCCTTGCTGTAAACGGAGAAGCCCACGATATCCGAGGGAAGCACGTCGGGCGTGAACTGAATGCGCCCGTAGCGCAGTCCGAGCGCGCGGTGAAACGCCAACGCGGCTGTGGTCTTGCCGGTGCCGGGTACGTCGTCCAGCAGCACATGGCCGCGGGAGATCAGGGTCATGAGAATTTTTTCCATCACGTCGTCCTTGCCGACGATGACCTTGTGAACCTCTGTGAGGATC
>CAKUMQ010000059.1 GCA_934667845.1 uncultured Eubacteriales bacterium | reverse complement strand
ATGAGCGGATTTTGTATAACGAGGGACGCGGCGCGGGCGGCGTTGAGCGGCAGCTGCTGCTTGCGCCGATCTCCGTTCCGCTGCGCCGCGAGGAATATGAGGTATTGATCGAGGAAAAAGACGCACTGCTTGCCGCCGGTTTTGAAATGGAAGATTTCGGCGGCAAAACGCTGCTTCTGCGCTCCGTGCCGGTCATTCTGACCGGCTGTGACCCCGTGGATGTGTTGCAGGAGATCGCGGGCGGACTTTTGTCCGGCAAGCGGGAGATCACCACAGCCAAGCAGGAGTGGATCGCCCATTCCGTCGCCTGCCGCGCCGCCGTGAAGGCGGGCAACAAAAACAGCCCGGAGGAGCTGCTGGCGCTGGCCAAGCGGGTGCTGACCGACGATGCGGTGTGCTACTGCCCCCACGGCCGCCCGGTGTGCTTCCGGCGGACAAAGCGGGAGATCGAAAAGCTGTTCGGGCGGGTGTAAGGGGCATGGAAAAGCAATTTCTTCCGGTGATCGCGGGGCCGACGGCGTCGGGCAAGACCGCGCTTGCCATTGCGCTTGCGAAGGCGCACGGCGGTGAGATCATTTCCGCCGATTCCATGCAGATCTACCGCGAGCTGCATATTGCCACCGCCCGTCCGCTCCCTGAGGAGTGGGAGGGGGTGCCGCATCATCTTTTGGGTTTTCAGCCGCTGGCCAAACCGTTTTCGGTGGCGGAATATACCCGCCTTGCCCATGCTGCCATCGCGGAAACGGCGGCGCGGGGACGGCAGCCGATCCTCTGCGGCGGCACGGGGCTGTATATCCGTGCCGTGACGGAGAATCTGCAATTTGCCGACGAGCCGCAGGGCGACCGCGCCGTGCGTGCCCGCCTGCGTGAGCGGGCGGAGCGCGAGGGCGGCGCCACCCTGCTTGCCGAGCTTGCCGCCGTAGATCCCGAAACGGCGGCGCGGCTGCACGAAAACGACGTGGGACGCATTGTGCGCGCTTTGGAGCTGTATACCGTCACGGGGCGCACGCTGACCGAGCAAAACCGCCTTTCGCGGGCGGTTCCCTCGCCCTATCGCGTGCGTATGCTCGTGCTCGACGCGCACGACCGCAGCTGGCTGTATGAACGCATTGACCGCCGCGTGGACGCCATGCTGGCGGCGGGACTGCTCAATGAAGCGCGGCAGGCACTGGCCGTTTCGGCGCCGACCGCACGGCAGGCAATCGGCTGCAAGGAGCTTGCGCCCTATTTTGCGGGCGAGGTCACGCTGGCGGAGGCGGTGGACAACCTCAAGCGGCAGACCCGCCGCTATGCCAAACGGCAGCTGTCGTGGTTTCACGGCGAGCCGTCGGCGGTATTTCTGTATGCGGACGATTATCCCGACGCACAGGCGCTCGCCGCGGCGGCGGACAAGCTGCTGTTTGCCGACTGAACGATCAAACCGGATGAAAAGGAGGAAACGGAATGGACGGATTTTTGCGCCGGATGCTGTCGGTGCTGTTTGCCGTGGTGATCGGCGGCTATATCGGCTACCAGATCTACCGCGCTGTCTATACCTCGGTCGAAGTCGCCGATGCCGTTTCCTACACGGTGTATGACACCGTGGATACCGACGCGTTTATCGTGCGGGATGAGACGGTGATCAGCGCCGCTCCTTCAAAGGGCTATGTCTACTACACGCTGGAAAACGGCGACCGGGTCGCCAAGGGCGGCGAGATCGCGCGGGTGTTTCCGAGCGAGAGCGATGCGCTGACGCGGCAGAAGCTCGACCGGCTGGAGACACAGATCGCGGCGCTGCAGGGGATCGCTGCGCTCGGCAGCTATAACCGCACCAACCTCGACCTGATCAATACGCAGCTGAGCGACACGCTCCATTCGCTGATCCTTGCGGGGCGTGACCGGCGGTATTCCGGTCTGTCGGATACGCAGTTTCAGCTTTTGCAGCTGTTTTGCAAGCAGCAGCTTACGACCGGCACGCTGACTGATCTCAAACCGACGATCGACGCGCTGAAGGCGGAGCAGGCGTCTTTGTCCTCCGGCTTTTCCCCGGCGACCTCGTCGATCTCCTCGCCCGTGGCGGGCTATTTTATCAGCCGGACTGATGGGCTTGAACAGGCGATCGACTATTCCGGTGTGCTGTCGGTCACACCGGCGCAGGTCAGCGCGGCGCTGGAGAAAAAAGCCGATACCGCCGCCAACGGGGTCGGCAAGGTGGCGGGCGATTACCAGTGGTATCTGCTGTGCGTGCTGAATAAGGAGCAGGCGACGGGTATCGGCGTCGGCGGCCGCCTGTCGGTGAAGCTGCCGTTTGTGTCGGCGGAATCCGTGCCGGTGACGGTGGCGGCGGTCAATAAGGATCGTGAGGGCAACGCCGCCGTGGTGCTGCAGTGCATCTATATGTCCGAAAAGCTGGCAGCGGTGCGGCAGGAGACCGTGCAGATCCAGTTTAAAGCCTATACGGGGCTGTATGTGCAGGATTCCGCACTGCGGTTCAACGACAAAAACGAACCGGGTGTGTTCGTGCGGGTGGGCAACACCTGTGTGTTCCGCCGGGTGGAGGTGCTGTATCACAGCGATACGGGCAAATATTCCGTCTGTGCAGCCGACGGGGGCGACGGTTTCCTGAAGCTGTACGACGATGTGATCGTGAAAGGAAAGGGTCTGTATGACGGAAAGATCATTCGCTGAGCGGCAGGAGGATGTGCGCCGGAATCTTGCCCATATACGGGAACAGATGGCCAAAGCGTGCCGCGAGGCGGGGCGCTCGCCCGACGAAGTGACGCTGATGGCGGTGACCAAGACGGTCCCGCCCGAGGTCATCCAGACGGTGATCGACGAGGGGGTTACGCTGATCGGGGAGAACCGCGTGCAGGAATATCTGGAGAAGCGGGACCGGCTGCGGCTCGGGACAACACAGGTGCACCTGATCGGCCATTTGCAGACCAACAAGGTGAAAAAGATCGTCGGCGCCGTTGCCGCCATCCAGTCGGTGGACAGCGTTCATCTGGCGGAGGCGATCTCGGCTGAGTCGCAGCGGCAGGGACTGGTCACGCCGGTTCTGATCGAGGTCAATGTCGGGGACGAGCTGTCAAAATCCGGTGTTTCAGCCGACGGACTTTTGCCGCTGCTGCAAAAGGCGGCAGCATTGCCGGGGATCCGCGTGTCCGGACTGATGGCGATTCCGCCCGCCGTGACCGAGTCGACGGAAAAAAGGCGGAATTTTTCGGTTCTGAGGCATTTGTTTATTGACATTGCGGCCAAAAACATAGATAATATACATATGGACGTTTTGTCCATGGGTATGTCGAACGATTATTATGAAGCGATCCTCGAAGGGGCGACTCTGATCCGTGTCGGGTCGGCGCTGTTCGGGGCACGCGTGGTAAAACAGTAAGGAGGATGCTTTCCATGGGTTTGAAGGATCTGATGTCGCGTATGATGCGGGACGAAGAGGATGACGAGCTGGAGGAGACGACCGAGCGCGAGGAGTCGATGGATTTTGTCTCCAAGGCGTCGGAAAATGCGCGTGCCGAAGAGCCGGTGCAGAAAAAGAGCAACAAGGTGGTCAATATCCATGCGACGGCGCAGCTGCAGGTCGTTCTCGTGAAGCCGGAGCGCTTTGAGGATGCCAGCACGGTGGCGGATCATCTCAACGCCAAGCGCACGGTCGTACTGAATCTGGAATCCGCCAACAAGGATGTGGCGCGCCGTATCCTCGATTTCCTCAGCGGTGTCGCCTATGCCAACGACGGACAGATCAAGAAGGTCGCCAACTGCACCTTTATCATCACGCCGTATAACGTCGGCATCATGGGCGACCTGCTCGACGAGCTCGAAAATAATGGGCTCTACTTCTGATCCGGCACGGGCTGACGCCGCGCTGCTCGCCCGCCTGTCCGACTTAGCGGAGCGCGCCAAGCGCAGCGGACGGCCGCAGTTTTGGGGCTTTCTCGACGCGCATCAGGCGGTCGTGGCGGACGGCGGTCTGCGCCGCCTCGGGCTGCCCTATCGCCTGTACGGCGGGTATCCCGATGCGGAGCGGGTGACGGCGGGGGTGTTCCCGCCGAGGGAGACCGTGGCTGAGGAGGCGTTTCCCGTCCGCGCGGTGGCGTTTTTCTCCCGCAGGGAGGCGTCATTTTCCCACCGGGATGTGCTCGGCGCGCTGATGTCCGCCGGTGTGCGGCGGGAGAAGCTCGGCGATATCCTCTGCGGCGAGGGGCTGGCTGTCGTGATGACAACGGCGGAGCTTGTGCCGTTTCTGACGGATCAGATCGACCGCATCGGCGGCGAGAGCGTGCGCACCGAGGCGGACTATACGGGCGAGCTGCCGGCTCTGCACCGGTTCCGCCCGCTTTCGGGAACGGTCGCATCCCCGCGGCTGGATGCGGTGCTGAAATGGCTGCTCGCCAGTGCGCGCGAGCCTGCGGCGGAGCTGATCCGCGGCGGGCTTGTGTCGGTGAACCACTGCGTCTGCCAGACGGCATCACATATGCTAAAAGAACAGGACGTGCTTTCGGTGCGCGGTGCGGGACGGTTCCGGATCGAAACGATCGGACCGGAGACGCAAAAGGGACGGCTGCATATTGCGGCTGTGCAGTATATTTAGGGCGGCACCGATCGCCCGGATTCAGAAAAACGGAAAGGAATGAAGAGAATGGAGTTGTTGACCGCCGACAAAATTCGCCATATTACGTTTACGCCCGGCAGAGGAAATACCTATCGGGATACCGATGTGGACGATTTTGTGGACCAGTGCGCGGATACCGTGCAGGCGCTGACGGCGCGCATTGACGAGCTGAATCAGAAAATGGAGGTTCTGGCGGATAAGCTGGTGGAATACCGTAACGAGGAGGACAGCATCCGCTCGGCACTGCTCAGCGCCCAGCGGCTCGGCGACTCCATTGTGCGCGAGGCGAAGCAGAAGGCGGAGCTGATGCTCGACGATGCCCGGATCAAGGCGGACAAGATCAAGGAGAACGCCCGCCGGGAGATCGGCGACGAGGAGCTGGAGCTTAAACGCATACAAAAAGAGGTGTCGGATTTCAAGGCGAAGCTGCTCGACATGTACCGCCAGCATCTGTCGCTGATCGACCTGCTGCCCGAGGTCAAGGAGGAGGACGTCCCCGCCGCTGCGGAGCCGGTCGCCGAAGAGCCTGCCTCGGCAGATGTCGCGCCTGCTGCCGAGGTGCCGCAGCAGCCGACAGCAGAGCCGGTTCCCGCGGCAGAGGAAAGCGACGCGTCGGCGGAGAGCGGGGAGGAGCCGGTGTCGGAGGAGGTCTCGCTTGTCGATTCCCTGTGGAAGCCGGATGACGCATTCACGCCGGAGGAGGAGAGCGAGCTTGAGGACGAGACGCCGGTCTCGCGCTTCGGCGAGCTGAAATTCGGCAAGGATTATGAGGTCAACAGCGCGTTTAAGCGCCGTAAATAAGTTTGCAGATTCACCGCCCGCCTCCGCCGTATAGGCGGGGAGCGGGCGGGAAAACCTATGGGGAGAGGAAGGAGCTCTTCGCCCGCTTGGGGCGGAGACACATGTGCCTATGCTGTCATTTTTGCTTTGCGCCGGTGTGACGCTGCTGCTGATCGGGCTGGATCAGTGGACGAAATATCTGGCGGTGCTGCATCTGAAGGGGCAGGAAAACGCTGTGCTGTGGAAGGGCGTGTTTGAACTCGAATACCGGGAAAACACCGGCGCGGCGTTCAGTATTCTGCAGGGAAAAAGCTGGTTTCTCATCGGATTTACCGCCCTGGCTCTGCTGCTGGTGGCGGTCTTTCTGTGCCGCTCCAAGCTCGGACGCGCCAAGTGGGTGCGCGCCGCCGGTGTATTGATCCTGGCGGGGGGGATCGGCAATCTGATCGACCGGATCTTTCGCGGATTCGTGGTGGATTTTCTGTATTTTTCGTTGATCGATTTTCCGGTGTTCAACCTCGCCGACTGCTGCGTTTGTATCGGTGCGGCGTTGCTGATCGTGTACACGCTGTTCTTCTATCGGGAGACTCCGGAGAGTAAAAAGGAGGAGACCATTGGAGACGATCACTCTGACCGTCCCGCCGCAGGCGGAGGGGATGCGGCCGGATAAATATCTGCCGCAGGAGCTTTCGCTGTCCCGTTCCGCGGTGCAGACGCTGTTTGCACAGGGGCTGATCACGGTAAACGGGCGGCAGCTGACCAAAAGCCGTCCGCTCTGTACGGGGGACACTCTCTGCGTCACGCTGCCCGACCCGACGCCCATCGAGGCGGCGGCGGAGCCGATTCCGCTCGATATCGTCTATGAGGACGCCGATCTGCTGGTGGTCAACAAGCCCAAGGGAATGGTCGTGCATCCGGCGGCGGGCAACGAGACCGGCACACTGGTCAACGCGCTGCTCTGGCACTGCGGCGATTCCCTCTCGGGGATCAACGGCGTGCAGCGCCCGGGGATCGTGCACCGCATCGACAAGGACACCAGCGGTCTGCTGATCGTGGCCAAAACCGACATCGCGCACCGCGGTCTTGCGGAGCAGATCCGGGTACACAGCTTCACGCGCGAGTATGAGGCGGTGGCGTGCGGGCATTTAAAGGAAAATGCGGGCACGGTCTGTGCGCCGATCGGGCGGCACCCCGTCAACCGCAAGAAAATGGCGGTCGTGGCGGGTGGTCGCGAGGCGATCACGCATTATACCGTGCTTGCCGACTACCCGGGCTATGCCCATCTGCGGCTGCGGCTCGAAACGGGGCGCACCCATCAGATCCGCGTGCATATGGCGTATCTCGGGCATCCGCTGGCGGGGGATACCGTTTACGGTGCGCCCGCCGGACCGGCGTATCTGCAGGGGCAGTGCCTTCATGCGCGGAAGATCGGTTTTATCCACCCCGTCACGGGCGCGTATCTGGAGTTTGAAAGCGAGCTGCCGCCGTATTTTACGCGGTTTCTGCGTGAGATCGCCGATTGAGTCTGTGCTGCTGCAGAAAGGGAGCGTGAAATGATGTTTTTGACCGAGACACATATGCATACGGCGCTGTCCAGCCCCTGCGGACGGGTCAAGCCCGAGGAGTCGATTCCCGCCTATAAGGCGGCGGGCTATTCCGCAGTCGTCATCACCGACCACTTCAAGCGCTTTTGCCGTGAGGAATACGGGATGACGGACAGCCGCGCGTGGATCGATAAATTTTTGTCCGGCTATCGGGCAGCCAAAGAGGCGTCCGCTTCGTGCGGCGGTCCCGCCGTGCTGCTCGCCATGGAGATCTGCTTCGACGAAAACGCCAACGACTATTTGGTTTACGGACCGACCGAGGACGACCTCTACCGCGAGCCGGAGATGTACGCCATGGGGATCCGCCGGTTTTCCGCACTTGCGCGGGAGCGCGGCTGGCTCGTGGTGCAGGCGCATCCGTTTCGCCCGCATATGGTGCGGTGCTGCCCCGCCTATATCGACGGCGTCGAGGTGAACAACGGCAACCCGCGGCACAATTCCCGCAACCTGCTGGCACACGCCTGGGCGGCGGAACACGGATTACTGATGACGTCGGGATCGGATTATCACCAGGTGGAGGATCTCGCCCGCGGCGGACTGCTGACGCCGCAGCCGATCGGCAGCATTCCCGAGCTGATCGCCGCCATCCGCGGCAAGGCGGGGCTGTATACGCTGCCGTAAAGAAAAGACCCGGAACGGAGGGGATCGGCGTGGATGTGCACGTCGGGGACATTCTGCATATGAAAAAACCGCATCCCTGCGGGGATAACCGCATGGAGGTGCTGCGGATCGGCATGGATTTCCGCATCCGCTGCCTCGGCTGCGGGCGCGAGGTCATGGTGCCGCGTGCCAAGGTCGAGCGGCATATCCGGCAGATCGAGCGGAAAGAGCCGTGACCGATAGATAAAACAGCAAAAAAGGAGGGGGATCTTTGTCGGAGCGATACGCACAGGTGGAAAAGCGCTTTGAGGAATTGCAGCAGCTGCTTTGCGACCCTGCCGTGCTGGCGGATGGGGAGCGCTACCGTGAGTTGGCCAAGGAGAATACCCGCCTTATGCCCGCGGCGCAGCTTTGCCGCAGGCACCGCGAACTGACGGAGGAGCTTTTGCAGGCGCGCGCGCTTGCGCAGGCGGCAGAGGAGCCGGAGGAGCTGCGCGAGCTGGCGGCGGAGGAGGAACGGCGGCTGAATGAGGAGCTGCGGGAGTGCGGGACGGAGCTTGACGTACTTTTGCGCCCGCACGATCCGCTTGACGACCGCAGCGTTGTGCTGGAGATCCGTGCCGGTGCCGGCGGGGAGGAGTCGGCGCTGTTTGCCGCCTCGCTTCTGCGGATGTATATGATGTATGCCGACCGCCGCGGCTTCGGCTTTGCTCCGCTGCGTGTCAGCGAAACAGAGCTGGGCGGCGTGAAGGAGGCGGTGTCGCTGGTCTCCGGCGAGGGGGCATTCGGGCGCTTTAAGTTTGAAAGCGGCGTCCATCGGGTGCAGCGCGTGCCGGAAACGGAATCCGGCGGGCGGATCCACACCTCGACGGCGACGGTGGCAGTGCTGCCTGAGGCGGAGGAGGTCGAGCTGACCATCGACCCGTCCGAGCTGAAGATCGACACGTTCCGCGCCAGCGGCGCGGGCGGACAGCACATCAACAAGACGGAATCCGCCATCCGCATTACCCATCTGCCGACCGGCACGGTGGTGGAATGTCAGGATGAGCGCAGCCAGTATAAAAATAAGGATAAGGCGATGCGCGTGCTTCGCTCCCGTCTGCTGGAGGAAAAGCAGCAGGCACAGCAGCAGGCGATCTCCGCCGACCGCCGTTCACAGGTGGGCACCGGCAGCCGCAATGAGCGCATCCGCACCTATAATTTCCCGCAGGGGCGCGTGACCGATCACCGCATCGGACTGACGCTGTACCGCCTTGACGAGGTGCTAAACGGCGATCTCGACGAGATCGTGGATGCGCTGACCGAGGCGGACAGCGTGCGCAGAGCGGAAAACAGCAAGGAGGAACCGACATGAAGACCCGTTTGCTGACGGCATCCGACGCGGATCTGGATATTGCCGCCGCTCTGCTTAAGCAGGGCGAGCTGGTGGGAATGCCGACCGAGACCGTCTACGGCTTGGCGGCTGATGCGAAAAACGGCGAGGCGGTCGCGGCGATATTCCGGGCAAAGGGGCGGCCGCAGGACAACCCGCTTATCGTGCACATTGCCGACATGAGCGCGCTTTCCGAGCTTGCGGCGGAAATTCCGCAAAAGGCGCTGGCGCTGGCATCGGTCTATTGGCCGGGGCCGCTGACGATGATATTCAAAAAGAGCGGGGTGATCCCGCCGGAGGTGTCGGCGGGACTGGATACCGTGGCGGTGCGGATGCCTGCGCATCCCGTGGCAGCGGCGCTGATCCGCAAAAGCGGCTGTCCGCTGGCGGCGCCCTCCGCCAACCGCTCGGGTATCCCCAGCCCGACGGACGCCGCCCGCGTGATGGAGGATATGGACGGGCGCATTGCCGCGGTCGTGGACGGCGGCGAATGCGCGGTCGGGGTCGAATCCACCGTGGTGGATATGACCGCGCCGGTGCCGCGTCTTTTGCGTCCCGGCGGCATCACGCCGGATATGCTGCGGGCGGTCGTCGGGGAGATCACCGTTGACCCCGCCGTGCTGAACCGGCTGGCGGACGGGGCGCGCGCCGCCTCTCCGGGCATGAAATACACCCACTATTCCCCGAAGGCGCGGGTGGTGCTGCTGCGCGGAAGCGCGGCGGACTATATCCGCTTTGTCAATGCCCGTGCGGGTGAGGAGGGCGCGTGCGCGCTCTGTTTTACCGAGGATGAGCCATTGATCCGTATCCCGACAGTCACCTACGGCAGCCGTCTGGATGACCGCACGCAGGCGCACGGGCTGTTTGAGGCGCTCCGCCGGTTGGACGAGGCGGGCGTAAAGACCGCCTACGCCGCTGCGCCCGTGCCGACGGGACTGGGGCTTGCCGTGTATAACCGCATTGTGCGGGCGGCGGGATTTGAGGTGGTCGACCTTGACGGGACGGACGGCTGAGCCGCTGACGGTCGGGCTGACCGGTCAGAGCGGCGCCGGAAAAAGCACGGTGGCAGAGAGCTTGCTGGCTCTGCCGGGTGTCCGCTGTCTGGATCTGGATCGAATCTATCACGAGCTGATCGCGCCGGGACAGCCGCTGGTCGCCGCGCTTGCCGCCGCGTTTTCCGATGCGGTGGTGCGGCAGGACGGCACGCTTGACCGCCGTGCGCTTGCCGCCGCCGCCTTTGCGACGCCCGAAAATGCGCAAAAGCTCAATGCCGTGACCCATCCCGCGATCCTGCGGGAGACGGCGCGCCGCAGGCAGGCGCTTGCGGCGGATTCCACGGTGCGGGCGGTGCTTCTGGACGCGCCGCTGCTGTTTGAAAGCGGGCTTGACCGGGAGTGTGACCGCGTGATTGCGGTCGTTGCGCCCGAGGCGGTGCGGCTTGACCGCATCCGCCGCCGGGACGGTCTGCCCGAGGAGGCGGTGCGCCGGCGCTTTCTGCGCCAGCAGCCGGAGGAGTTTTATACAAGCCGCGCCGATCTGGTGCTGGATACCGGCGGCGATCAGCCGCTGGCGGCGCTTGTGCAGCAGGCAAAACGGCAGTTGGAGGAGTGGTGCGACCGGTGAAACGAACCCGACGGGCGGTCGAGATCGGCTGCCTTGCTTTGGCATTCTGCGCGGCGGTCTGGCTGCTTGGCGGCGGCATCCGCCGGTACCTCTGCCGCTTTTATCCCGACCAATACGGCGCGCAGGTGACCGCCGCCGCCGAAGAAAACGGAATCGCTCCCTCGCTGCTGATGGGGATGATCTATACCGAGAGCCATTTTGATCCGACGGCGCATTCGTCGGCGGGCGCGGTCGGGCTGATGCAGCTGACGGCGAGCACCTTTGACTGGGCGCAGATGCGGCGGCACATTCCCGAAGACGAGCGCCTGTCTCCCGAACTGCGGGAGGATCCGGATATCAATATTCGCTACGGCAGTTATGTTCTGGCGCTTTTGCGGGAAGAATTCCCCGAGGAGGATACCGCGCTTGCCGCCTATAACGCCGGGATCGGGCATGTCAGGGAGTGGCTTTCGGACAGCCGGTATTCCGCCGACGGGGTGACGCTTACGCAGATCCCCTTTGAAGAAACACGCGAATATGTCCGCAGAGTGCGGGCGGCGCAGGAGATGTACCGTCGGCTGTACGGATATGACTGAGGCGCTGTCGCCTTAAATACGGAAAGGAGTTAATGACCATGTCGGAAGAAAAGAAGACCGCAGCCGAGGAGTGGAAGGAGCAGCTTTTTCTGAAGCCCTCCTATGCCCCGGAGACGCTGGAGGAAAAGGACGTTGCGGCGGCTGACCGCTACTGCGCCGATTATGCCGCCTTTTTGGATGAGGCGAAAACCGAGCGCGAGGCAGTCACGGCGGCGATCGCGCGCGCCGAGGCGGCGGGCTTTGTGCCGTTTGACCCCCAAAAGAAGCTCGTCCCCGGCGACAAGGTGTATCAGAACAACCGCGGCAAGGCGCTGATCCTTGCCGTGATCGGCAGCCGCCCGCTGACCGACGGCGTGTCGATCGCGGTTGCGCATATTGATTCGCCGCGGCTGGATCTCAAGGCGGTGCCGGTCTATGAGGACCGCAAGCTCGCCTATTTTGACACCCACTATTACGGCGGCATCAAGAAATATCAGTGGACGGCGATCCCGCTCGCCCTGCACGGCGTGCTCATCCGCAGGGACGGCACCAAGGTCACGGTGCGTGTCGGCGAGGATCCCGCCGATCCGGTGTTCTGCGTGACCGATCTTCTGCCGCATCTGGCGCAGGAGCAGATGAAGCGCCCGGCGGGAGAGATCATCCGCGGCGAGGACTTAAACGTTCTGATCGGCTCCCGCCCGTTCAAGGGCGACGAGTCCGGCGAGGCGGTCAAGCTGAACATTCTGCATCTGCTGTTTGAAAAATACCAGATCACCGAGGCGGATTTTCTGTCTGCGGAGCTGGAGATGGTGCCCGCCTTCGGTGCGCGGGATATCGGCTTTGACCGCAGCATGATCGGCGCCTACGGCCATGACGACCGCGTTTGCGCCTATCCCGCGCTGACGGCGCTGCTTGCGCAGGGCTGCCCCGCCTATACGGCGCTGACCGTGCTGGCGGACAAGGAGGAGACCGGCTCGGACGGCAACACCGGTATGCAGGGCTCGTTCCTGCGCGATTTTGTGGAGGATCTGGCGGCGCAGGCGGGCGTGAGCGGCTATCGCGTGCTGGCAAACTCCCTCTGCCTGTCCGCGGATGTCAATGCGGCGTTTGACCCGATCTATCCCGAGGTCATGGAGAGCCGCAACTGCTGCTATATCAACGGCGGTGTGGTGCTGACGAAATACACCGGCTCCCGCGGCAAGGGCGGCACGAGCGATGCCTCGGCGGAGACGATGGGGACGATGCGCCGCCTGATGGACAAGGCGGGCGTGGTCTGGCAGGTCGGTGAGCTGGGCAAGGTGGATCTCGGCGGCGGCGGCACGGTGGCGAAATATGTCGCTAACCTGAACGTGGATACCGTTGATCTCGGCGTGCCGGTGCTGTCGATGCATGCGCCGCTTGAGGTGGTCTCGAAGCTGGACGTCTATATGGCGCACCGCGCGTTTTCGGCGATGTTCGACCGCGCATAAACCGGCGGGGTTTTCCGCTGCATAGGAAAATGTTGGTCGCCCGCTCTCTGCTCAGCCGGAGAGCGGGTGATCTATATGTATCAACCCATACTAAAGGTATAAAAAATACTATTCTATCCGTATTGATCGTGGGTGTTCACCGACGTGTTTTTCTGCTATACTGATAGACGGAAGGGAGATGGACTGTGTGACGGACAAATTGGCGGAGAATATCCGTGCCTTTCGCAAGCAGCGGGGGCTGACGCAGGAGCAGCTTTCCGAGGTGCTGGGGGTCACGGTCGGTGCGGTGTATAAATGGGAGGCGGGGCTGTCGCAGCCGGAGCTTGTCACAATTCTGGAGCTGGCGGACTTTTTCGATACCTCCGTAGATGTGCTGATCGGTTATGTGCTGCGGGACAACCGGCTGCAGGCGACTCTCGACCGGCTGCGGCAGTGCAAGGCCGACAAGAATCGGGCGGGACTTTCGGAGGCAGAAAAGGCGCTCAAAAAATACCCGCATCTGTTTTCGGTCGTCTATGCTGCTGCCGGATTATACGGCGCGTTCGGCATGCAGGAGCACGACAAGGCGCTTTTGCGGCGGTCGGTGAAGCTTTTGGAGCGCGCACGGCAGCTTTTGGCGCAGAATGACGATCCGCGGATCAGTGACAGCACGATCGCGGCATATGCCGCACAGCTGCTGATCACCCTCGGCGAGCCGGAGCAGGCGGTCGAACGGCTGAAATCACTCAACGCCGACGGCATATACAGCGATGTGATCGGCTTGACGCTGGCGGCGGACGGCAAACAACCGGAGGCGGCGGTGCCCTATCTGTCGGAGGCATTGGTCGATGCCGTAAAAAGTCTCATTCAGGTCGTGATCGGCTATGTGAACGTGTTTTCCGCGCGAAAGGACTGGGCGTCCTCACAGGCGATCCTGCGCTGGGGCATCGGGATGTTTGCCGGGCTGAAAAAGGAGGGCAAGCCCTGTTTCCTTGATAAGGTCTGCGGGCTTTTGTATGTGTGTCTGGCGGATGCGCAGGAGAAATCGGGCGATACAGCCGGTGCGGCGAAAACGCTGCAAGGGGCGCGGGCGCTTGCCCGGCACTTTGACGCGGCGCCGGATTACTGCGTCGGCGCTCTGCGGTTTGCCGAGGGCATGGCGCAGGCGAACGCCTATGACGATCTCGGGCAGACGGCAGAGGAAGGGGTACGGAAAGTGATCAGAGAAACGGAAAATGCGGCGCTGATCGCCATGTGGGAGGAGGTGGTGTGTCGTGAGGGCTGAGCAGACGGCGAAGCAGCTGGTGCGCGAGTTTACGCGCGGCAACCGCGCGGCGCTGTGCCTTTCCGTGGCGGCGGCGCTGCTCGCAGGTACGCTCAATCTGATCCTGTCGTGGCTGATCCAGCAGCTGATCGACCTGATCTCCGGCGAGCCGGATGTGCTGCCGCTCGGGACACTGGCGGCAATCATCGGCGGATTCGCGGTGCTCTGTGCCGCGGTATACGGTCTGCGCTGCCTTTGTGAGCCGCGGTTTATCGAAAAAGCCATGCGGCAGTATAAAGATTTCGCCTTTGCGCGGCTCACGGAGAAGGGGATCGCCTCGTTCCGGGCGGAAAACACGGCGGCGTATCTTTCGGCGCTGACCAACGATGCCGCCAGCGTGGAAGCCGATTATCTGGCGCAGCAGATCAACGGGATACAAAAGATCGTCACCTTTTTCGGTGCGCTGGCGCTCATGCTGTGGTATTCGCCGCTGCTGACCCTTATCGCGGTTCTGGTGACACTGCTGCCGCTGGCGGCTTCGGTGCTGACGGGAGGACGGCTGCAGGCTGCGGAGCGGCGTGTGTCAGACGGCAACCGGGAGCTTACCGCGACGCTGACCGATTGTCTCGGCGGCTTTGCCGTGGTCAAGACGTTTAAGGCGGAGCGGGAGATATTCCGCCTGTTTGCCGAGCGCAACCGCGCGCTTGAGCGGGAAAAGGGCATTCGGCGGCGTCTGCGCATTCTGATCGGGCTGATCGGTGCGCTGGCGGGCATGGCGGCGCAGCTCGGCGTGTTCCTGGCGGGTGCGGCGCTCGCGCTCGGCGGCTATGCGCTGACTGCCGGTGCGGTGATCCTGTTTGTCAACCTGATGAATTTTATGATCGAGCCGATCGCCGAGCTGCCGACCGTTTTGGCGGGACGGCGTACGGCGCGCGGGCTGATCGATCGGCTGGCGGAGCTTTTGGAGACGCCGGACAGCACAGCCGACGGGGATACACTGCCGCCGCTGCAAAACAGCATCGTCCTTGACGACGTGTCCTTTGGCTACGACGGCGGCAAAGAGGTGCTGCACCATGTGTCCGCCGTGTTTGAGGCGGGAAAGGCCTATGCCGTCGTCGGCGGCAGCGGCAGCGGAAAATCGACGCTGCTCGGCATTTTGTCGGCGGAGAACACCGGCTACCG
>CAKUMQ010000058.1 GCA_934667845.1 uncultured Eubacteriales bacterium | reverse complement strand
ATTGTACCCGAAAAGTATGACCTGAAACCGCCCTTTTTATTTTAGAAAAAAGCCAATATGCAAACGCTCCGGCATAAAAAAGCATAAAAAATGAGTGTTCATAACGCGGAAGCGTTATGAACACTCTGTCTGTGGTGCCGCTGACCGGGCTTGAACCGGTACGGCATTGCTGCCGAGGGATTTTAAGTCCCTTGTGTCTGCCAATTCCACCACAGCGGCATATACAGATATGATACCTTGTTTTCAAGAAAATGTCAACCCCGGCGCCGCGTTTTTTTTGAAAAATCGGGGAATGCCGCCGCCGGAATCCGGATAGGGCGACAAGTGGGCAAACTGCACGACACGTTATGCGGCAATCAGTAGGGTTTGCACAAATTGCTGATTTTGCAAAAATCGACGGATTTTTTGCAGAAAACCCGTTGACAAGAAGGCGGAAGAGGTGTATTCTATATATCGGTTAGCGAGGGCTAACCGATATATTTGCCCGCGAGTTAGCGGCTGCTAATTTGGAAAACGCCGCGGGCGGAAAGCGAGGCGAGGTGGCATGATGCCGCTTATGCTGGCCACAGTCGGGGAGGAGCAGATCATCAAGCGGATCGGCGGAACTCCGGAAGTGAAAAAGCACCTGGAAAACCTGGGATTTGTACCGGGCGGAAGCGTGACGATCGTCAACGCCTTGGGCGGAAACGTGATCGTCAACGTGAAGGAAACCCGCGTGGCGATCAGCGAGGAAATGGCGCGTAAGATCATGGTATGATCTTTACACATATGCGGCGGGCGTCAGCCTGCCAAAAAGGAGGACGAAACAGATGAAAACACTTCGGTCGGCAAAGGTCGGAGACACCGTGACGGTGGTTAAGCTGCACGGCGAGGGCGCCGTCAAGCGCCGTATCATGGATATGGGGATCACCAAGGGCGTGACGGTGTATGTCCGCAAGGTGGCGCCGCTGGGCGACCCGGTGGAAGTGAACGTGCGCGGCTATGAGCTGTCCCTCCGTAAGGCGGATGCGGAAATGGTCGAGGTCGAGTGATCCGGCCGTTTGATCTGCCTGACGGTTAGCTTTGGCTAATCACATGAGAAAGTGAGGAATAAAGAGATGAATGTACGCATTGCCCTGGCGGGCAACCCCAACTGCGGCAAGACGACTCTGTTTAATGCCCTGACCGGCTCTAATCAGTTCGTCGGCAACTGGCCGGGCGTAACGGTAGAGAAAAAAGAGGGCAAGCTCAAAAAGCATGAGGGCGTGACCGTGACCGACCTGCCCGGCATTTACTCGCTGTCCCCGTACACGCTGGAGGAGGTCGTGGCGCGGAATTACCTGATCGGCGAGCGCCCCGACGTTATCCTGAACCTGATCGACGGTACCAACCTCGAGCGTAACCTCTATCTGACGACGCAGCTGACCGAGCTGGGCATCCCGGTGGTCATCGCCATCAACATGATGGACGTCGTGAAGAAAAACGGCGACGTGATCCGCACGGATGAGCTGTCCCGCGGGCTTGGCTGCAAGATCGTCGAGATCTCGGCGCTGAAGGGCACCGGCATCATGGAGGCGGCAGAGGCGGCTATCGAAGCGGCGCAGAATGCCAAGACCGTGCCGATGCATACGTTCTCCGGTGTTGTCGAGCATGCGCTTGCTCACATCGAGGAGGCTGCGGTGCATGATATGCCCGAGGAGCAGCAGCGCTGGTACGCGATCAAGATCTTTGAGCGCGACGACAAGGTGAAGGCGCAACTGTCCATTGATGCGGCGACTATGGCGCATATTGAAGAGGATATCAAGGCGGCGGAGAAAGAGCTTGACGACGACGCCGAGAGCATCATCACGAACGAGCGGTATGTGTACATAGCCTCGCTGATGAAGGCGTGCTACAAGAAAAAGCAGGTCGGCAAGCTGACCGCTTCCGATAAGATCGACCGCGTGGTGACCAACCGCTGGCTCGGTCTGCCGATCTTTGCGGTGATCATGTTCCTCGTTTACTACCTCTCGATGGTGACGGTCGGCGCTTCGGCGACGGACTGGGCCAACGACGGACTGTTCGGCGACGGCTGGCACCTGTTCGGCATCGGCTCGAAGGCGTTTGAAGAGGTCGACGGCGAGTACAGCGACGCGCTCAACGCGATCAACGGCTTTGTCGGGGTCGATCCCGAGGCGGACGACTTTGATGCCGCCGCGGCGCTTGAGGCGATCAAGAACTTCAAGCCCGACAGCGAGGATGCCGTCGGCACGGTGACGGTCGAGGATGAGGAGACCCTCGCCGAGAGCGATATGAAGGTCTATTATGCGAAGATCCCCGATTCCGTTCTGAACGACAAGAAGGCTGACGATTACATCGCCATGACCTTTACCGAAGCCGTGGAGTACTTCACGGACAAAAACAGCGCGTTCGAGGCTCCGGATCCCGCGAATTACGGTGTGTGGGTGCCCGGCGTGCCGGTGCTCATCGGCAACGGTCTTGAGGCTGCCGGTGCGGCGGATTGGCTCTCCGGCCTGATCCTGGACGGTATCGTTGCCGGTGTCGGCGCGGTTCTCGGCTTTGTGCCGCAGATGCTCGTGCTGTTCCTGCTGCTGGCTTTTCTCGAGGCGTGCGGCTACATGGCGCGTATCGCGTTCGTGCTCGACCGTATCTTCCGTAAATTCGGTCTGTCCGGCAAATCCTTTATCCCGATGCTGATCGGCACCGGCTGCGGCGTGCCCGGCATCATGGCTTCGCGTACCATTGAAAATGAGCGCGACCGCCGCATGACCATCATGACGACCACGTTTATCCCCTGCGGCGCCAAGGTGCCGTTTATCGCGATGATCGCCGGTGCTATGTTCGGCGGCAGCGCGCTGGTGGCGACCTCCGCCTACTTCATCGGCATGGCAGCCATCATTATATCCGGTATCATGCTGAAGAAGACCAAGATGTTCGCCGGCGATCCCGCGCCGTTCGTTATGGAGCTGCCCGCGTATCACTGGCCGACCCTCGGCAATGTGCTGCGTAGCATGTGGGAGCGCGGCTGGAGCTTCATCAAGAAGGCCGGCACCATCATCCTTCTGTCCACCATCTTTGTGTGGTTCACCACCTACTTCGGTGTGGTTGACGGCGCGTTCCGTATGCTCAGCGAAGAGGAGATCGACCACTCCATCCTGGCGACCATCGGCAACCTGATCGCGTGGATCTTCATCCCGCTCGGCTGGGGCAACTGGCAGGCGGCCGTGGCCTCCATCACCGGCCTTGTGGCCAAGGAGAACATCGTCGGTACGCTCGGCATCCTCTATGGCGGCGGCGACGGCACGGTGTATCAGAACCTGGCGGCGGCGTTCACCGGCATCACGGCGTATTCCTTCCTGGTGTTCAACCTGCTGTGCGCCCCCTGCTTTGCGGCTATCGGCGCTATCAAGCGTGAGATGAACAGCGCGAAGTGGACCTGGTTCGCCATCGGTTATCAGTGCGGCTTTGCCTATGTCATTGCGCTGATGGTCAACCAGTTCGGCAACCTCTTCACCGGCAACATTCACGGTGTCGGCGGCGTGATCGGTCTTATCGCGGCGGTGGCTCTGCTTGCCCTGATCGTCTACATGCTGGTCAAGCCGTACAAAGAGGCGACCAAGCTGACCGAAAAGGTCTCTGTGAAATAAGCAGCGCAAAAAACGGCTGCTTACGGATTTCGGGAAAGGAGAGAATGACCGATGTGGAAATGGATTGCGGAAAATGTGGGTACGATTTTGATTGCCCTTGCCCTGCTTTTGGTGGTGGCGGCGGTCGTATACAGCCTGCTGCGCAACAGGAAAAAGGGACGTTCCTCCTGCGGGGGGCACTGTGCCTCCTGCCCGATGGGCGGTTCCTGTCATAAGCATTGATGCAAAAAGCCCGGAGGGCAGCGGAAATTCCGCGGCTCTTCGGGCTTTTGACTGGGAAAGGAGAGAATCACCATGTGGGAATATACTCTGACGATCGACGGTATGCAGTGCGGCATGTGCGAGGCGCATGTCAACGATGTGATCCGGCAGAATTTCGCCGTGAAAAAGGTCAGCTCGTCGCACAGCAGCGGCAAGACCGTGCTTGTGACGGCGGAGGAGGTCGACGAGGAGCGCCTGCGCAAGGCGATCGGCGCGACCGGCTATACCGTGACGGCGGTCGAGCATAAGCCCTATGTCAAAAAGGGCTTTTCGCTGTTTCATCGCTGATCCTGCCCCGCGGCTTGACACCGCTTTTCAAGCGTGGTATACTCTTGCCAAAAGGGGCGGCCAATATGAATGAACAGCGGTTTTCGGGAAAAGGCGAGGTATATGCCAAGGGGCGGCCGGGCTATCCGCCCGCGCTGTTTGACTGGCTGCTTGACCGCGGCTTTCTGACGAAAGAGGACACGGTCGCCGATATCGGCGCGGGAACGGGGCTGTTCACGCTGCCGCTGTCCCGCGCGGTGCGGCGGGTGTATGCCGTGGAGCCGAACGAGGATATGCGGCGGGCGGGGCAGGCGCTTTTGGCGTCCTGCCCGCAGGTGGTCTCTGTTAGCGGCAACGCCGAGGACACGACCCTGCCGGACGGCGCGGTGGATGCCGTGACGGCGGCGCAGGCGTTTCACTGGTTCGACCCGGCGGCATTCCGCTGCGAGTGCCTGCGGATCTTGAAGCAGCAGGGGCGGGGACGGGTGATCCTCGTGTGGAATGACCGCGACCAGGGCGCCGGGATCGTGGCGGATAATTTTGCGGTCAACCGTGAATTTTGTCCCCGCTTTGTCGGCTCCTCCAACGGAGCGGACCTGTCGCCGGCGCATTTTGCCGCATTTTTCGAGCGGGCGTATGAGACGGCGGTGTTTTCCTTCTCGCTCGCCTATGACCGCGAGGCGTTCTTGCGCCGGAGCCTGTCCTCCTCCTATGCGCCGTCGGAGAATGATGCCGCCTTTGCCCCCTATGTGCAGGCGCTCGGGCGCGTATTTGACCGCTATTCCCGCGGCGGCATCGCTGCGTACCCGTATGTGACGCGGGTGTTTGCCGGGGATATCCGCTGAGCCGTTTTCTTAAGTCCCGCCCGTTTCCGACTGCCGTCGGGACGGACGGGGCTTTTTTGTACAAACAGGACTGACCGTCTTGAACGGGTCATGGGTTTATGCTATGCTTTCCTTGTTCCGAAAAACCGCAGAGGGGGAAGGGGTATCCGGTAAAACACAAGGAGGGTTTCAGATTATGGAGACAATTCGTATCCGTGACGGGCGGCCATTTTTCTGGCAGTGGGACGTCGGCAGAAAGCTGGAGATCGACGGCGAGGGGCTGCAGGCGGAGGACTGCCAGCTGCATTTTGTCCAACAGGCGGACACGCCGTCCTGCCTTGCGGTCGATGTGACGCAGGAGGAGGGGAAGCTGACGGCGGCTGTGCCGAACATCTTGCTGCAGACCGCCGCGCCGATTGCGGTCTATGTGTATCACGCCACAGAGGGGTATACCGGTACGCGGGCGGTATTTACAGTCGCGGAGCGGGCAAAGCCGACGGATTACGCCTACACGGAGACAGAGGTGCGCACATGGGAGACGCTGCGGGCGTACTGTGAGGCGCACGCCGTCACGCCGGAGCTGTCGATCGGTACGGTGACGGCAGGACAGAGCGCGGCGGCGACGCTGACCGGCACGGCAGCCAAGCCGGTGCTGAATCTCCGGCTGCCCAAGGGCGACAAGGGGGATACCGGGGCAAAGGGAGAAAAAGGCGACAAGGGAGATGCGGGCGCGTCCTACACGCTCCCCGCCGCCACGGCGCAGACGCTCGGCGGCGTCAAGGTCGGCAGCGGGCTTGCCGTCGGGGCGGACGGCACGTTGTCGGCGACCGGCGGGGGTAGAACGGCATATACCCTGCCGCCCGCTACCGAGACGACGCTCGGCGGCGTGATCGTCGGCGAGCACCTGACCGTGGACGACAGCGGTGTACTGTCTGCCGAGGCGGGCGTGCAGGGGCCTAAAGGGGACAAAGGAGATAAAGGTGATAAGGGGGATACCGGACCGGCGGGGCCGTCCTACACCCTGCCGATCGCGACATCGACCACATTCGGCGGCGTCAAGCTCAGCAGCGATTTCTCGACAAATGCCTCCACGGCGCTGACCATCGGCGCGGGAGCATATGACACGCTGCGGAATGTGCTCGGCATCGGCAAAACCTTGTGGACGGGGACACTGGAAAACGGCGGCACTGCCGCTGTTCCCGGTTCGTCAAAATATCAGCTTTTTCTTATCTACTGCGCCGAACAGGGGGCGGCGATCATCGCCGCACGGAGTACAGACCTTATTCGCGGCATGGGCGTTACCCAGGTTGCCGCCGGGAATTCACATTTCAGCGCCGTCAATATCACGGCGAGCGGAAACAGCTGGACGCTGACCGCGGCCAAAAGCGTGACCCATCAGGCGGGCGGAAGCCACGGGACGGCGAGCGATCTGACCATAGTCAGAATTGTAGGTTTACTGTGAAAAAGTGGTCTGCAAGGCGGGAAAACCGCCTGCTTTTTACCGGAAAAGAAAAAAATTGCAGAAAAGGGGTTGACAGGGCGAAAAAACGTGCTATACTAATGCGTATAAAACAAACCGATGAGTAAGAGGAGTAATCCGACAGGAAACGCAAAGCGAGCGGCGGACGGTGGAAGCGCCGCGGAGGAATGTCGGACAAATGGACTTACGAGGGCGACCGAAAGCGTGAGCAAGTAGCAGTCGACGGCAGCCGCAGCCGTTATCCCGCGGAGCGTATGATGGTACGTCTGAGTGGGCGCGTGAGCGCCAATGTGGGTGGCACCGCAGGAATGTTTGATCCTGTCCCATGGGAAGTGAAATTCCCATGGGACAGTTTTTTTATTTTCCGAAGGGAGTGACGGATATGAAAAGGACCGGCAGACGATGGCGAGGCGGATCATCGCTTTGGCAAACCGACCGCAAAATAAAACAACCGAACCGCGGCGGCATATCCGCCCGAGAAAAGGAGAATGACTTATGAAAACGATGATGAAACTGCTGGCTCTCTGCCTTTGCCTTGCCCTGACCGTGTTGACCTTTGCCGCCTGCGATACGGGCAGCCCCGATGCGTCGGGAACGGAAAAGGTGGATATCAAAACGGCAAAGATCGGCATCATTCAGTATATCAGCCACCCCTCGCTCGACAACTGCACGAACGGTATCATTAAAGGACTGACCGAGGCGGGCGCTTCGCGGGATAACATCACCCTGCAGATCGGCTCGGATGCCTCGGCGGGCACCGATTGTGACACCTATGCCAAGAACATGGTCGCCCAGCGCTACGATCTGATCTTCGCCGTGGCGACGCCCGCGGCGACGGTGGCGGCAGGCGCGGTGCGCGATACCGCGATCCCGCTGGTGTTCTGCTCGGTGTCGGATCCGGTGTCGGCAGGCCTTGTGGATTCCCTTGCCGCGCCGGGCGGCAACATCACCGGCACCTCCGATGTGCTTGACCTCGCGTCGCAGGTGGATCTGATCCAGGCGATGCAGCCCGATGTGAAAAAGATCGGTGTGCTGTATACGACGAGCGAAGCGAATTCCATCACCCAGCTGCAAAATCTCCGCGACATCTGCACGGCGCGCAATATCGAAGTGGTGGACAGCGGTGTGCAGGGTGCGTCGGATATCCCCGCTGCTGCGGCGGCGCTGGTCGGCAAGGTCGACTGCCTGAACAACTTTACGGATAACAATGTGGTCAACAACCTCTCTGTCGTGCTGGACGCGGCAAACGGCGCCGGTATTCCGGTCTACGGCTCCGAGGTCGAGCAGGTGAAAAACGGCTGCCTTGCCTCGATGTCCATTGACTATGTGGAGCTTGGCCGTGTGACCGGACAGATGGGCGTTTCGGTGCTCGGCGGCGAAGCCGCTGCCACGATGGCGGTCAAGACCTTCTCTGAGGCGGTGCCGGTCATCAACACGGAAGTGGTGCAGGCGCTGTCGCTGACCGTGCCGGAGAAATATGCCTCTGCCGAGCGTGTGACCACGACGAAATAATCGCACAACATTTGAGTGCGGCGGGACGGCAGCTGCTGTCCCGCCGCAAAACAGCGTGAAAGAGGAACTGCTATGTCGTTTTTTACCCTTCTCAGCTCTGCCGAGGTCGCCGTGGTGATGGGGCTGATCTACTCCGTGATGGGCATGGGCTACTACCTGTCCTATACGATCCTGGATTTTCCGGATCTGACGGTGGAAGGCTCGGTCGTCAGCGGCGCCGTATCGTTCGGGCTGCTTGTGCGGGCGGGACTTGATCCGTGGCTCGCCCTGCTCTGCGCTTTCCTGATCGGCTGTGCGGCGGGCGCCGTAACCGGTGTGCTGCATGTTAAGCTGAAGATCCGCGATCTGCTCTGCGGTATTCTGGTCTCCACCTTTTTGATCTCCGTCAACCTGATTCTCACCGTGGTGGGTCAGGGCGGAAAATGGGACGGCTCGGGCGCCTTGACGGTGATCCCGGTGCGTCAGACCGTTTTCAGCACCAAAATCGCGTCGTGGATCCCCGCTAACATACAGAATATCAAGCTGCGTGAGCTGGTGGTCTGCCTTGTCGTCGCCGTGGCGATCAAGCTGCTGCTCGACTGGTTTTTGAAAACCAAGTGCGGGCTTCTGCTGCGCGCTGCCGGCAATAATCCGCGCTTTGTCACCATGCTCGGACGCGACCCGGGTCACAGCAAGATCCTCGGGCTGGCACTCGGCAACGGACTGGCGGCGGTCACGGGTGCGCTGCTGTGCTGCCAGCGGTCGTCGGCAGATCAGTCGATGGGACTCGGCATGGTCGTGATCGGCATTGCCTCGGTGATCATCGGCATGTCGGTATTCGGCCGCGTGCGGTGCATGAAGCCGACCACCAAGGTGATCCTCGGCGCGGTCATCTATCAGCTTGCGCTCGGCGTTGCCACGCTGATCGGCATTCCGTCGGGATATAACAAGGCGCTGATGGCGTGCCTGTTCACCGTGGCACTGGTGACGAGCGACCGTCTGCGGAAAAAGAGAGGGGGAGCGGCATGATCGAGATCAGCCATATCGACAAGGCGTTTCACAAGGGCACCGTCGATGAAGCGGTGGTGTTTTCGGACTTCAGCCTGACGGTGCAGCCGGGCGAGTTTGTCTCCATCGTCGGGTCAAACGGCTCGGGCAAGACCACGCTGCTCAACCTGATCTGCGGGTCGGATACGCCCGACGGCGGGCATATCCTGCTCGACGGGGAGGATGTGACAAAGCGGCCGGAGCATAAGCGCGCGGCGCTGATCGGGCGCGTGCACCAGGATACGCGGTTCGGAACGAGCGGCGAGCTGACCATCCTCGAGAATATGGCGCTTGCGGACAACAAGGGCGGGCGCTACGGGCTGCTGCCCGGAATCAACCGCCGCCGCACAGACGAATACCGCGCGCTTCTGGAGCAGTGCGGCATGGGGCTGGAAAACCGGCTCGGTACGCCTGTCGGCGCCCTCTCGGGCGGTCAGCGGCAGGCGCTGGCGCTGGTCATCGCGGCAATGTCGGAGCTAAAGCTGCTGATTCTGGATGAGCATACGGCGGCGCTCGATCCGCATACGGCGGAGACGGTGATGGTGCTGACCGACCGCATCGTGCGGGAAAAGAAGCTGACGGCGCTGATGGTGACGCACAATCTGCGGTACGCCGTCGAATACGGCACGCGGCTTCTGATGATGGACAAGGGGCGGGCGGTGCTTGACCGCTCCGGCGCGGAAAAGCAGGCGACGCGGGTTGAGAATCTGCTTGACCTGTTCAATCAGATCAGCATCGAGTGCGGCAACTGAAAAAGCGCCTCTGCCGCCGTTTCATACGGCGGATACCGTGTCTGACGGACAGAGCATGTGACAGACGTAAATTGGATAGGTGGTAAACATGCGCGTTGTTGTGGCAATTGATTCATTCAAGGGGAGTCTTTCTTCTTTGCAGGCGGGAAATGCGGTAAAGGAGGCGGTCTGCCGGCTGGATAAGCATGCCGACGTGGTGGTGAAGCCGCTGGCGGACGGCGGAGAGGGAACGGTGGAGGCGCTGGCCTCCGGTTTGGACGCAAAGACAGTCGAAATATATGTCAGTAATCCTCTTATGCGTCCCGTAAAGGCGAAATACTGCATTTTAAGAGAAACAAACACGGCGGTCATTGAAATGGCATCCGCCTCCGGTATTACGCTCATCCCCGCAGAGGAGCGGAATCCGTTGGAGACCACGACCTACGGCGTGGGAGAGCTGATCAGGGATGCGATCGGAAGAGGATGCCGCCGGTTTATCATCGGGATAGGCGGCAGCGCCACCAACGACGGCGGCACCGGTATGCTGACCGCTCTGGGCGTGCGGTTTCTGGACGGCGACGGCAAACCCATTCCGCCGGGGGCAAAGGGGCTTGAGGCACTTTGCCGGATCAGCACCGAAACTATGATAGCTGAGCTGAAAGACTGCACTTTCCGTATAGCCTGTGACGTGAAGAATCCGCTGTGCGGCGAAAACGGCTGCAGTGCGGTGTTTTCACCGCAGAAGGGCGCGACCCCCGAGATGATCGCGCCCATGGATGCCTGGCTGGATAAGTATGCCGCGCTGACGAAAACCGTGTCGGATAAGGCGGACAAGGACTGCGAGGGCGCGGGCGCTGCGGGCGGCCTCGGCTTTGCCTTTCTGGCGTATACGAATGCGGCGCTGCAATCGGGAATCGAGATCGTTTTGGAGGAAACGCGCCTGGAGGACAGCATACGGTCCGCCGATGTAGTCGTCACGGGCGAGGGCAGACTGGATTCGCAGACCGTTATGGGGAAGGCGCCTGTCGGCGTCGCCCGGCTGGCTAAAAAGCACGGGAAAAAGGTGATTGCCTTTTGCGGCTGTGCGGCGGCGGACGCGGAGATCTGCAATGCACACGGAATTGACGCATTCTTTCCCATATTGCAGAGAGTCACCACACTGGAAGAAGCGCTGGACGAAAATAACGCGTATGAGAACCTGCGGGCGACAGCCTGTCAGGTGTTCCGGCTGATCCTGCCGGACGAGGCACCGGCAGAGCGGCAATAAAAAGCCGGAAAAACCGCCCGGTACACAGATAAAGCAAACAAGCCATCCCCGCGGGGATGGCTTTTTGTTTTGCGGACGGGCTTGACGGCTGATCAGTCGTATTTCTGCCAGAAGTCCCGCACGGCAGCCTGGTACCGTTCCGGCTCGACAAAAAAGCTGATGCCGTGGTCGGCTCCGGGCACGATCAGCAGCTCTTTGGGTGCGGCACAGGCGCGGTAATTTTCATAGGTCATCCAGACCGGCACGAATCGGTCGTCACTGCCGTGGATAAACAGCACGGGGATCCGGCTGTTGTGGCGCAGCGCCTCTACCGTGGAATAGGCACTTGTGCCGAGCGACAGCTTGCGGCGGCAGAGCAGGTCGGCGATCTGGCTGCGCAGCCCGTAGAACAGGTGCAGATTGTTGTGGGCGATGTGGCGGAAGATGGCGTGGGGCGAGGTGAAGCCGCAGTCGGCGATAATGCCGTGTACGGCTGACGGCAGCGGCGTTCCCGCCGCCATCAGCACCGTTGTCGCGCCCATGGAGATGCCCGCCAGATAGATCGGCAGCCCCTCTCCGCCGTGGGCGGCGCCCCATCTGACCCAATCGGCGCAGTCGAACCGCTCGGTCAGACCGAAGCCCATGTGGCTGCCGCCGCTGCTGTTTTGTCCGCGCTGCTCGGCATACAGGATGCTGCATCCCGATTCGCGGAAAAAGCGGTCGCACAGCACGAAATCCCGGAACCAGGTGGAGCGCCAGCCGTGAAAGGCGATAATCAGCCGCTTTGGCTCGGGGCAGGGAAAAAAGTGACCGACCAGCGTTTCGCCGTCGTGTGCCGTGATGCGGACGGTCTCATGCGGCAGCGCGGAAAGCGCCTGCGCCCGCTCCTCCCGCTGACGGTCAAATTCCGGGTCGGTCCGGCTTCCGGCGATAAACCGCCCGAAATGCTTCATGAGACGGGGCGGCTCGCGGTTGAAAGCGGCATCGACCAGATATTTTGTGGTGAAATAGGCGGAAAAGGAAGCGACAGCGACGGTGCCGAGCGCGAGACCCGACCACATCGTTCCGGTTTTGCGTAATTTTCCCATGAGGATCCCTCCGATTCAGACGTTGCCTGTTTTACCCTCAGTGTGGGACATTTGTGCGGGTTTTATGCGGCGAAAATGGGTGGGATCCCTGTTTTGCGGGGAAAATTCGCGAAAGGCATTGAAAAATAGGCGTAAACCTCGTATACTAGGCAGCAGAGGTGAGAAAAGGAGGCGGGAATATGGGCTATTCCGTGTATATTGCGGACGACGAGGAGAATGTGCGCGAGCTGATCCGCAGTTTTTTGGAGAGCGACGGCTATGCCGTGACGGCATTTGCCACCGGCGACGGGCTGATGGCGGCATTTGAAAAGCAGCCGTCCGATCTGGTCATTCTGGATATCATGATGCCCGGCACCGACGGGCTGACCGTCTGCCGCCGCCTGCGGGAAAGGACCACGGTGCCGATCATTCTGCTGACGGCGAAGGATACAGAGTACGATTATGTGCAGGGGATCACCCTCGGCGGGGACGATTATCTGACCAAGCCGTTTCGCCCGACCGTGCTGCTGATGCGGGTGCGGGCGCTGCTGCGGCGGGTGGAGATGAACCGCAAAACGGATACGGACAAATGGCAGCGGACGGATGCGGCGGTCGGCGACCTGCGGTTTTCCGCCGAGTCAAACCGTATCCTGTGCAGGGGCGCGGCGCTGTCGCTGACAAAAACCGAGCTGCGGCTGCTGTCCTTTATGATGCACCGCCCCGACAGGGCATATACGCGTGAGGAGCTGCTCTCCGCCATCTGGGGGTATGCAAACGGGGCGGAGACCCGTGTGACGGACGAGACGCTCCGCCGCATCAGGCGGAAGCTCACGGCGGCGGGCAGCGCGGTATCGGTGCAGACGGTGTGGGGGATCGGCTACCGCCTGCGGATCGCCGAAACGGAGGTGTCCGGATGAAGCATATTTGTCTGCGCATACTGGCGGTGATCTGGCTGGCGCTGCTTTTGCTGTTTTCGGCGTTTATTCTGGTGCTGAATTTTCTGCTGCCGAAGCATTTTCAGAGCTTGGCGGAGGAAAGCCTGCGCTATGAAATGGCATATGTCGATCAGTTGATCCGCGGAGAGGATACTCTCGAATATGATGAAACACCCTTCAGCGGCAATATTTTTTATGTGCTGCTGCCCGATGGGGGGACGTCCGAAGAAGATCCGTCGTCCGCTGACGTGTCGGACGGGCAGGGGACACTCAGCGGACTACAGACGGCACAGAGCGAAGTGGAGCGGTACTGCCTTTCGCACGATCTGACCAAGGGGGAGTGCTACACGCTCCGCACGCAAAGCGGGTTTTATGTGCTGGCGGAGTATGACGACCTGTTCGGGTCGGAGCTTCGCCCGACGGTCATGTATATCAACCTGCAGTTTATTTTTCAGTATACCCAGTCGATGCTGTTTGCGCTCGGCTTATTTTTCCTCTGCCTGACGGCGGTGATGAGCGTGATCGGCTTCCGTCTCGGTAAGGGGATCGAGCAGGCGCAGGAGGTGCAGCGGCGTTTCTTCCAGAATTCCTCTCATGAGCTGAAAACGCCGCTGATGGCGATACAGGGCTATGCCGAGGGCATTCAGCAGGGCGTGATGGAGCCGGCGGCATCCGCTGCGGTGATCCTGCAGGAGAGCGACCGCATGACCGGGCTGGTGGAGGAGCTGCTGACCCTGTCGCGCATCGACGCCAAGCGGATGGAGCTGCATCCCGTGCCGACCGAGCTGCAGGAGCTTTTGTATGACTGCCTGCGGGCAACAGAGCCGATCTGGCAAAAAAAGCACATGGAGGTCTGTCCCGTTTTTGCCGGGGAGCCGGTCATGGCGCTTTGCGACGAGGACGCGCTGACCCGTGCGCTGAAGAACATACTGGTCAATGCGATACGGCACGGCCGCAAGCGGGTGGAGCTTTTCTGCGAGGCGCACGGCGCGGAAGCGGTCGTCCGTATTGCCGACGACGGCGGCGGGATCGCCCGGGAGGATCTTGCGCACGTTTTCGACCGCTTCTACACAGGGCAAAAGGGCAGCACGGGCATCGGGCTGGCAATGGCGGCGGAGATCGTGCATCTGCACAAGGGCAGCATTGCCGCGCAGAACGGCGAGCAGGGAGCGGTGTTTGAGATCCGCCTGCCGCTGGCAAAGGAGAAGCTGACTGCACGTCCGAAAAGGGCAGGGATCAGAAAAAAACTGCGCGGCTTTTAAAATTTTTCGGCCCCGTTTTGATCGGTTTTGTGGTATACTATTCCTGCGGTCTTGTGCGTCGCTGCACAGAATCGACACCGTCCGACCCGATTCTTCCCGGTCGCCGGGTGGTGCCTGCCGCTTTGAGAACAGACCGGGAGAGAAAGATGCGGCAGCAGGGAAAGGGCGGAGCTATTGTGTTTGCTATACAGGACCGGGTCAATTACGGGGCGGTAGGCGTGTGTACCGTGGTGGATATCCGACGGGAAAAGATCGGGGGCGGCGCGGCGGAATATTATGTGCTGGAGCCGATTTTTCAGCCGAACGCGACCGTGTATGTGCCGGTAAATAACGCCGAGCTGACCGCGCGGATGAGGGCGCTGCTCTCTGAGGAGGAAATACAGGCGCTTATCCGCGAGATGCCTGCCATCACGGCGGAATGGATCCCTTCGGAAAGCGAGCGCACGAGTCGATTTAAGGAGGCGCTGCGTTCCGGTGATCGCAGAAGACTGGTTGCTCTGATCAAGTCGGTCTATCAGCACCGAGAGGAAATGGCGCAAGCTAAGCGGTATCTCCGCGCTTCGGATGCCGTTTTGATGAAGGAAGCCGAAACGCTTTTGTACAGTGAGATGGCTTTTGTGCTGGGCATGCGTCCCGATGAGGTGCTGCCCATGCTGAAGCGCACGCTTTCCGAAGCGGGATAAAATGCAGGAACGAGCGATAAAAACTGCAAAAACGCTTGACAAATGCGTTTTGCGGTGGTAAAATACATGTTGTTATGAAGTGGGCAAAGGCGTCCGCCGTCAGAGAAATTCTGTCGGTGGGCGCTTTTTTCGTGATAGGAGGAATGGAGCATGACAGAGGAAAAGGGGCTTTCCCGACAATCGTTTGAACACGATGCCTGCGGGATCGGCGCCGTGGTGCGCATCGACGGAACCAAGAGCCACAGCGTGGTGGATAACGCGCTGTCCATCGTGGAGAAGCTCGAACACCGCGCGGGCAAGGACGCCTCGGGTGAAACGGGCGACGGCGTGGGGATCCTCGTGCAGATCTCCCACCGCTTTTTCCGCAAAGCGGCGGCAGAAATCGGCATCACGCTGCCGGCCGAGCGGGATTATGGCGT
>CAKUMQ010000057.1 GCA_934667845.1 uncultured Eubacteriales bacterium | reverse complement strand
CATCCAGCCCTCTTCGTCCGACTCGTTGGTTACGACCTCGCGCAGCAGCTTTTTGAGCTTTTTGAAGTCGCCGCCGTTATCCTTGGCTGTCTTTTCCGCCGGACGCGCATCCGGGCGAACCGTCTCCTCCGCGGTTTCGCTCTCGCTGATGCGGTCGAGATACTTAAACGGATTACACGCCGAGACCATGGCGCTCGGCGTATGCTGCATACCCATACCGACCACGAGCATCCCCGCCTCACGCAGGCGGGCGGCCAGCCCCGTGAAATCGCTGTCAGAGGTGACAAGGCAGAAGCCGTCTACCCGCCCGGTATAGAGGATATCCATGGCATCAATGATCATAGCGGAGTCGGTGGAATTTTTCCCCGAGGTATAGTTACACTGCTGGATCGGGCGGATGCCGTTTTCCAGCAGCACATCCCGCCAGGACTGAAGCTGCTGCTTCGCCCAATCGCCGTAAATGCGCTTATAGGTCACGTTGCCGAAATTGCTGGCTTCGTCTAAAATCGTCTTGGCATATACATGTGAGATATTATCCGCGTCGATCAGCACAGCCAGGCGCTTTTCTTCCATCTTTGTGATCGGCTCCTTTTTTCGGTATGTTGCCGCGGGGCGGAGAATCAGTTGGCGGTAAACAGCTTCTTCAGCGTCGGCGTATCCCGCATGGACACGCAGTCGTCGCCGCCGAACACCAGATGATCCCACAGGCAGATGTCCGCGACCCGCAGCAGCTTGACCAGCTCATAGGTCGAGCTGATATCCGCCTGCGAGGGCACGGCAAGTCCGCTCGGATGATTGTGCGCCAGCACCACCACGGTCGCGTTATACAACAGCGCCCGCTGAAGGATCAGGCGCGGCGAAATATCCGCCATCCCGACGCTGCCGAAGCAGACGGGCGAGCAGTTGAGCAGCTTATGCTTGCTGTCCATGCACACCAGATACAGCGTCTCGTTCTGCACGCCCATATACCGCGGCATCAGCAGCCGGCAGAGATCCTCCGTGGTGTTGAGTATCGTCCCGACCGCGTATTTATCGGCGTAATATTCCGCCAGAAGCTCACCGGAAAAGCGGAGCAGCACCGCGGCGTTTTCCGTCATGCCCTCCACCCGCAAAAGCTCGGGCACGGGCGCCTCCAGCACATTGTGCAGGCAGCCCATCGTGTCGATCAGCCGGTGCGCCAGCTCATTGGTATCGCGGCGGGGGATCGCGTAAAACAGCAGCATCTCCAGTATTTCATGCGGCTGGAAACCGGAAAGACCGGTCTGCGTAAACCGGGCGCGCAGCCGTGCCCGATGTCCCTCATGCGGCTTGTCACTCATCCGGAATCCCCCTTTTTCCCTTGAGGATGAGTATAGCGCATTTTCCCGTTTTTGTCAATTCCGCGCTCAGCGTCCCGAAAACAGCCGGGCAAACACGCCGTGCAGCCGCCGCCAATAGAGCGTGACCAAAATCGTCATCAGCCGGTCATACATCAAAAATATCCCGTTGCCGACCGCGAGCAGCACAAGCGGCAGGTTGTGTCCGCCGATCTCGAACACCGCCGGATCCAATCCGAAAAACCGCAGCATCAGCCAGTAGGACGCACAGATCACGGCGTTGAACAGCAGCAGCTTGCACAAAAGCTCCGGCACGCGCGGCAGCTTCTCCTCAAACACCGCTTTCAGCACCGGGTAATAGCCGAAAAACGTCGCATACAGCACGCGCGACTCGAGCGACGGCGTCAGAAACAGCGCAAGCAGCGCGACCGCCGCATAGACGAGAAGTCCCTGCCTTTTGCCGCACTCCACCGTGATCGGCAAAAGCAGCATTCCCGCAAGCATCGGCATCACATATTCCGACGCAGGCAAAAAAGACAAAAACAGGCACAGCAGCGAGAGCGCCCCCGTGATGCCGCCGAGCGCGACCACGGCGCTTTTTTTCATCCGGCTGCCCATCAGCGGCACCCGTGACACAGGCAGTTTAAGCAGAGCAGGCTCGAGCAGCAGTCACAGGCATCCATCTCGCTCCCGCCCGTGCGGTAGCCGCCGGTACGCCGCTGCTCCATCTGCATGACCGCCGAGCGGTATTCCGCATTGGACGGCGCCAGTTGCGACGCCGTCTGAAAATGGGCATAGGCATCCTCCAGCCAGCCCTTGCGGTAGAGCACGCTGCCCTTGAGAAAATGCCACTCGGCATCCCGCCCCGATGCGGGGATGCCGTCGAGCAGCGTTTCCGCATCCAATATACGCCCCGCGCGGATCATGCCGCGGATATCCGCGTAGCGACCGCCGCCGGAGCTGCCTGTGCGATAGCTCCCGCCCGCGGAATAGGACTGCCCCGAGGACGAGCCGGATGCACCGTAAGCCGAGCCGCCGCTGCGCCCCTGCCGCCGCTCGCGGATCAGGGTATCATACGCCTCGTTGATCTCCTGCATCTTTTCCTGCGCCAGATCCGCAAGCGGATTGTCGGCATAGTTGTCGGGATGGTATTTTTTCGCCAGCTCCCGATAAGCCGCCTTGATCTCCTCCTCGGAGGCGGAGGGGGAAACGCCGAGAATCTGATAGGGGTCTTTACTCATATACGGTCATCCTTACTCCTTATTCGCCGCGATCCTTTTCTGCGTGTGCGGCATACCCGCATACAGCACGTTTCTCAGGATCCCGTCAAAGTGGGCAATATCCAGCAGCTCATAGGCGGCGCAGCACTCCGCCAGAGATGCCTCAAGCGTCTGCTCCGCACGGGAGACAGTTTCACCGTCGTCCGCCGTTTCGGTCAGAAGAAAGGGGTTGAATCTGCCCGCCGCGCGATCGCGCTCCCGGTCGTCCAGCGCATCCGCCAGATAGATCCATCTGCCGAAGCAATAGCCGAAGCGGGACAGTATCCGCTCCGCCGCGGCATCGCCGCGGGCGAACGGCAGCAGCAGCTTCTGCATCAGCTCGGCGGTCGGGTGTGCCGCTGCATCCAGCGAAGCACAGTCCCGCTCCGCCGCGCGCTGCGCCTGCGTATATATAAGCATGGCGGCAGCGGCGTCAGGCTGTGCCGCCGCCGCTTTTTTGCGGGCGCGGCGCAGCAACAAAAGCGCCAGCCCTGCCGCCATACGGCGAAAAAAGCGCTCGTCCTCCCGGTCGTCCCGGCATTTTTCCGCCAGCATCAGCACCGCGAGGTCTGCCGCCTCGTCCACCGCGCCGGTATTTTGGCAGCGCAGACAGCGGCGGAGCGGGAAAAAGGAGCAGCGGCTTTTGGCAAACTCCGGCTTTTCCGGCAGCAGCGCCATATGAAAGAGGGCGAGAAAGGTAAAGTCATAGTTGAGCGTCATGCGCGCCAGCAGACCGTAGCGCCGCCCGAGCCGTTTGCACAGCGTGCAGTAGACCCCGCGGTACTGCTCCCACTCCCGCATACGCAGATCGGGGGTATAGGGCTTGACATATCCGAACACAGCGCCCCTCCTCTCCCGTCTATGCTATTTATCATACACCATCCTTGCGGTTTGGGTATGACAAAATTGTAAATTTCCGCCGGTCAGCCTTTCAGCCCCGCCTCCTGCCGCCGCATATTCTCGATCACGACATCGTGGATGTCGCCGAGCGAGGCGGCGTACTCCAGCACCTTCCACGGCTCGTCGGTGTGATAATGGAGCTTTAACAGCTCCTCATCCCCCACCACAAGCAGGCAGTCGCCGACAAAATGCGTCATGATATAGTCATGCACCGCATCCTCCGACAGGTTTTCGCCCTCGATCAACAGCTGCGTATCAAATGTGTACATCAGTCATTCTCCTTTTCTTCGTTTGTGCCGCCCCATTCCGTCCACAGGATCGCGCAGGACAGCGGCGGCAGGATAAGCCGCCCGTCCTCCCGCCGCGTCCCGTCGCCGAGCGCCTGCCGCTCGCCCTGCCAGGGCGGCGGAAGCCACAGAGCGGTCTCCTCCTCTGTCGCATTGACGGCGCACAGCAAGCCGGAGCCGGCGTCCTCGCGGGCAAAGCTCAGGCAGCCGCGCCGCCCCTCGATCGGGATGAACCGCCCCTCGCGCAGGGCGGGACAGCGCTCCCGCAGCCCGCCGAGCTGCCGGTACCAGTCGGTCAGCCCCGCATCCTCCGCGCCCCACGGGAAGCAGCCGCGGTTAAACGGATCGCGGCAGCCCTCCATCCCTGCCTCATCGCCGTAATACAGGCTGGGCACGCCGGGCAGGCAGTACTGCAGCGCCGCCGCAAGCCGCATCAGGCGCAGCCCCCGCCGCCGCTGGTCGGGCGACAGGCGGTAAGCTGCCTGCCAGGCGCGGTCATGCTCACCGATCGGCTCGCCCGCCAGCGCCGTCAGCGCCCGCACGGTATCGTGGGTGCCGATGGGGTTCATCAGCAGCCGGATCACCTGCGGCGGATAATGCTCGGTGATGTCCATCACCGTGTTGAAAAACGCCGACGCCTCGCCGCCCCGCACGACCTCCAGCACCGCGCGGCAGAACGGATAATTCATCACGCTGTCCATCTGCCCGCCCAAAAGGTACTGCCGCCGCCTGCCGTAGGCGCATTTATTGCTGGCGTCCTCCCACACCTCGCCGAGCACCATCGCATCGGGGCGCTCGGCCTTGACCGCCGCATACAGAGCGGTCAGAAACGGGTCGGGCAGCTCGTCGGCGACATCCAGCCGGAAGCCGCCCGCCGCGCCCGCCGCGATCCACCGCCGCACGACGCCGCGCTCGCCGGTGATAAACGCGAGATACGACGGATCGCACTCGTTCACCTCCGGCAGGGTGGCAAAGCCCCACCAGCTTTTATATTCGTCCGGCCAGCGCGTAAATGTGTACCAGCCCGCATAGGGCGAATCCGGCGTATTTGCCGCGCCGACCGGCGGATAGCGCCCCTCGCGGTTGAAATAGCGGCTGTCCGCACCCGTATGGCTGAACACGCCGTCCAGCATCACGCGGATGCCGTGCCGCTCGGCTTCAAGGCAGAGGTCGCGCAGATCCGCCTCCGTGCCGAGCAGCGGGTCCACCCGCTCATAGTCGGCGGTGTCATACCGGTGGTTTGAATGGGCTTCGAAGATCGGATTCAGATACAGACAGGTCACACCGAGCGAGCGGAGATACGGCAGCTTTTGCCGTATGCCCGCAAGGTCGCCGCCGAAATAATCCCGGTTGCGGATCTCGCCGTCGGCGTCCGGCGCCCAGTCGGGCAGCCCGCCCCACTGCGCGTGGAGCTTCCGGTCGGCAGGCACGTCCTGCTTTGGCTCCCCCGAGGCGGCAAAGCGGTCGGGAAAGATCTGATAGATCACGCCGCCCGACAGCCAGTCCGGCGTGACAAAATCCCGCCTGTATACCGTCAGCTGCCAGCGTGCGCCCTGCGCCGCGGAGAGCGCCGCCTTTCCGTCCGGCAGGCGGGTCAGAAACCGCGTTCCCTCCGCGGTCGAAAGCACAAAATCATACCAGTAGAGCTGAGCATCCGGCGGCGTGAAATGGCAGTCCCACCATTCATGCTGCCCGCCCTCCATACCTGCCCAGAACAGGTCGCTGTACAGCACGCTGCCGTCGTCACGGCAAAGCCGCGTGACCCCGCCGGATACGCCGAGCTCACGCGGCAGGCACAGGCGAAAAAAGAGGGGCGAGCCCTCCGCGACCGCGCCGAACGGCGAGCGGTAAGCCAAATTCCGGGAATCAAACAGATCGGGCAAGAAAACGTCCTCCTTCAAGGTTAACCTACCGCTTATTATCCCACGTTTTTGCCGGTTTGGCAAGAAAAAAACTCCCTTTTCGGCGGCTTTTCCGCCCGATACCGGACATTTTTCCGATCTGTCCGTTGCATTTTTCGCTTCGGCGGCGTATACTACATTTGACTGCCGCGGCGCGACGGTACATTTTTGATCAAAAAGGAGCCTGGATCATGAAGAAAACCAAATACAGCGGAACACAGACCGAGCAAAATCTTCGCATGGCTTTTTCCGGCGAATCCGAAGCGCGCAACAAATACACCTTCTTTGCCTCCGTCGCCAAAAAGCAAGGATTTGAACAGATCGCAGCGCTTTTTCTGAAAACGGCGGAAAACGAAAAGGAGCACGCCAAGCTCTGGTTCAAGGAGTTGGCCGGCATCGGCGACACGGCGGAAAATCTGCTGTCCGCCGCCGAGGGTGAAAACTACGAGTGGACGGATATGTACGAGGGCTTTGCCAAGACCGCCGAGGAGGAAGGGTTCCCCGAGCTTGCCCACCGGTTCCGTCTGGTCGCCGCCATCGAGCGGCACCATGAGGAGCGCTACCGCGCGCTGCTGCACAATGTGGAGGCGCAGGAGGTGTTCAAAAAGAGCGACGTCAAGGTTTGGGAGTGCCGCAACTGCGGGCACATCGTCGTCGGTCTTGAGGCACCCACCGTATGCCCCGCCTGCAATCATCCCCAGAGCTATTTTGAGATCCACGCCGAAAATTACTGATCCGTTTTATCGGGAAGGGCGGCTGCCGGAAACCGGCAGCCGCCCTCTTTTACCCATTTTTATTCGCCGACCGCGCTTTTTTCCGGCTCCCGCACCGGCAGCGTGCGGCCGCACATCGTGTATTCCGTCACACCGGAGATCGTTTCGCCGTCGATCTGCAGCGGTGTCGGACGGTCAAACTGCACCTTGATCTCATGACCGACCCAGACGTGGACGGCATTCTCCTTTTTCACATGCTCACCGGAGAAGATCGAGGGGAAGATCATCAACGTCCGCAGCTTGCCCGTGCCGTTCATCACCATGACCGAGACCGTGCCATCGGTATTCAGGCGGTCCTGATCCGGCGTCGGCATCATGCCGCCGCCGTAGAAGCGGCCGTTCATCGTCGGGGCAAGCCACACCTTGCGGCAGGAATGCGCCACGCCGTCCACCGTCACGGTCGCATGGACCGGGCGGAAATGGAACAGCAGCCCTTTGATGGCAATCGAGGTATAGTTGATCTTTTTCGCCGAGCTGGCGCGCAGCTTGTCGCCGACCTCGCAGCAATAGCCGTCGATGCCGTAGCCGACGCCGTTGAGCACCCGGTAGCGCTTGCCCTTGACCGTAACGGTCGGCAGATCCTTCAGATACGGGTCGATGCAGACCGGCGGATCCTCTTTTTTCCGTCCGAGGTCGCACCAGAAGTCATTGCCGCTTCCGGTCGCATAGTACCAGACCGGCACGGGGCAGGTCAGCCCGTCCGTGTCGTTGACAAAGCGGTTGAGCGTGCCGTCGCCGCCCGCGATCACGAGAATGTCGTCGCCGGACAGCGTTTCAAAAAAAGAAGCATAGCTTTTGATCTCGGTCATATTGTGATAAACAAGCCCGCCGTCCGTCAGATGGGCAGAGAGCTTCTGTGCTTCGGCTTCGCCGCGGCCGTTTCCGGCACAGGGATTAAAAAGGATCTGATAGTTCATTCCGTCACTGTTCCTTTCCCGTTTCGACAGTTTTCGATAAATGCATCTCAGTATACCACAGACAGCACCAAAAATCAAGCCTTACCGCAGAACAGATCCCCCCGCCGGCAGATAAATTCGGAAAACCGCTCATTGTTTACAAAAAAACCGTTGCAAAAAATTCAGAATATGCTACAATAGTGGGTATCTATACGAAACGGTTATCGCCGGGCAGTCCGACCCGGAAAGGATGGGATCTCATTGAGCGAATTTTTCACCCGATTATGGAACAGCATCGTGACTTCCGTCACTTCGGTCAATCTGGTCACCAGTGTTCTGGACATCCTGCTGGTGGCTTTCCTGATCTACAACCTCATAAAGCTGGTGCGGGATTCGCGCGCGGAGCAGCTCATCAAGGGGCTGCTTCTGCTCGGCATCGCCTATCTTCTCGCCATGGTGCTGAATCTCCGGGCGATGTCCTTTTTGCTCCAGCTGTTATTTGACAACGCGCTGCTTGTCGTCGTGGTCATCTTTCAGCCCGAGATCCGCCGCGCGCTGGAGCATGCCGGTCACTCCCGCTTCGGCAACATCAACCTGTTCGGCAACGCCGAAGAACGGGCGGAGGCGGTGCGGGTCTGGAAACAGACGATCGACGCTGTCTGCGGCGCCGTGCGGATGCTGCAGGGGCAGAAAATGGGCGCGCTGATCGTCTTTGAGCGCAACACGCGGCTGAACGAGATCGTCAAATCCGGCACCATTCTGGAAGCCGACCCCAGCCAGGAGCTGATCGGCAACGTATTCTTCAATAAAGCGCCGCTGCATGACGGCGCCATGATCATCCGCGACGGCCGCGTGTATGCCGCCGGCTGCATCCTGCCGCTGACGGAAAACACCCAGATCAGCCGTGAGCTCGGCACCCGCCACCGCGCGGGCGTCGGCATGAGCGAAAATTCCGATGCCGTCGTGCTGATCGTGTCCGAGGAGACCGGCGCGGCTTCGCTTGCCATTGCCGGCGAGCTGCGCCGCGGACTGACGGATGAAGAGCTGCGGGAGAGCCTGGAAAAAAGCGTGCTTTGGGAAAGAGTCGGGCCGGAGGAAAAACGCTCCTTCTTTAAATCGCTCTTCGGGAGGAAGAAGTCATGAGCAAACGGTTTTCACTCAGCGCCCTGATGCACAACCGCAAGGCGATGATCATATTTTCCCTCCTGGCGGCGATCGCCATCTGGGGCGCCGTAATTTACGGCGGATCGGCGGATGAAGAACGCGTGCTCAGGGTCTCGGTTCCCGTGGATCTGACCGGCACCTATGCCGAGCAGATCGGCATGCGCATCATCGGCGAAAGCACATTTGACGTGCAGGTGCGGGTGCAGGGGCGGTTTTCGGTGATCTCACAGCTGACCGCCGAGGACGTCCGTGTGCGGGTGGATACCGGCACGATCTTCCGCACGGGCAAGCAGACCCTTTCCGTCACGGCGAGCCGCAACAGCGCGGAAACGGACTACACCATCACCAGCTGCTTCCCGAATACCGTCACCGTCACCTGTGACTACTGGGATACCGGTCTGTCGTTCAAGGTCGGCGTGGACACCGGCGGTGTCAAGGTGGCGGACGAGAGCCAGCACCGGCTCGGCGACGCCATCCCGGATTCGTCGCTCCTGCCCGACGGCAGCGTGACCCTTGAGGGGCCGCGCAGCGTAACGTCGCAGATCGCCTCCATCGTGGCGCGCATCTCCGATTCCGCCGCCATCTCCGAAACAACGGTATTTTCCGCAGAGCTGGTCGCGCTGGACGCCGACGGCAAAGAGGTGGATCTGTCCGACTGCCGTTTCACCGACCTGACCTCCACGACCGTCAATGTGACCGTTCCCGTCTGGGTATCCCGCACGGTGGACTTCTCCTGCGCGCTGCAGAATGTGCCCGCCGCGCTGAAAAACCGCAAGGATCTCGTGACGGTGTCGCCCGCATCTATCGTCATCGTCGGTCCGCAGTCGGATGTAGACACGTTTGCCGAGAGCATACAGCAGATCAGCACGGTCGATTTCGACCATCTCAGTCCCGACAATCTGACGCAGCGGGTGGCGCTCAACGTGCCGTCGTCGGTACAGATACTGGATAACACGACCGAAGTGACCGTAAAGGTCAACCTGAGCGGCTACACCTCCCGCAGCTTCACGCTCAACGTCGGCACGGCTGCCAAAAACGTGACGGTGAGCGGGATCCCGGAGGGAATGACCGCCGACGTGCCGACACAGGCAGTGACATTTACGGTGGTCGGCGAGAAAAAGGTTCTCGACCGCCTCACCGAAAAGAGCTTTTCCGGCAGGATCGCACTGGGCGACAGCCCCTCGGCGGGAATGAACCGCTACACCCTGCGTATTCAGATGAGCAGCGCGGGAAACAGCTGGATCTATTACGGCGAGGACGCCGCGGGGATCAGCGTGTATGTGACGCTGAAAAGCTGATCTGAAGCATGATCCGAAAAGCGGGCAGGTGTCAAAGCATCTGCCCGCTGTGTGAAAATACGGAGGAACACGGAATGGACAAACGGGATGAACTGATCCTGCAGCAGACACAGCTTTTGCGGCAGCTGACGGAGAAAAATCTGCAGACGCTGACCGACGATCTGTGGGGAGCGCCGACATCGGCGCCGACGGCAAAAACAGAAAAACCGGACAGCGCCGAGGAGCAAAAGGCGGAAACCGCCCCCGAGACGGCGCAGGAGACCGCGCCCGCCGAATCCATCGAGGCGTTGCAGGAGGAATTGGAGAGCTATATCGGGCTGAGCACCGTCAAGCGCGAGGTCGAGGACATGATCCACCTGATGACGGTGTGGAAGCTCCGCCGGGAGCAGGGACTGCCGACGGCGGACATGTCGCTGCACATGGTGTTCACCGGCAATCCCGGCACGGGAAAGACCATGATCGCCCGCCTGATGGCGCGCATCTATCACGCGCTCGACATATTGAAGACCGGTCAGCTCGTCGAAGTGGATCGCAGCGGGCTGGTGGCAGGCTATGTGGGACAGACAGCGGGCAAGACCGCCGAGGTGATTCAAAAAGCGCTCGGCGGCGTGCTGTTTATCGACGAGGCATATGCGCTCTCGGGCAAGGGTGAAAACGATTACGGGCAGGAGGCGATCGAGACCCTGCTCAAGGCGATGGAGGACCACCGCGACGAGCTTGTGGTGATCGTGGCGGGCTACACCGATGAGATGAGCGGGTTTATCCGCTCAAACCCGGGGCTGGAATCCCGTTTCAACCGCTATCTGTATTTTCCGGACTATACGCCGGATGAAATGGTCGCCATCTTCCGGATGCGGTGCAACAAAAACGCCTACTGTCTGGATGACGGCGCGGAGGAACAGCTGAAAGCGTTTCTGAAGCGGGAGAGCCGCGACAACGACACCTTCGGCAACGCCCGCGGAGTGCGCAATCTGTTTGAGCGTGTGCTGGTGGCACAGGCCAACCGTCTCGCCCGCTCGGGCGAAAGCTCGCGCGAGGCGCTGATGCGGCTGACCGCCGAGGATATCGCCGCCGCTTCCGGCGAAACGGCGACGGTGGAGGAAACAGCGCATGAGATCTGAGGAGACGGTCGCGGCAATGCTGAAAGCGCGCGGCTGGCACATCGCCTTTGCGGAATCCTGCACCGGCGGTCTCGCCGTGGCGCGGCTCGTCGGCGTGGCAGGCGTTTCCGATGTGCTGGCGGAAAGCTATATCACCTATGCCCCCGAGTCCAAGGTCGCGCTGCTCGGCGTGCGGCAGGAGACCATCGACACCCACGGCGTGGTGAGCGAGGAAACGGCGACGGAAATGGCGGCGGGCGCAGCAGAGCGGGCGCACGCCGAGGTCGGCGTCGGCATCACCGGATTAGCCGGTCCCGGCGGCGGCACAGACGCATTGCCGGTCGGCACCGTCTGCTTCGGCTTTTTTGTCAACGGAGCCTGCCATACCGCCACCGTGCGGTTTGCCCATGCCGGGCGCAACGCGGTGCGGCGGCGGGCATCGGCTTTTGCTCTGCGGCGTCTTGCCGCGCTGCTCTGTGAAAGCATCCCCAAATAGGACAACATGCCCCGTGCGTCATTTTCGGCGCACGGGGCATGGCTTTATCCGTCGGCACGGGACGGGCAGATATCGGCAAGCGGACACGCTCCGCAGTGCGGCGAGCGGGCGGTACAGGTATCCCGCCCGAACAGCACGAGACGATGGCAGAAATTGTTGCTCTCTGCGGGCGGCAGCAGCGGCCGCAGCTGCATTTCCACCTTATACGGATCCTTGGAATCAGTCAGCCCGAGACGACCGGAAATGCGGATGCAGTGGGTATCCGCCACCACCACGCCGGGCGTACCGAATACGTCGCCGCAGATGAGGTTGGCGGTCTTGCGTCCGACGCCTGGCAGACGGCACAGCTCCTCCACCGTGTCGGGCAGCCTGCCGTCATATTCGGCAAGCAGCACGCGGGAGACGGCGACGAGATCTCTCGCCTTGCCGCGGAAGAACCCGCAGGAATGGATATACGGCTCCACCTCTTCGGGCGATGCGGCGGCAAACGCCGCCATGTCCGGAAAACGCGCAAACAGCGCCGGCGTCACCTGGTTGACGCGCGCATCCGTACACTGCGCCGAAAGCCGCACGGCAACAAGCAGCCGAAACGGATCGGTATAATCGAGAGAGCAAACGGCGTCGGGATAGACCGCCTGTAAACGTTCCACGGCGCATTTCGCCCGCTGTTTCTTAGTCACGGCAATTCACTTCCTTATGTAAGGCTATTGTAGCACACGGCGCGAATTCTGTCAAACCGCTTTCTTTTTCCGTTTTTTCCGCTTGCCTATCCTGTCGAATACTGCTATAATAATGAGGATATACGAAAAAGAGGAGCGAAATGCGTTTTGGATATTCTCTGGAGCCGCGACTGCTTTGCCGAGGTCATGGCGCTGCCCGCCGCCGTGGCGGATGATCAGCTCAAGCTCGCCAGCAAATTACAGCTCAAGGTCTTGCTGTGGTTTGCCCGTCACGCGGGCAAGGCGGTCGACACCGCCGCCTGTGCCGCCGCCATCGGCGAGGATCCGAAGGAGTGCGAGGACGCATTTGCCTATTGGATCCGCTGCGGCATCCTCTGTGAGCGGGAGGCGGCTTCACCTGCTCCGGCATCCTCCGCCCCCGCTGCCGTTCCGGCAGCAGAGTCGGCAGCCGTGACGCCCGCAGCCGCGTTTCCCGCCCCGGTCACGCCGCGCCCCGCCGCCGTCAAGCCGCAGCTGAACGAGGTCATCGCCCGGCAGAAAAACACCCCGCAGTTTGCGGTACTGCTGGACACGGTCTCCGCCCGGGTCGGCCGCCCGCTCTCCGGCGGCGATATGGAAACACTGCTGTATCTGTTTGACTCCTGCGGGCTGCCCGCCGAGGTCATCATCATGATCACCGGCTGGGCGGTCGGTCACGACAGGAGCAACCTGCGCTACATAGAAAAAATGGCGCTCGACTGGTGTGACCGCGGGATCACCACCATCCACGCCGCAGAGGAGCAGCTCTGCCTGATGGAGCGGCGGCAAAAGGCGGTCGGCCAGGTCGAAGCCGCCCTGGATATCGTCCTGCCCCACCCGACGGCGGTGCAGACCGAAGCCGCCGACCGCTGGATCAACGAATGGGGCTTCTCCGCCGCGCTGCTGCGCGAGGCCTATGCCCGCACCATGGAAAAGACCGGAAAATTCCAAGCCGGATACATGAATCGCATCCTCGAGGGCTGGCACCGGGACAACATTACCGATCCCGCGCAGCTCGACGGCGGCGCCAAGTCCGCCAAGCCCTCCTCGCTCGACACCGGCGGATATGAGGATATGCTCGTCAACTATGTGCCTTCCCTGTCCGACACTTCCGAAAGGAGCAACTGATCATGGCCGTTAACCCGAATGTCTATGCAGAGGCGCTCTCCGTCCTCTCCCGCCGCCGCTCCGAAGCGGCGCAGCGTGCCGCGGCACTGCGGGAACGGATGCGCAGTCTTGATCCGCGCGTCATCACGATCGAGCAGAAAATGGCTGCCTCTGCCGGACAGGTCGTGCAGGCGATCCTGAGCGGCGACGGTACCGAAGCTGCCGTTGCCCGGATCCGCGACGAAAATCTGGCGCTGCAGCGTCAGCTTGCCGATATCCTGCATAACGCGGGAGAGACCGCCGACAACTTCGAGCCGGTCTACACCTGCCCGCTCTGCCGCGACACCGGCTTTGCGGACGGCAAACGCTGCGTCTGCCTGGAGACGCTCATCCGCGACGGCTCTGTGCGGGCGCTGGAAAACAGCGCGCACACCCGCCTGCCCGCCTTTAATGAGCTGACCGCCGCCGTCTATTCCGACAAGCCCGACGCCGCCGACGGCTCCTCTCCCCGCTCCCGCATGGAACGGGTGCTGGCATTCTGCCGCCGCTACGGCGAGGAATTTTCCGCCCGCTCGCCGAGCCTTCTGCTCCGCGGCCCGACCGGCACCGGCAAGACGCAGGTCTCTCTTGCCATTGCCCGCGCCGCCGCCGAAAAGGGGCGCTTTGTGCTTTATGGCCCGACCGGACAGCTGTTCCACCGGCTTGAGCAGGAGCATTTCGGCCGTGCAGAGGGCAGCGGACTGGAGGAAATGACCGGCTGCGACCTTTTGGTGATGGACGACCTCGGCACGGAGTTTTCCGGCCCGTTTGCCGCCTCCTGCCTGTATGAGCTGCTCAACACCCGCCTGCTGGCGGGGCTACCCACCCTCATCAGCACCAATCTGACCGCCGATCAGCTCTCCGCACGCTACGGCGAAGCCATCACCTCGCGCATCATCGGCGTGTTTCGTCCCGTGATATTCTACGGCAGCGATGTGCGTTTAGATCAGCTCCGCCGCTCCATTCGGTGAAAAAGCCTTGACTTTTTGCCCCGAATTGCGTAAAATACCAGTTGTTCCCGTGTATTCTGCCGAGGAGGTAAATGATATGAATACTGAACACATCTGCATGGGCTGCATGAATCCCCTGCCCGAGGGGAGAGAGGTCTGCGGCATTTGCGGTCGGAGGACCGATGCGCAGAATGAACCGGCATGTCTGCCTGTCCGCACGATCCTGGCTGACCGTTATCTCGTCGGCGCAGCCGAACGGTCGGGCGGCGACCGCATCAGTTATATCGGACTGGACACCGTCTCCCACACGCCCTGTCAGATTCACGAGTTTTTCCCCGATACGCTCTGTGAGCGCAGCGAGGACGGCTCTGTGCGGATACTCGGCGGCTGTGAGCATACGTTTGCGGAATATCAGGAGAAATTCCGCACCCACGCCCGCACACTGGCGAGGATGCGCGATGTCCCGATCCTGTTCCCGACCTATGATATTTTTGATGCCAACGCGACCTCCTATATCATCACGGAGGCGGAGGAGGGCGTTTCGCTGCAGACCCGCCTGGCCGAGCTGGGCGGACGGCTGCGCTGGGAGGAAGCGCGCCCGCTGTTCATGCCGCTGCTCGCCGGACTGCGCCTTCTGCATAACGCCCGCATTTTCCATCTCGGCATCTGCCCCGAGGAGCTGATCCTCGGCAAGGACGGCAGGCTGCGTCTGCGCGGCTTTTTGCTGCCCGAGGCGCGTGCCGTCAGCGCCGACCTGAAGCCCCGGCTCTGCGCCGGATACGCCGCGCCGGAGCAGTACAGCTTTGACGCCGTACTGGACGAGCGCACAGACGTATACGGGCTGACCGCCACGCTGTTCTGCGTTCTGACCGGCAACCCGCCGCCCGACGCGAGCACGCGCTCGGCGGGCAGCAACGACCTGTTCGTTCCCGCCGCCATTGCGGAGGAGCTGCCCGATCAGGTGGCGGTGAGCCTCTTTAACGGCCTGCAGGTCAATCCCGATAACCGCACCGCATCGGTCGAGGCGCTGCAGGAGGGACTGTCCGCCTCTAAGACCGTCGCCACGCTTCGTGACGAGGAAGCCGCCGAGGAGACGGAGGAGCAGGAGGCGGACGCGGATGCCCCCGCCTCCTCCGGACGAGGAAAAATGATCGCCCTGATCGCACTCGGCGTGTTTCTTGTGCTTGCGCTGCTCGGCGTGATGATTTTGTATATGCTCTTCCCCGAGCGCTTCTCCCCCTCCGGGGACAGCTCGTCCGATCCTTCCACAACGATAACAACGGTCTCGCGCCCCGATTCCGAATCGGAAACGAGCCGCACGGAATACACCTTCCTGTATTCCGTCCCCTCGCTGGAAAACAAAAACTACTATGACCTGCTTGAGCAGACGCTCGACGGCGAGATGAAGCTGGAGGTCAATTATATGG
>CAKUMQ010000056.1 GCA_934667845.1 uncultured Eubacteriales bacterium | reverse complement strand
TCATCGGCTGGACGGTTTTTGCGCTGTTTTCGCCGCTGCTGGCGTATCTGACGTGGATGACCAAGCAGCCGGGCGTCTGGCCAAAGCTGATCGCGGCGGGCATTTTGGGCGTGTCCCTGTATTCAAGCCTGTTCCTGTTCGGCGGGTTTCATCTTTACGATGCCGTGATCAACCTGCTGCTCGCCTATATCCTGTTTTTCAAAAAGATCGACCGGACAAGCGTGCAGTAAACAGGCAGCCGAAAACGGACGAACCCCCGTCTGCCCTTGCGGCAGACGGGGGTTCTGCATAGCTGATCGTTATTTGCGCCGTGTGACCTGCTTCAGCTTGAGCCACAGATCCGCCTCTAGGCGGTTTGTTTCTTTCGGCAGGTTCAGAAACACCTCGGTGTTATCGAGGATCTCCTGCGGCGGGTAGAAATACGGATTTTCCGTGACCTCGGGATCCATCAGCTCCATAGCCGCCGGCTCGGGGCAGGAATAGCCGATATACTCGGCATTGGCTGCCGCAACCTCGGGACGGCAGAGGAAGTTGATATACGCCTCAGCCTCCGCCTGATGCTTGGTGGTGGAGCGCACGCACATGGCGTCCACAAAAAAGTTGGTGCCGGTTTCGGGGACGAAGAAGGCGATGTCCTCGTTTGCGCCGTCGTCGTAGATCATCAGCGCGCCGTCGCCGGAATAATAGGGGGCGATCCAGCAGGTCTCGCCGATCATCAGGTCGTAGATCTCGTCGTTGACGTATTTGTACAGCACCTGCTTTTGCCGGACAAGCTCGTTGTAGGCGGCTTCCCACTCAGCGGGCTTCTGCGTGTTCAGCGAATAGCCGAGCTTCGTGAGCGCAATGCCGAAGGCGTCGCGCGGGTTGTTGAACATCAGGATACGATCCTTATATTTGTCACACCACAGAAGATCCCAGCCGAGCGCAAGATCGGCTTCGTCCACATATTTGGTGTTGTAGAATATGCCCACCGTACCCCAGGTGTAGGGAACGGAATAGGCGTTTTCGGGATCGTATTCGAGATTTTTGTAGTTCTCGCCGATGTAGCGGTAGTTCGGAATGTTGTCGAAATTCAGCTTGGCGAGCATCCCCTCCTCGATCAGCTTCGCGATCATGTAATCCGACGGAAAGATCACGTCGTAATCGGCGGCACCGGAGCTGAGCAGGGCATACATGCTCTCGTTGTTTTCAAAGGTCTTATAGTTGATGCCGATGCCGGTGATATAGGTGAACGCCTCGTTGACGTCCAGCACCTCGTCGTCGATATATTCGCCCCAGTTATAGATGTTGAGCGTGACGCCGGTCGGCTCCGCCTCGGGGTATTCAGCGCGGTAGTCCCAGGCGGTGTCCTCCTCGCCGTCAGGCTCGTCAGGCTCGTCCGGTGCGGACTGGCAGGCGACAAGGCTCAGGCAGAGGAGCGCGGCAGCGAACAGGGAAAACAGACGTTTCATGAATAAAAACCACTCCTTTCGTCAGTGCATACGCTTTTTCTGCGCGGCCTCGTCCCGGATCTGGTAGAGGTTGACCGCCAAAAGCAGCAGCAGAATGACACCGAACATAAGGGTAGACAGCGCGTTGATCTCGGGGGTGATCGGGCGCTTGGTCATGTTGTAGATCGTCACCGACAGAGTCTGTGCCGTGGAGCCGGAGGTGAAATAGCTGATGACAAAGTCATCGAGCGACATCGTAAACGCCATCAGCGCGCCGGTCGTCACGCCGGGCATGATCTCCGGCATCACGACCTTAAAAAAGGCGCTCAGCGGGTGGCAGCCGAGGTCGAGTGCCGCTTCATACATATGCTGATTCATCTGCCGCAGCTTCGGCATGACCTGCAGGATGACGTAGGGGATATTGAAGGTGATGTGCGCAAGCAGCAGCGTCAGAAAGCCGGTACGCAGCAGGCCGGTGCTCTGATAGATGAAAACAAACAGCAGCATCAGGGAGATACCGGTGACGATTTCAGGGTTGACCATCGGCAGATTGTTGACGGTCAGAAACACCTTGCGCAGGCGGCGGTTGAGCCGGTGGATGCCGACGGCGGCAAGCACGCCGATCACGGTGGCAAACAGCGCCGACAGCACGGCGACCTTCAGCGTGACCCAAAGCGCTTCGCGGATCTCGGCATCGACCCACAGGGCTTCATACCACTGGAGCGAAAAGCCGTTCCAGATCGAGCGGCTTTTCGAGCCGTTAAAAGAAAAGACGATCAGTACCACGATGGGGGCGTAGAGAAACGCCATGATCAGTGTATTATAGATACGGGACAGCGTTTTCACGGCATCATCCCTCCGATCTCATCGTCGCTTTTATCGGCGGAATTCATCGCGGCAATGCACAGCAGGATCAGCAGCATCAGCACCAGTGACAGCGCCGCGCCCATGTTGTAGTATGCGGGGGCGGAGCCTTTGAACAGAAACTCGATGATCTCGCCGATCATCAGCGGCGTGGTGACGCCGCCGTTGCCGAGCAGCGTTGCGACGACAAAGGTGCTGACCGAGGGGACAAACACCATCGTGATGCCCGACAGGATGCCCGGCACCGACAGCGGCAGGATCACGCGGCCGAGCACCTGAAGCGAGTTGGAGCCGAGGTCCTGTGCCGCCTCGATCGTGCGGTTGTCGATCTTGGTCATGACGGAATAGAGCGGCAGGATCATAAACGGCAGAAAGTCGTAGACCATGCCGAGCACGATGGCGGCGGTCGTGCCGACCAGCTTCACCGGCGACAGCCCTATCGCCTCCAGAAGGCGGTTTAACAGGCCGTTGTCGTCGATAATGGATTTCAGCGCAGTGATGCGCAGAAGCGAATTCATCCACATAGGCAGCATCACGATCATCACCATGGTGCGCTGGACGCGCGCGCCGGTGCGGGAGATGCTGTAGGCGAGCGGATAAGCGAGGATCAGGCAGAAAAACGTGGACAGCGCCCCTACCCAGATGGAATACCAGAAGCTCGGGAGATACTGGCCGATCTCGCGGATGTTATCGAGCGAAAAGGCGCCGGATTCATCCGTGAAGGCGAACCAGACGACCATGCCGAGCGGGATGAGGGTGAACAGCACCATCCACAGCCCGAACGGAAATACGGTCAGACGGGAGTGCTTCATTCCTCATCCCCGCCTTCCTCCGGCTGAGCGTTGGGGTCAGCCAGCTCGTCGAACTCCTCGGAATAGGAGCTGTAATCGCCGAACAGACCGGAATATTCCGACCGCTTCATGATGTGGATGTCCTCGGGATTGAGCACAATGCCGATTGTGGAGCCGGGGGCGTAGTAGTCGGTGGTCTGGATCAGCCATTTGAAGCCCTTGAAATCGACGATGGTCTCAAAGTGGACGCCCTTGAATGTGACGCTGGTCACGGTGCCGGTCAGGTGGCCCTTGATCGGCTCGACAATGTCGATATCCTCCGGACGGATGACGACGTCGACCGGCTCCATCGGGGCAAAGCCCTTGTCAAGGCACTCAAATTTGCGGCCGAAGAACTCCACCAGGAAGTCCGCGTGCATAATGCCGTCGAGAATATTGCTCTCGCCGATGAAATCCGCCACAAACGCGTTCTGCGGCTCGTTATAAATATCCTGCGGCGTGCCGATCTGCTGGATGCGGCCGCCGTCCATGACAACGACGGTGTCGGACATGGACAGCGCCTCCTCCTGGTCGTGGGTGACATAGAGGAAGGTAATGCCGAGGCGCTTCTGTATGTTTTTCAGCTCCGCCTGCATATCCTTGCGCAGCTTGAGGTCGAGCGCGGCAAGCGGCTCGTCGAGCAGCAGCACCTTCGGATGAACGGCGAGCGCGCGGGCAATGGCGACGCGCTGCTGCTGACCGCCCGAAAGCGTGCCGATGCCGCGCTTTTCAAAGCCGCGCAGGTTGACGAGCGCGAGCATCTGCCCGACGGTCTCGCGGATCTCCTTTTCGGGCTTGCGCTGCACGCGCAGACCGAACGCGACATTCTCATAGACGTTCAGGTGCGGAAAGAGCGCATAGCGCTGGAAGATGGTGTTGACCTTGCGCTTATAGGCGGGCAGGTCGTTGATGCGCTTTCCGTCAAAAAACACATCGCCGCTGTCGGGAGTGATGAAGCCGCCGATGATCCTCAGCAGTGTCGTCTTGCCGCAGCCGGACGGACCGAGCAGCGTGACGAATTCTCCATCCCGGATATGCAGGGTGAGATCCTGCAATATCTGTTCTCCGTCAAATGCGATGGCGATGTGTTCCAGGTCGATGATGTTCCGGTTTTCGTTTTCCATAAAAATGCATCCCCCTTTGCGGTGTATACCGCCCGGTCGGACGGTACAAAGTTTCTCGTGGACGGCGCGCCGTCCCATGAACGGAAACCGCAGCCTCATGACAACGCCCTCCGCAAAGGGTTTTTCACAATCCTCTCCGTCCGCAAAAAAGCGGGCAAAAGGGACTGCGGCGCTGCTTTTGATGCCGCTATCGGTTTTTTGCTCAAGATGCATTGCCGGCAGGGAGATATTTCCGCCTCTGCAGACAACAGAACATACTATACGAGGTTATCGCGAAAAAGTCAAGGTTTTTTCCGAAATTCTTTTGAAAAACTGAAAAAACCGGAATTAACGACAGAAAAAAGCAAAAACTTCTTGTTTCCTCTTGTTTCCTCCGGATTGTTCCGTTTCTTTCCATCCGTAAATCGGCGGTTTTCGCGCAGAATGAGGGGGAGAGGAGTGGAAAAGTTTGAAAGGGAAAAAAGAGGGTGTGCAGCGGGAGCTTTATCGCTTTACTGCGCTGTTTGCCGTCGGCGGGATCGGGTATAACGGGCTTGAGGTGCTCTGGCGCGGATACAGCCACTGGAGCATGACGATCCTCGGCGGGCTGTGCTTTCATATGATCGGGCGGATCTATCTGCGGCTGTTTAGCCGCACGAAAACCGGCTGCTGCGCGCTGTGTGCGCTTGCGGTGACGGCGGCGGAATTTGTGACCGGCTGCGTGGTCAACCGCCTGTGCCGGATGCAGGTGTGGGATTACAGCGGTCTGTCCGGCAATCTGCTCGGTCAGGTGTGTATCTGGTATACGCTGCTGTGGGGGCTGCTCAGTCTGCCGGCAGGCTGGCTGTATGCCAGACTGTACCGGCTGCCGGTCATGCAGGCTGTGCGGCGAATCGGCGGGAAAAAGCGAATAAGTCGCAAAAGCGCGTCATAAACTGGCAGTAAGGTTTTGTTTTCAGCCACCAGCTTTCAGCAGAATCCGTCCGTCTTGCAGAGGTATACTGATAGGGCAGGAGGTGGTCGGCCGTGATCTATATGGATGTGTTGGTGGCGCTCAACTGGTTTTTGGACTATGCGCTGCTGTGCGGCACGGCGCGGCTTCTGCATATCGCCTGCAAACGGCGGCGGCTCGTGCTCGGCAGCCTGTGCGGGGCGCTGCTGTCGGCAGTGCTGGTGCTGCCGACCCTGCCCCGTGCCGTGGCGCTGCCGCTGCGGCTGCTGTCGGCGGTGCCGGTCGTCTGGGCGGCGTTCGGCAAAAGCCCGGTCAAGCGCTTTCTCGCCCGTCTGGCGGCGTTTTTCCTGTTGTCCACCGCGCTGGCGGGCGTGGTGCTGGCGGCGGTTTTCTGGCTGGCGCCGAAGGGGCTGCGGGTGATCAACGGCGTGGTGTATTACGACGTACCGCCGCTTCTGCTTGCCCTGCTGACGGCGCTGTTTTACGGCATCCTGTGCCTGTATGAACGCGGCAGCCGCCTGCGCCGTTTCGGCGGCGAATACCGGCTGCGGCTGCGGGACGGCGGCGGGGAGCGGGAGCTGCGGGCACTTTACGATTCCGGCAACCGGCTGGTGGAGAGCTTTTCCGGTCGCCCCGTGATCGTGGCTGACCGCAGTGCGGTGCTGCCGCTGCTGACGGCGGAGCAGCGGCAGTGGCTCAGCTTTGCCGACGGAACGGACGTGCCGGCGGGCATGCCGCCCGGCAGATTCCGGCTCATTCCGTTTGATTCGGTCGGCGGAAAAGGGCTGCTGCCGGCGTTTTGTCCCGCCGAGGCGGTGCTCACTGCCGGAAAGCGCCGGCGGGATATCACCGGTGTCTACATAGCTTTGTCGGATCGGCTGGGGCGGGGCGGCTGCGAGGCGCTTTTGGGGGCGGACGTAGTGTCTGTATTATCGGATCGGGAGGCGTAGGACTCATGAAAGCAATAGGTGAATTATGGAAAAGGATACGGCGGTGGCTGCTTTTGCGGGAGACGGCGCCGGTGGATTATATCCACGGAGCGGATACGCTGCCGCCGCCTTTGCCGGCGCAGACGGAGGCTGAGCTGCTGACGCGGATGAAGCAGGGGGACAGGCAGGCGCGTGACAGCCTGATCGAGCATAATCTGCGGCTGGTGGTGTATATCGCCAAGCGGTTTGAAAATTCCGGCGTGGGGATCGAGGATCTCATCTCCATCGGCACGATCGGGCTGATCAAGGCGATCAATACATTTTGCCCCGGGCGGAATATCAAGCTCGCGACCTATTCCTCCCGCTGCATCGAAAACGAGATTCTGATGGTGCTGCGCAAGAATGCGCCGCTGCGCAACGAAATGTCCATCGACGAGCCGCTGAATGTGGACTGGGACGGCAACGAGCTGCTGCTGTCGGATATCCTCGGCAGCGATCCGGACGAGGTCAACCGCGATTTGGAGCAGGAGGCGGAAAAAACGTTGCTGCTGCAATGCGTCGAGCGGCTGGAGCCGCGGGCGCGGCAGATTATGGAGCTGCGCTTCGGCATCGGCGGCAGGCGGGAGCATACGCAAAAGGAGGTGGCGGATCTGATGGGCATCTCCCAGTCCTACATATCCCGCCTGGAAAAGCGCATCATCCTGCGGTTAAAGCGCGACATCGAGCGGGCGGAGGCGGGCGGCTGACCTTTTTCCTGCGTTTTCCAACCGCCGCAGACTGCATACCGCGCCCGAAACGGTCTATACTTTTTACAGACTGAGGAAAGGGTGGACGGGATGTATAATAAGGTGGAGATCTGCGGCGTCAATACGTCGACACTGAAGGTACTGTCCGAGGCGGAAAAGATCCGCCTGCTCAAAGCGATGCAGGCGGGCGACCGCGGAGCGAGGGAGAAGCTGATCGAGGGCAATCTGCGGCTGGTGCTCAGTGTGATCCAGCGTTTTACCCAGCGCGGGGAAAATCTGGACGATCTGTTTCAGGTCGGCTGCATCGGGCTGATGAAGTCGATCGACAATTTCGACATTTCCCAGAATGTGCGCTTTTCCACCTATGCCGTACCGATGATCGTCGGCGAGATTCGCCGCTATCTGCGGGATAACAACGCCATCCGCATCAGCCGCAGCATGCGCGATACGGCGTATCGCGCCATGCAGGCGAAGGAGCAGCTGATCCGGGAAACGCAGAAGGAGCCGACGGTGGAGCAGATCGCAGAGCGGATCGGTCTGCCGCGCGAGGACGTCGTGCTGGCGCTGGAATCCATCGTGGAGCCGGTCAGTCTGTATGAGCCGGTGTATTCCGACAGCGGCGACACATTGTATGTGATGGATCAGGTCGGCGATCACAACGACGACAGCAACTGGCTGGATGAGCTGGCGCTGAAGGAGGCGATCCGCGGTCTGGGTGAGCGGGAAAAGCGCATTTTGAATCTGCGGTTTTTCAAGGGCATGACACAGATCGAGGTGTCGGCGGAGATCGGCATCAGTCAGGCACAGGTCAGCCGCCTCGAAAAAGGGGCGCTCAACCGCATCAAAAGCCAGCTTTGATAAAAAGCGGAGCCGTTTGACAAAAACGGCTCCGCTTTTCACTTTAGAGCACGGTGTGTTCTATCGACGTACATACACATCGAGGAAAATACGGAAAGCCTGCTTGCGGAAAGGCGGAATTTTTGCTATAATGAACGCAAACGGTGTGGGTCGGCGGCTTACGGGCGGCGCAGCCCGATGCGCGATCCGCCGGGCGCATGAGGTGAGCCGCGACGCGATCCTGACGGATAGGTTTACGAAGCTGTTGCGGCAGACGGAAAAAGGAGAAATGTAAGCCATGGATATTTTGTGCTTTGGTTCGCTCAACATTGATCATGTGTATGCGGTGCCCCATTTTGTGCAGGCGGGGGAAACGCTGTCCTCTGCCACTCTGCACAGCGGCTGCGGCGGCAAGGGGCTGAATCAGTCCATCGCGCTTTCGCGTGCCGGTGCGTCGGTGCGCCATGCCGGTCTCGTGGGACGGGACGACAACATGCTGCGTCCGCTTCTGGCGGATAACGGCGTGGATATCACGGCGGTGCGCACGGCGGATGTGCCCAGCGGTCACGCGATCATTCAGGTGGATGAGAGCGGGCAGAACTGTATTTTGCTTTACAGCGGGGCAAACCGCGCCATAGACAGGAGCTTTGTCTGCGAGGTGCTGGATACCTGCCGGGCGGGGGATATTCTGCTGCTGCAAAACGAGATCAGCGAGATCCGCACGCTGCTGGAGGAGGGGGCGGCGCGCGGTCTGCGCATCGCTTTCAATCCCGCGCCGATTACGGCGGAGCTGGCGGATATGCCGATCGGTATTGCCGAGTGGCTGTTTGTCAACGAGACCGAGGGGGCGGCGCTCTCCGGAGAAACGGAAAATGACCGGATCATTGCGGCACTGCGGGAAAAATATCCGCACACCACCGTGATCCTGACGGTCGGCGGCGACGGCGTGATCGCTGCCGACGGTGCGGGGATCCACCGGCTGCCCGCCATGAAGGTGTCTGTTGCGGACACTACGGCGGCGGGCGACACCTTTATCGGGTATTTTCTTGCCGCCGTGGCTGAGGGCAGTGATCTTCAGGGGGCGCTGTATACCGCGTCGGCTGCGTCGGCGCTGACGGTATCCCGTGCGGGTGCTGCCGCCTCCATACCGACGGCGGATGAGGTAAAGCGCTTTTTGCGGGAGCGGCAAGCGGACTGATCGAAAGGAGAAAAAGAATGAAACGCTTGTTTGCGCTTTTTCTGCTTTTTGCCGTTATGCTGACGGCAGCTGCCTGCGCGAAGGGCGGGAAAACCGCATGGAGGGAGGACTGTGCTGCTATTTCCGTGATCCGCGAGCACTATCGGGCAGACCTCGCGCTCATGGAACACGACATAGATACGGTGCCGATGTGCGGCGTGCGGATCCAAAGCCGCGATAATACAGACGACTATGTTGTGGCTATAGAGGATCCCTATTTTTGCAGCTATACCAAAAGCTGTGAGTTTCTTTGGTTTCGGATCAAAGACGGGGTGATCCTCGAAACTGAATATATCCATCAAAGTTATGCTACAGTGCAGGGGATCCTCAGAGGAACCGACGCAGAGATCCGGCAGAGCGGATCGGGATCTGCACTGGTGTCACTTGTGCCGGGGGATACCGTGAAAAGGGTGAAGATTCCGGAGTGACTGCAAAGACGGCAAAATGTATCGGCGGAAAATCAGGACAGATGAGGAAAGCGGCGTGAAAATGATAGAGGCTGTTTGGGAATCCGTATCGGCGTATTTACAGCACCAAATAGACGGGGACACATTTATCCGGCGCTGCAGGCAGTATTATCAGCAGGCCTTGGATGTGCCGAATAAGACATACGCTTTGGAACTGATCGGAGTTATGCCCTTTTTACACGAATTTGGCTTTTTTGAAAGTTCGGACGATACGCTGCGTGTGCAGGTCGAAGAATGGCAGGCAATCCTGAGCGGAACCAAACCGTACGTTTATTCTGCGGTCATGAAATTGGATCCGCCCGGTCGGGAAAACAAGGCGATGACCGATCTTTGGGAGAGGTTTGATGCTTTGACATGGCAGGATATAGCAGCGGTGTTTACAGACCCTGTTGCCATCCCTGCCACCGTATATGATGTGCTGTATGATCAGCTGTGCGACCTTGTGTCCAATACAGATCTGACTTGCCCCGAGGAAAGCACCGTAAATTGTATTGGCGGCGTCGGCGATCCGTCACTTTCTTTTATAAAAGATAAGACATTTACATTGCTGACCTATCTGCTGGGTATAAAGCCTTTTATGATCCAAATTCATTATCTGATTGGCGGGAATGTGCTGTATGCGATCCTATAACCGCTTTCGTATGACCGAAAAACAGGTGGGGTGAATTGCCACGGAGACAGATAACGGCTATTCCTTCTATTTGCAGGGCAAGGCAGCGCTGGAACATGGCGAGCCGGAAGCCGCCGTCAAATGGTTCCGGCGCTCGGTCGAGGCGGAGCCGCATTTCAAAACGTTTGAGCAGCTGTATCTCTGTTATGCCCGTTTGGGAGAGCAGACAGCCGCGCTTGAAGCGATCCAAAATGCCTATACCTTAAATTCCCGCAGCGACAAAACGGCATATCTGTATGCATGTCAGCTGAGAGACTGCGGCGATCTGCCGCTGTCCCGGGAGATCGCAGGCGAAATCAGCCGACGAAACCCATCGTATCGACCAAAGGAGATCGAAAGGATGCTTAAAAAATAATGGGGAAAAGGAAAGCACAGGCGGACAGTTTTCTTGTCCTGCCGGTGGATCCGGCAGCCGCGTTTACTTTTACATGGCACCCCCGTTTTACTGAGGACGGGGCGGATGTGTATTTCCGGCAGGACGGCAAACGGCCGCTTTTGGTGGCAAGCGATACCTTTTACGAGGATATTGTCCCGACGTCGCTTAGCGTGATCGACTTTGTCTGCCGTTTGGAGGAAGTGCCGTTTCCCGTTCCCACATGCGGGCTTGGATACTTGTTTTACAGGGAGGTGCGATCACTTGACCGCGGGAAGCCGCCCGAATGCCGGGCAGATACCGAGCGCTATCACCTGTTTACTACGCCGTGCTGTGACGGGCCGCAGGAGACATGGCTCTATCCGCGCGGGGATAGTGCGGTTCTGGAGATCGGCACCCGCACCCGTCTGCGGAAGCGGTATCGTCTGCTGTATAGGACGATGCTGCCGAAAAGTGTGCTTGAACAGTGGAAAGGCACATTACAGTCGTTTGATTTCCAAAGCAAGCCGGATTCCTGCGGTAGATCTGATACGGATGGCCATTTGGTCTATGTGGATTCTCCGTATGATCGGTATACCCGGGGATAACCGCAAAGGATGCGGCAACGGGAGATCTGACAGCCGGTTTAGGGAGACGACGCTGACATCCGCGCAGCAAAAGACGAAAACATCACCGGGATCGGTCAATTGCAGACCGGTCCCGGTGATGTTTATCTTGGGATATGTACAGGGAAAGCGACTGCCCGGTGCGCTTCCGGCTGCGGCGAGATCCTATGCGCCTTCAAAGCTGTATTCCGGCTCAAAGCATTCGGGCAGTTCCTTTTTCAGAAAATCGGCAGGGGAGGTCAGCGGCGATTCCATACGCAGCCCGCGGGTCTTCAGCAGACGGAATTTAAAATCCAGCAGCTCGGCGGGAACGTACAGCTCCTTGGCGATGCTGAAAAAGGACTTGTCCCGGTCATTTAACAGCGGCAGAAGCTCCTCGTCGGAAATGAGCAGCTCGGCGGCGAACAGATTCGCCTCATATTCGGCGGGTGCCGACCGGTCGAACAGCTCAAGCTCCTGAAATCCGCGCATGGCGGCAAGCTCGCCGTGCAAAACGGCATGTCCCAGCTCATGGGCGCAGAGAATGCGTCTGACGGTCATTCCCGAGCGGGAATTGATCACGATATTGCGGATACGGGACTGGTAGAAATAGTAGGCCTTCAGTACCGTGCCAAGATCTTTATAGTGGACGCGGATCTGCATGCTGCGGCAGATCTCAAACGGATCCCGCGACGCCGCTTTTCTGACGATCTTCTCCGTTTTGTCATGAATGTAGGCAATAGTTGACATAAATCTCCTCCTCGGCAGCCTTCAATCGCCGCGTCTGACCTTGCGGGCACGTTGCCGGGGGGCAAATTTCCGCCTTGCCTCCTGCTTGGAATCCAGATACACCTCCATCAGCGACTGAAAAAACAGCTCCTTTGCCGCGTCGTCCAGCTCGCCGCCTGCAAAAAGCGCCGAGGCGCGGGACAGCACTTCCGCCGCCTCTTTTGCCCCTTTGCTGCCAAACCGGGTTCCGGCTTCGGCAATAAACCGGTCGCGGTCAACGCTTTTTTCGGGGTCACTCTCTTCTTCATCCAACAGATAGCTTACGGAAACATTCAGCGCATCGGCGATCCTGCGCAGATTGCCGCTTCGCGGAAAAACGCCGGTCTGCTCATAGGTATACAGGGAGCGTTCGGATATGCCGGTCTTTTCCGCCAGCTCGCTCTGCGACAGATTGAGCGACAGGCGCGCCGCTTTCAGTTTTTCTCCAAAATCCATAGGGCACCTCACAGTTGCAAAAAACTTCCGAATGTCTATTGACAAACTTCCGGATATGCGGTATACTGATATTGCAGTTAACTTCCGGATATATTGTATCAAAGAAGATATATTCTGTCAAGAGCTTTTTTCAAAGGAAAGGAGAATTCAATGGAAAAACAGGTGTTTATGGCAAGCTGCCCCGTCTGCGGGCGGTCATTATTCAAAGGGACGGCGGACTCGTATATTGAGGGCGGCTGTCCGAAATGCAAGAGCTATCTGCGGATATCCTACACACCGCAGGGCGTTTTGGCGGCGATATGCGCCACGCGGACGGAACAACAGAATACCGGTATGCCGAAGAGATAAGTTGGACTTGTTAAGCGATCAAGAGGAACCTGGCAGACCGATGCGTAAGGGGCGCATCGGCTTGCCGGGTTTATTTTTTTGCTTTTTTCGGTTAACGGTGACAGAACTTGTCCGGATTAAACCGTATGCTCTATGCGGAAAGGGGGTGAGGATCCATGGGAACAGCCGAACGACGGGCGGAGCTTTTGCGTATCTTATGTCGGCGAAGACACGAGACGGTGGGAAATCTCGCGGCGGAGTTCGGCGTTTCCGAGAGAACGATCCAGCGGGATGTGGAGATCCTCAGTCTGACAGCGCCGATCTACACGCAGTGCGGCCGCTATGACGGCGGCATCTATGTGACCGAGGGCTATGTGCATGACCGCATGTACATGACGGACGGAGAGATCGCCGTGCTGCAAAAGCTCGCGGGGCTTGCCGAAAGGCAGGCGGCGTGCCGTTTGCAGGCGGGCGAGCTGGCGGTGCTGGAACGGATCATTGCCCAGTATACCAAGCCTAAAAAACAGGAAAGGAAATGAATCATGAAAGCAAAAGAAAAAGAACTGTTCAAACAGCTGTGCAGCTTTAAAGCGGAGCGGTTTGACGGGACACTGCTCGCCGCGGCGACGCCCGCCGTGCTGGGTCAGCTGTTTTTTAACCGTATGCAGGCGGTCGCCTGCGGCACGCTGGAAAAGCACGGACTTTCAGACAGGGTGAACCGGGAATTCCGTAACGCCCTGAAGGATGCCCGTCGGCAGAGCAGAGAGAAAAACGACAGCTTTTTTCGATGCCTTGCGGATCTGGAAAATGTGCTGTCCGGGTGCGGCGTTCCCTACGCCATGCTCAAAGGGGCGTACCTGTGCCGGCAGTATCCGGCGGGATACCGCACGGCAAACGACGTCGATCTGCTTGTGCGCCCCGCAGATGTAACGGCTGTCGGTAAGGCGCTTGCCGCCGCCGGATTCCGGCAGGGGTATATCCGCGGCGGTCGGTTTGTTCCGGCCTCCCGCCGGGAGATCGTCGAATCGAAAATGACGCGCGGAGAGACCGTGCCGTATCTGCGGGAGACCGATCTCCCCGGAATGCCGTTCCTTGAGGCGGATATCAACTTCTCGCTTGACTATAAGCCCGGAGATACGGCGCTGCTTGAGGAGATGCTGGCGCATACGGCGGCAGTCGGAGAGCCGGGAAAACGTGTCAGGACGCTGAGAGAGGACGATTTCTTTGTCCACCTCTGCGCGCATCTGTATAAAGAGGCGGCGGCGCTTCCCTGGGTCAGGATGAAGCGGGATATGACGCTCTATAAATACAGCGATATCTACCTGCTGCTGAACGATGCGTCGAAGGAGTATGTGGATCACCTGTTTGCGCGGGCGAAAGCGCTCGGCATGGAAAAGGTGTGCGCCTTTGCCGTCTGTCAGACGGCGGCGCTGTTCGCTTTTGAAAACGGCTATGCCGTGCAGACGGCAGAGGCTGCGCTGAAAAGCGATCCGGCATTTCTGCATACCGTTATTGACCCGCAGGAGGGAAAACGGTATCTCTATACGGAAAAGGATATTGCCGCACGATTTTTTGCCGACGACAGGATGCGGCTGCTGAAGGAGGAAAAAACGGTATGAAAGCGTTTTCCATGAAGCCCAACCGAACAGGCGGATATTTATTCACCTTCTGCGGCCTTGACGGCTGCGGAAAGACTACAATGCTGACAAGGCTCAAAGAGGAGCTTGCGCCGCGGTACACCGTGTTTCTGACGAAGCAGCCGACCAATGCCGTCCGGGAGTCCGCCGTATTCAGAACCTATATGGACAGCCCTGATCACAGCGCCTTTGACTACCGCAGTCTGTCGCTGTCGGCGGCGGGCGATCGGCTGCAGCACGGGAGCAAGGTCATTGAACCGGAGCTTGAGGCGGGGCATATCGTCCTCAGCGACCGCTACTGGTATTCCTGCCTCGCCAATCTGCGTGCCCGCGGATTTGAAAAGGATCGGTGGATCTATGAGGTCGCCGAATCAGCCGTCCGCCCGGATATCGCCTTCTTTTTTGATGTACCGGTGGAAACGGCAGTAAAGCGCGTGCGCAGCCGCGAGGCGGAAAAGGACAGATATATCGACATGGCGCTGCAATACCGGCTGCGCAACGAATACCGGGCGATCTGCAAAGCCAATCACGGCGTGTGGATCCCGACCGATATTCCGCCAAAGGACAGCTTTGCCATGGTGAAAAAGAATGTAGAAAGGGTGTTGAAGCATGAAAATTGAAGAAAAAGTGAAGCAGATCCTGGCTATGCTCAGCGGAGCGGAAACAGTCGGCGATGAGGCGGTGCTGCAGGACGACCTCGCACTGGACAGCCTGCTGATGGTGACGATGCTGATCGAGATCGAGGATGCCTTCGGCATCACGCTTGATGAGTCCGATATGAACCCGTTTGCCCTGACGACTGTGCGGGATGTGACGGAGCTGGTGCAAAAATATACGGCGGGCGGTGAGGACAATGGCTGAACGCGCCGAGCTGCCGCTTATCGAGCCGCTGTATAAGACCTATAACTACCAGGGTTCCGCCACGGTCCTGCTGGCGGGCAATCCCAGCATTCAGAACCGGTATTTCAATCAGGTGATGAATCTGACGTGCAGCCGGAGATTTCTAAAGGGGCTGACGACGCCGATCGTCGATATTCCGGACTCCTCCTGGCAGAGCTGCCCGTATCTTGAGCGGATCGCGCTCCCCGTGCAGTTTACCAAAGGGTATATCAACCCGATCATCCGCGAGATGATCGACAGCGGCTATTATGTCGAGTTTACCGATGTGGACGATTATTATGTGAAAGGGAAAAGCTGGTACAGAGAGCGCCATCAGGGGCATGACGGTCTGATCTGCGGCTATGACCGGAGCGATCAGACCTATACGGTCGTCGCCTATGACGAAAAATGGGTCTACCGCAAATTCCGAACGCCGCAGCGGGCGTTTAACGCCGGCCGCATCGCCATGGAAAAACGGGGGATCGGCGTGGGGATCTACGCCCTGAAGCCGAAAGCGGATATTGTGGAATTTTCGCCGCGGACGGTATATGAAAAGCTCCGGGAATATCTGGACTCGGATCTGCGAAAATATCCGTTTTCGGGGGAGGGGCCCGTGTTCGGCATTGCCGTCCACGACTACATCGCCGAATACGCCGCCATGCTCTTTCGCGGTGAGATCCCGTATGCGCGCATGGACCGCCGCGTGCTGCGGCTGATCTGGGAACACAAGTGCGTAATGCAAAAGCGCATTGTGCTTGTTGAAAAAAGCCTCGGGCTGGACGACAGTATCAGCAGGGCATATGCCGCTCTGGTCAGGCGGGCGGATACGATG